>NZ_JBFODC010000012.1:0-281658 GCF_040908105.1 Aeromonas sp. R7-2 | reverse complement strand
CTGTCTGCACTCCCCTGATCCAGCGGCTGGTTCAGGGTGAAGACGTAGTGACCGTTCTGATCCAGCGTCAACGTGAAGACGTTCTGGCCGTTGACCGCGCCGCTGATGCTGTTGCCGCTCACGTTTATAACGACCTGCTTACCGCCGCTGGTGAGCCCCTGCAGGCCGGGCTGGCTGGCATCGAATGCGATGCTGACCAAGGGATCCGTGCCAGCGGTGATATTGAGATCCCCACTGAGGGTCTGGGCGGTGCTCCAGTCACTGTCCTCCACCAGGGTGAGGGAGACGGGGTCGACCTGGGGCAGTACGCCGTCGGTGATATGGATATTGAGGGTGCCAAGGTTGCTCTTGTCCCCGTCAAAGTCGGTGCCTTGCACCTGCAGCCCCAGGTTGACGCTGTTGGTGCTGACCGGTTGATCCAGCACGCCGTCGAGCACCACCTGGTACTTGCCATCCAGCCCCAGGGTCACGGTCAGAATGGTCTTGCCACCCGCATCCAGCAGGGTGATGACGTTGCCGTTGACCTGATAGTGGGTCGGCTGGCCGCCGCTGGTGAGGCCATTCAGGCCGGGCTGGTTCGCCTCGAAGTTGAGCGACACCAGGCGATCGCTGCCCACGCTCACCGGCAGCTGGCCATCCAGGGTCTGGCCAGAGGCCCCTTCCTGCAAGGTGACCCCGCTATCGATGCCAAGGCGGGGATCCACACCGTCGCTGATGGAGACAACCAGATCGGCGCGGGTCTCGTCGCCGTCTATCTCCTTGGCGGAAACGGTGAGCCCGAGGGAGAGCTGGTCGCTGCCCTGATGGTCCAGAGGCCCATTGAGGGAGACGGTGACATTGCCATCGATATCACTGCCATGTTGGCTGGCGGTCAGCTCGGCCTTCAGCACCTCGACCCGCTTGCCATTGCCATCCAGGTAATAACCCGTCAGCAGGCGATCACCGGTGAATTCGAAGGTCAAGGCGTGGCCGTCGCTGCTGATGCCGCTGCCGTTGAGACGGGCCAGGGTTGCACTCTGATCCGCGAAGACGGCACTTGTTGCCACCAAGGGATCGGACTGATGGCCCACCACGAACTGGCTCTGTCCCACCACCGCCGCCGGATTGGTGAAATCATCCTCCGTGAGGCTGATGGGGGCGATGGTGAAGTCCGGCGGTGTGCTGTCCACCAGGTTGACGGTGAGATTGGCGCTCACAAGATCCCCGTCGCTGTCGCGGTACTCCAGGGCAAAGGGCAGGCTCAGGCTATCCTGGCCGTGATCCAGGCTCTGGTTCCAGACGATGCGATAGCTGCCGTCGTTGGCCAGGGTCAGGGTGAAGACGGTCGCGCCCCCCGCGCTGGCGGTGAGGGTCTGGCCGCTGACCTGGTAGGCGAGCGCCGTCCCGTGGCTGGTCAGGCCAAGCTGATTGAGGGCACCTTGATCGGCGGCAAAACTCACCTGCAGGTTGCCATCAAGCCCGGCTCCGGTGTGCAGGGATCCGGTGGCGCTCACCGGCCCCTTGGCGAGATCCGCCTCGGAGAGGGTCAGGGTATCGCTCTGACCGATGAGGGGAGCCCCGTCGATCACCCGGTTGCCCGCCAGATCCGTCACCTCGGCGCGAACCTCGTAGGGGCCCTGGATGCTGGAGAGATCCAGGCCTCCCAGTTGCCAGCGGCCGTCACTGCCCACCAGGGCACTGCCGTTGAAGAGGGTCTGGCCATTCTGGCCAATCAGGGTGATGGTCACCCGCTGCCCCGCCTCCACGTCCGTGGTACTGCCGCTCAGGGTGACCTTGTCATGGCCGAGAATGCTGTCGGTATCGAGATCGTCGATGTCGATGGCGGCACGGGTATCCACCGTCACCGTCAGGGTGTCGCTGGCCCGGTTGCCCGCGATGTCCACCGCATCGACGCGAAAATCATGGGCGCCATCGGCCAGGGTATCGGGGATCTGATATTGCCAGTTGCCGTTGCCATCCACGGTGAGCACGGCCATCACCTTGCCTTCCAGGGTCAGGGTAACGGTAGCGCCAGGCTCCCCCTTCCCTTGCAGTAGCGGTGTGGTGTCGCGGGTCAGATCATCGGTCTGGCTGGTGCCGGTGTCGCTCTCGTCCGCCAAATCCAGGGTAATGGTGGTGATGGTGTCGAGCAGGGTCTGGCCGGTGTCGCTGGCCCGGTTGCCAGCCGCGTCCTGGGTATCGGCCTGGATGGTCAGGGGGCCGTCCACCAGTTTGCCGGTGACGTCGCCGAAGTTTGCCTCCCAGACGAAGCCGGGCAGCACCACTGTGGTGGTGGTCAGGCGGTTGCCATCCTGATCTATCAGGGTGACGGTGACGGTCTGGCCGACTTCCACGTCCTCGACAAAGCCGCGAATGATGACGCCGGTCGCCTCGTCGGCATTGATGATGTTGTCGTCGGTCTGGGGTTCTGTGATGGTGATGGCCGCCAGCAGATCCTGATCTTCGGCATAGAGCAACTCGTCGCCCGGCTGGCGCGCCTCATGGCCGGTGTCAAATCCCGCCTCGGCCAGGGTCGCATCATTGATACGATCCACCACCACGAAACCGCCGGCGCTGGAGCCGGCCACACCGCCAACCGTAGCGGCCGCCGCGTTACCGGCCGCCGTCTCTTCAAACAATTTGGTCGGGTCTGCCCCCTGGCGGATCGCCTCCTGGAGGCTCGCCAGCTCGGCATCGGCACCGGCGGGCAGTGCCGCCTCGGGCTGGGTGGGCTCGGGGCGTTCGCTGCCAGCCTCCGCCAGCTCCACCTGTCCGTCGGATTCGGTGAGCAGGCGCATCCCGGGCTCCAGTTGCATGCCAGGGGTGGCACGGCGCAAAGAGCCGTCCGCATCCATCACAAACACGGCGCCCTCCACCTTGGCAATAAGAGTCGGTTTATCGATTCGCAGCTCGGCCATATATCCTCCAACGGGTAAACACAGACTTCCCAGCACATGAAGCGTAAAGGGAAAGTCTCCGTGACAGGCGGCTATTTTACCGTCAATCACCCCCTATAACCCTTCGTCATTTTCGAAAATATCGAAAGTAAATGCCGCAAACCGTCCTATTAAATTCAATAAGACGCTACCAGGACGCGAATATGCTGGAATAAAGCCCTTAATTTCTCTTTTATAAAAATAGATGGCTCTCTTGGCACCCATTTCTACGACAGCTTCTGTCACAGAGCCCCTTGACAGGGGCCATGGGGATGGAAAACCGAAGCCTCCCCCTCACCCCTTCGCAAGCTTAATATTGAATTTAAATTCAATAAAATCGGTTCACTCTCTCCCGTCATGCGCTGTATCTGCCCGCAGCCTCTCGCCCTTCCCCCCTCGCCAGCATGATGAACATCGTTTTTACCTATTTTCATCAAAAGAGAACGGGTGGAAATAACCCTCGGATGAGGTTCAATAATTCCACCTGGATCGCACTTTTTGCATCCCTCACCCCCCTCAATTGATCTAGCGCAACTCCCACGGGGATAAATGATTATCCATTTTACCCATTTGGTATTATCCCCCCGAGCAATTGCATAAATACCAATTTATATGCAGCCATAACAATGGATCGGCCTGCCATGCCCGTCGATGATGAGCACAGATGTCCACACCAAGATGGAACGGTCAGGCCCGACATGGACTTTTTATCTGGGAGTGATGACCGTGGGTTCATATGACAAGCTATTTCGACTAGGGCTGGCGGCCCTGCTGCTGACCGCCCTGCTGGGTGCAGGCAGTCTGGCACAGGCAGACGACAGTGCCCCCAAGGGCAAGATCGAGGCGCGCAGCGAGCTGTTCGCCAAGGATCACGCCGATCAGTTCACCAGTTGGAAAGGCACCAGCGAGAGCCGCGAGCGCACCGACGCCCTGGCGGAAGATCCGCAGATGGTGGTGCTCTGGGCCGGCTACCCCTTCTCCAAGGATTACAACAAGCCGCGCGGCCACTTCTATGCGCTGACCGACGTGCGGGAAACCCTGCGCACCGGCGCCCCCAAGACCGCCGAAGACGGTCCGCTGCCCATGGCCTGCTGGAGCTGCAAAGGCCCGGACGTGGCCCGCGTCATCGACGAGAAGGGTGAGGATGGCTACTTCAAGGGGATGTGGGCAAAAGGCGGACCGGAAATCGTCAACGCCATCGGCTGCGCCGACTGCCACGACACCGCCTCGAAAGAGTTCAAGGAGGGGAAACCCGCCCTGCACCTCTCCCGTCCCTATGCCGAACGGGCCATGACCGCCATCGGCAAGCCGTTCAAGGAGCAGGGGCGCTTCGATCAACAGTCCCAGGTATGCGGCCAGTGCCACGTGGAGTACTACTTCAGCGGCCCCACCAAGGCGGTGAAATTCCCCTGGGACAAGGGCACCACAGTTGAGCAGATGGAAGAGTATTACGACGAGATTGGCTTTGCCGACTGGACCCATGCCCTCTCCAAGACCCCCATGCTCAAAGCCCAGCACCCCGAGTACGAAACCTGGCGCGCCGGCATTCACGGCCAGAACAACGTCGCCTGCGTCGACTGCCACATGCCCAAGGTGCAAAACGAGCAGGGCAAGGTCTACACCGATCACAAGGTAGGCAACCCCTTCGATCGCTTCGATCAGACCTGCCGCAACTGCCACACCCAGAGCAAGGAGATGCTGCAAGGGGTGGTCAAGCAGCGCAAGGATGCCGTCACCGAGATCAAACTCAAAGTCGAGAAGCAGCTGGTGCACGCCCACTTTGAAGCCAAGGCCGCCTGGGATGCCGGCGCCACCGAGGCCGAGATGAAGGACATTCTGCAGGATATCCGTCACGCCCAATGGCGCTGGGACTTCTCCATCGCCTCCCACGGGGTGCAGATGCACGCCCCGGAAGTGGCGCTGCGCATGCTGGGAACCGCCCTGGACAAGGCCGCCGACGCCCGCACCAAGCTGGCACGCCTGCTGGCCGCCAAGGGGATCAGCCACGAGATCGCCATTCCTGACATCTCCAGCAAGGAGAAGGCCCAGGCCGCTCTTGGCATGGACATGAAGCAGATGAACAGCGACAAGGCCCAGTTCCTCAAGACCACTGTCCCCGCCTGGGATGCCGAGGCCAAAGCGGCCGGACGGCTCGCACAATGACGAGGCATGCGGGCCCGCCGTGTCGGGCCCGCAGCCGGATGGAGGCTTCCTATGGGTGATTTAACAATGGATTTCTTACGACTGATGCTGATGGCAGCCATGCTGCTCACCAGCCTGCAGGGCCAGGCCGCCGATGCGGCAACCGCCCCGGCACCGACTACACATGAAGTGGAATTTCTGCGCAGTGCCGACAAGGCCTGTACCGACTGCCACAAGGAGCAGGCATACGGCATGCACGGCAAGCACGGCCAGGCGACCAACCCCAACAACCTGGCGCCGGTCACCTGCACCAACTGTCATGGTCAGCCCTCCCCCCAACACCGGGAAGGGGTCAAGGATGTGATGCGCTTTAGCGACAGCTTCAAGGACAAACAGAGTACCGAGAGCTACCCCATCGCCGAGCAGAACGGGATCTGCATGAGCTGTCACGAGCCCAAACCGCTGCGCGAGGCGCTCTGGGCACACGACGTGCACGCCACCAAGCTCACCTGCACCAGCTGCCACCAGCTGCACCCGGCCAAGGAGCCCATGGCGGCGATTCCGGAGAAGTCCCGCATCAAGCTCTGTGTCGACTGCCACAGCAAGCAGCATGAGGTCGTCAAGGCGGCCAAGGCGAACACCACCTCGGGCAAGGAGGTACCATGAGCTGCTCTCGCCGTCACTTCATGGCGGGGATGAGTGCGGGGGCCCTCATCATGATGACAGGGCCGACTCGCACCCTTGCCACCCCCCTCGCCCACAGCCAGACCATCGACGGGGTGCGCTTTGGCATGCTCCACGACGAGACGGCCTGTATCGGCTGTACCGCCTGCATGGATGCCTGCCGGGAGGTGAATCAGGTGCCAGAGGGGGTCTCGCGCCTCGAGATCATCCGCTCCGGCCCCATTGGTACCTTCCCCGATGCCGAGTACCACTTCTTTCGCAAATCCTGCCAGCACTGCGACAACGCTCCCTGCGTGCACGTCTGCCCGACCGGTGCCTCACATATCCGCAAGGAGGATGGCATCGTCGACGTCAACCCGGATCTCTGCGTCGGCTGCATGTACTGTCTGGCCGCCTGCCCCTATCAGGTGCGCTTTATCAACCCTGTGACCAAGGTTGCCGACAAGTGCGACTTTTGCCGCAAGACCAACCTGGCGGCGGGCAAGGAGCCGGCGTGCGTGGAGTCCTGCCCCACCAAGGCGCTGGTGTTCGGCAATCTGGATGACCCGGACAGCCCCATCGCCAAACGGCTGGTGAAGGAGACCACCTATCGCTACAAGCAGGCACTCGGCACTTCGCCCAAGATGTACCGCGTGCCCAAAGGGGAGATAAAGTCATGACGATGCAAGAGGCGTTTCACTTCCCCTCCCTTGTCTGGGGATTTGTCCGATCGCCATCTACCGCAGTAACAGAAGGAGGAATGGATCATGTTGCATGACGCATTTCACTTCCCTTCACTTGTCTGGGACTGGCCAATCGCCATCTATCTCTTTCTGCTCGGCATCTCCGCCGGGGCCACCAGCCTCTCGGTGCTGCTGCGCCGCAAGGGAGCCGGCAGCGAGAGCGGCATCATCAAGGCGACCGCCATTCTGGCGCCGGTGAGCGTGGTGCTGGGGTTACTGATCCTCATCTTCCACCTGGCCCGCCCCTGGACCTTCTGGAAGCTGATGTTCCACTACCAGTTCGACTCCGTGATGTCGATGGGGGTCATGCTGTTTCAGGTCTACATGGCGGTACTGTTTGCCTGGCTGGCGGTGGTATTTCGGGCCGAGATCGAGACCTTGCGCAGTCACCTGCTGCAAGAGAAGTTCGCCTTTGTGGATGGTCTGATTGGCTGGCTCGCCCGCATCGAGCGGCTGCTGGCGCCGCTCTTGCTGCTGCTCGCCGTGCTCTTGGGGGCCTACACCGGCTTTCTGCTGTCGGCGCTCAAGACCTACCCGCTGTTGAACAACCCGGTGCTGCCGGTGCTGTTCCTCATCTCCGGCGTCAGCTCCGGCATCGCTTCCACCATCTTGCTGGCGGTCACCCTGTTCAAGGAGAACCATCACAGCCAGGGGGTGAGCTTTGTCCACCGCTTCGAGCGGCCGGTGCTGGCGGTGGAGGTGTTGCTGCTGGTCTGCTTCTTTACCGGCCTCTACTTCGGTGGCGGCCAGAAGGAGGCAGCCATGTGGGCCGCCATCGGCAGCGGCTTCTGGGCTCAGGTGTTCTGGCTCGGGGTGGTGGGCATCGGCATGCTGCTGCCCCAGTTGCTGGCCCTGCTGGCCCCCGCGCCGCTGCGGGCCAAAAACGGCTATCTGGTACTGGTCTGCAGCCTGACCCTAGTGGGGATCCTGCTGCTGCGCTACTTCGTGCTCTACGCCGGCCAGATGACGGTAGTTTAAAGGTATGATCACCAGCGCCAGCCACCCTCGGGTGACTGGCGCTGGTTTGTTGCTGGCCCAATGAATTTCTGGTGATGCCACACCCGTTGCTTGGCAATGTTTTCCCCCAAAGGGAGACGACGCGGCGTGTGTCGCATGACATGAATGACATCAAAGATTGATCCTGGAGGTTGTGTGCTGGCAGAGCTCGGCTATCTCTCACTGTTGCTGGCGACCGGGCTCGCCCTGCTGCAAGGCACCCTGCCCTGGCTGGGATTGCGGCTCGCCTCACGCCCGCTGCTCGGCTGTGCAAAGCCGCTGGCCCTCCTGGTCGCGCTCCTGCTCGGGGCCGCCCTGCTGCTGCTCGCCAGCTGTTTTGGCCAGGATGACTTCACCCTGGTCTATGTGGCGCAGCACGCCAACAGCGCCCTGCCCCTTGGCTTCAAACTGGCGGCGGTGTGGGGCGGCCATGAAGGCTCCATGCTCTTTTTCGTCTTTGCGTTGGGGCTGTGGGGCGCTCTGGTGGCGATTTGTTCAAAACGGGTCGATCCGCTGATCACAGCCCGGGTATTGGCCATCATGGGGTTGATCGTCGGGCTGTTTGGCCTCTATACCCTGATCTTCTCCAGCCCGTTTGACCGCCAGTTCCCAGGGCCGCTGGAGGGGCGCGATCTCAACCCCATGCTGCAGGATATCGGCCTCATCATCCACCCGCCCCTGCTCTATCTCGGTTACGTCGGCTTTGCGGTCAACTTCGCCTTCGCCATGGCGGCGCTGCATTCGGGTCGGCTTGATGGCGCCGTGGCCCACTGGAGCCGCCCCTGGGCGCTCGGCTCCTGGGTCTTTCTCACCGCCGGCATCGTGCTGGGCTCCTGGTGGGCCTACTACGAGCTCGGCTGGGGCGGCTGGTGGTTCTGGGATCCGGTGGAAAATGCCTCCCTCTTGCCCTGGCTGCTCGGCACCGCCCTGCTGCACGCCCTGGTGGTGTGCGAGAAGCGCGGCGCTTACAGCCACGCCGTGCTGCTGCTCTCCATCTTTACCTTTTCGCTGAGCCTGCTCGGCACCTTCGTGGTGCGCTCCGGGGTGCTCACCTCGGTGCACGCCTTTGCGGTCGACCCCAGCCGCGGCCTTACCCTCTTGTTGCTGCTCGGCTTGCTATTGACCTTCGCCCTCACCCTGTTTGCCCTGCGGGCGGACATTCGCGCCCCCTATGCCCGCTTTGGCTTGCTGTCAAAAGAGGGACTGCTCGGCGCCGCCATCCTGCTGCTTTGCGTGGCCTGCGCCAGCGTGCTGCTCGGCACCTTCTACCCCATGGTGTTCCAGTCGCTCCATCTGGGCTCGCTCTCGGTGGGCGCCCCCTATTTCAATACCATCTTCGTGCCGCTGGCCCTCTGCCTAATGGCGCTGATGACCCAGCTGCCGCGCCTGCGCTGGCAGCATCTGGCAGCCCAGCGCCGCATCCAGGTACTGCTCCCATGCCTGTTCGGCCTGCTGGGGGGCACCTTGCTGAGCTTCGCCTATCCCGAACCGCTGCGGGCAAACTGGCTGGGGCTTGCGGCCAACGTGCTGAGCCTCTGGCTGATGGCCAGCCTGCTGCTCCCGCTCTTGCAACCGACGTCGCGGCGCAAGCTCACCCTCAATCGGTTCGGCAGCCTGCTGGCCCACCTCGGGGTGGCGGTGTGCGCCCTCGGCATTGCGCAGGTGAGTCACCACAGTCAGGAGGGGGGCGCGGTACTCGCCGCAGGCCAGCCCTATCGGCTCGGCGCCTTCGCGTTTCGCTATGAGGGGAGCGAGCCGCTCATCGGCCCCAACTACACCGCCGAGCGCATCACCTTGAGCGCGCATAAAGACGGTAAAGAGGTGGCGCGGCTGACGCCGGAGCGGCGTCACTACAGCGTGCGCACCATGAACATGAACGAACCCGGGATCAAATGGGGAATGCTTGGCGATCTCTACGTGGTGCTTGGCGAGAAGATGGGACCCGGCGCCTATGCCATGCGGCTGCACTACAAGCCACTGGTGCGCTGGATCTGGTTCGGTGGCCTGTTGATGATGGCGGGTGGCACCCTGCGCCTGCTCGCCCGCCGGCCGCTGCTGGCTAACCATCCTGCCCCAGCTGCTGCCCCCTCCCCTCGGCTTGAACAGGAGTCCTTATGAACGCCCGTTTGCGCCTGTTCGTGCCACTCGTGCTCACCCTGGGGCTCGGTGCCCTGCTCTGGCTCGGCCTTGGCAACAACCCCTACAGCCAGGATGAGGCCGTCGCAGGGCGCACCCTGCCCGCGTGGCAGAGTGACGATCTGTTTGGCGGCGCCCCCATCCACACCGCGGCGCTCAAGGGGGAGCCCTTCGTGCTCAACGTCTGGGCCAGCTGGTGCCCCAACTGCCGCGCCGAGCATCCGCTGCTGGGTGAGCTGGCCAGCGCCGTGCCCCTCTATGGCCTCAACTACCGGGACAAGGGCGATGCCGCCCGCGCCTGGCTCACCGAGGCGGGCAACCCCTATCGCGCCGTGCTGACCGACCCCGACGGCCGACTCGCGCTGGAGCTCGGCGTCTACGGCACGCCGGAGACCTATCTCTTCGCCGGCGACGGCACCCTGCTGACCCGCCACACGGGTGAGCTCACCCGGGACATCTGGCAACGCCAGTTTGCCCCCCTGCTTGCAAAGGTACGCAGCAACACCGCTAGCCAGCCCGAAGTGGAAAGAGAAGCAGAGAGAGAAGTGCAGGAGAGCAAGCCATGAGCCGTCTCGGCCACGCCCTGATAGCGCAGCTCTTGCTGGCCTTGAGCCTCGGGGCCCTTGCCAGCGGGGTCGACACCTATGAGTTTCGCCACCCCGAGCGGCAGACCCGTGCTCAGGAGCTGGCCCGCTCCCTGCGCTGCCCCCAGTGCCAGAACCAGAATCTGGTGGAGTCCAACTCCCCCATTGCCCGGGATCTGCGGCTCGAGGTCTACCGCTGGGTGGACGAGGGGCAGTCTGATGAGCAGGTGATCGCCCGCATGACGGAGCGATTCGGCGACTTCGTGCGCTACGATCCCCCCTTCAAGCGCAGCACGGCGCTGCTGTGGGGCGGCCCCGCCCTCTTGCTGTTGCTGGCGCTCCATCGCCTGCGCAGGAGCCTGCATCGCCGGCAACCGGCGCGGGTGCCGCTTATCGGCGACAGAGCCGAGGGGGTGCTCGCCCACGACCCCAGGGCCGAACTGAACCGGCTGATCATGGCCGAGCAGCAGGCGAGGCTTGCCCCCCACAGCCGCCTCTACCGGGAGCTGGAGCTGGCCCGCCTCGCCAACGCCACCCCACTTGCCGAACAGGCCCTGCGCGAGCGGCTGGCCAAGGACCGCACCGCCCGTCCGCTGCCCTGGCTGCGCTCCTGGATACTGCTTGGGGGCCTGCTGCTGGCGCTGATGGCCGGTATTTATGCCGGCACCGGCCGCTATCAGGCGTGGCAGGCTTATCAGTCGCGCCCCGATCCGCTGGCGGGATTGAGCCCGCGGGATCTGCAGGACAAGGAGCTGGGCGCCCTGCACCAGCGCCTGCAAGCCAACCCTGCCGATCTCGACGGCTGGGCGGCGCTCGGTCAGCTCTATCTCTATCGGGACGAGTACGACAACGCCTTGCTCGCCTACCAGCGCCTCGCCCTGCAAGAAGGGGGGGCCAGCGCGGCGACCCAGGCCGCCCAGGCTACCGTGCTCTACTACCAGGCAGGCCAGCAGCTCACCCCGGAGGCGCAGCGCCTACTCGATAGTGCGCTCAAACAGGACAAGGGCGAGGTGAGCGCCCTGATGCTGCTCGCCTCCGATCACTTCCTGCATGGTCGCTACAGCCAGGCCATTGCGCTGTGGCAGCAACTGCTCGATGAAGAGCGCCCCCGCATCAATCGGGCCGCGCTGATCCAGGCCATTCAGACCGCAAGGATGATGGGAGGATGAAGCGGGGCAAAACGGCGATAATGCAGCGGGCCATCTTCCCTGCCGGGCGCCGTTTTTATCGCCATGGTCGCCATTAACGACCCCTTCATCATCCCAAGGCGCCGAAAGGTGCAAAAAGAGTCGTCATCCCGCTCCTCGCCAGCATATAGTGCGCCCCCGTGGTGGCGTGTCTGGCATGGCCTGACAGGCCTCTATGACTCCCTTTATCGGGCCTAATAGCCCCGATGCGGGGGATTTCAAGGTGCGCTGGCCCATAAAATGGAAATATCCGGCCACCAGACGTTGTGAAGCGTCAATTACCGTCATATAACTTAGCCAAATGTCCCTGTGAGTCGTAGTAGAGTCAAATCATGAACCTTCGTCCTTTTCTTCCCTTGCTGCTCGGCGCCTTCCTCCTTCCCGCCAGCATGGAAAGCGCCCATGCCAACCCGTTTTCTGCGACCTCTTCTTCCACCAACAGCCTGCTCGAACCCCGCAGCAACCTGCCGCTGAGATCCGATGCCTACGTGGTCGTCAACCCGAAAACCGGCGAGACACTGGCAGAGCGCAACGCCAACCGGGTGATGTCCATCGCCTCCATCACCAAGCTGATGACAGCGCTGGTGGTACTGGATGGCAATCAGCGCCTCAACGAGACCCTCACCGTCACCATGGATGACGTTGACAGACTCAAGGGCACGGGGTCGCGCCTCGCGGTGGGCTCGCGCCTGAGCCGCGCCGACATGCTGCACATCGCACTGATGTCCTCTGAAAACCGCGCCGCCTCCGCCTTGGGACGGCACTACCCGGGTGGCCGCAAAGCCTTTATCGAGGCAATGAATGCCAAGGCCCGCATGCTCGGCATGTGGAGCACCCATTTCGCCGACAGCACCGGGCTCAACCCCCGCAACGTCTCCACCGCACACGATCTCGCCAAACTGGCTGCTGCCGCATCCACCTACCCGCTGATCCGCCAGTACACTGCCTCCGAGCAGCGTCTGGTACGCAACGGCAAGCGCCAGCTGCACTACCTCAACTCCAACCGCCTGGTACGGGAAGGAAGCTGGCCCATTCTGGTCTCCAAGACCGGTTATATCCGCGAGGCGGGGCGCTGCCTGGTGATGGGAACCCGGGTCAACAACGAGCCCGTGGTCATGGTGCTGCTTCACGCCAACACCACGGATGAACGGGTCGCCGATGCCAGAAAGATCAAGAGCTGGCTGGAAACCTCGGGCCGCATGACCCTGACGGCGCAGTCCACTCCCCAGCCCAGGCTCTTCAGCAGCCAGTAACGGCTACGAGAACAAGGGCCCCCGAACCGGCAGGTGCGGGGGCCTTTTTCATGAGTGGCAATCACCCCCTGCTGCCTCTTTCTGCTCTCCCAGTGATCCCGACCGTATGGTGCTTCGTTAAGGAGGCAGAGAGAAACCAAGGGCATCAACAGGGCCGCCACATGCACCTCAAACCCCATCTTCCCGAGAAGATCTGTCCCGTCTGCCAACGTCCTTTTGCCTGGCGGCGCAAGTGGGCCCGCTGCTGGCAGGAAGTGCGCTATTGCAGCGAACGCTGCCGTCGTCGGAAGGAGCACCCCTGATGGAGCTGCGCCTCATTCTCGGGGATCAACTGAACGCAGGTCACAGCTGGTTTCGCACGCCGGATGCCGCTGTCTGCTACCTGATGGCGGAGCTGCGCCAGGAGACGGACTACTGCCGCCACCATCGCCAGAAGGTGCTCGCCTTCTTTGCCGCCATGCGCGCCTTCGCCGCCGCCCTCACCAAGGCGGGCCACCGGGTCTGCTACCTGACTCTCGATGAGAGCGCCCCCTGGCCCGATTTGCCGAGCTTGCTGGCGGCCCAGCTCGAAGCGCATCAGGCCGAGCGCTTCGCCTGGCAGAGCCCGGACGAGTGGCGCCTTGCAAGCCAGCTGACCCAGTGGGCCTCAGGGCTTGCCATCCCGACCGCTGAGGTGGACAGCGAACATTTTCTCACCCCCCGCGATGGCTGGCGACGCTACCCCCACAGCCGGATGGAGTTCTTCTACCGCGCCCTGCGAAAGCAGTACCGGGTGTTGCTCGATGAGCGCGGCCAGCCCCTTGGGGGGCGCTGGAACTTCGATGCCGAGAATCGCGCCAAATTGCCGGCGAGCCAACCCATTCCGGCGCCCCTCACCTTTGCCAACGAGGTGAGCGACATCGATGCCATGCTGACCCGCCACGGCGTCGCCACCATTGGCAGTGCCGATGCGGGCGCCCTGCCCTGGCCCGTCACCCGGCGCCAGAGCCGCGCACTGCTGGAGCACTTCCTTGCACACTGCCTGCCCCACTTCGGTCGCTATCAGGACGCCCTGAGCGAGCGGGGCTGGAGCCTGTTCCACAGCCGCTTGTCGTTTTCCATGAACAGCAAGATGCTCCATCCCCTCGAGGTGATCCGCGCTGCGCAAGCTCACTGGCAGGCCAATCAGGCCACCATTTCCCTGGCGCAGGTGGAGGGGTTCATCCGCCAGATCCTCGGCTGGCGCGAGTTTGTCCGCGCCCTCTACTGGGAAAAGATGCCCGAGTATCGGTGCACCAACTTTCTCGGGGCCGAACGACCACTGCCCGGTTTTTTCTGGAATGGAGAAACCAGCATGGCCTGCGTGCGTCACGCCATTCGACAGTCTCTGGAGCACGCCTATGCCCACCATATCCAGCGGCTGATGGTGACCGGCAACTTCGCCCTGCTGGCGGGGATCCACCCTGACGAGGTGGATGCCTGGTATCTGGGCATCTATGTGGATGCCATCGAGTGGGTGGAGCTGCCCAACACCCGCGGCATGAGCCAGTTTGCCGATGGCGGTCTGATGGGCAGCAAGCCCTACGCCAGCAGCGGCGCCTATCTCGAGCGGATGGGCCACTACTGCAAGGGGTGTCACTATCAGGTGAAGGCCCGCAGCGGGCCGGACAGCTGCCCCTTCAACAGCCTCTATTGGCACTTTCTCTGGCGCAACCGGGACAAACTTGGCAACAACCCTCGCCTCGCCCTGCCCTACGCCAACTGGGATGGCCAAACCACAGAACAGCAGCAAGCCATCCTGACGACGGCAGAACATCATCTGATTCACCTGGAGCGGCTCTGAATCGACCGGATTTCATGCCAGAAAGTGAGCAAATGACAACATTGAGAGCCAGTTAACAAAATGTGAATAGCGATAACCACCAATGACATCGACACCAGTTGAATATCCTGTGGCGGCTGATTAAGGTGGAGGCCCCAGTCAAGGAGAGACAAGATGGACATAGTGGTACTCGGTGGTGGCGTGGTCGGTGTGACCAGCGCCTGGTATCTGGCCAAGGCCGGTCACAAAGTGACCCTGCTGGAGCGGCGTAACGGGGTGGCCCTTGAAACCAGCCATGCCAACGCGGGTCAGATCTCCCCGGGTTATGCTTCCCCCTGGGCTGCCCCCGGCATTCCCCTCAAGGCCGCCAAATGGCTGCTGCAAAAGCACGCCCCCTTCACGGTGCGACCCACCTCGGACCCCTTCCAGCTGCGCTGGATGCTGAAGATGTTCGCCAACTGCACGCCGGCGGCCTATGCGGTCAACAAGGGGCGTATGGTACGGCTGGCCGAATACAGCCGCGACTGCATGAAGCAGTTGCGGGGCGAGCTGGCGCTCGACTACGAAGGGCGCCAGCTCGGCACCCTGCAACTGTTTCGCAGTCAGGCCCAGCTCGATGCCAGCCAGCGCGACATCGCCGTGCTCGAGGAGTACGGCGTCCCCTATCAGTCTCTGAATGCCGACGGCTGCGAGGAGGTCGAGCCCGCCCTGGCAAGGGTACGTGGCAAGGTGGTGGGGGGCCTGCGCCTGCCGGGAGACGAGACGGGGGATTGCTTCCGCTTCACCCAGGCCCTGGCGGACGAGGCCCGCAAGCTCGGGGTGAGCTTCGTCTTCAACTGCGCCATCGACGAGGTCGAGATCACGAAGGGACGCGCCGTGGCGGTCCGTGCCGGCGAGCAGCGCTTCCAGGCCGACGCCATCGTCTGTGCCCTCGGCAGTTATGGCACCGGCTTCCTGCGCCCCCTCGGGATAGAGCTCCCCGTCTACCCGGTCAAGGGCTACTCCCTCACCCTGCCGATGACGGATGCCGAGGGCGCCCCGCGCAGCACTGTGCTGGACGAGACCTACAAGGTCGCCATCACCCGCTTCGACGAACGGATCCGGGTGGGCGGCATGGCCGAACTCTCGGGCTTCAACCTGGCGCTCAACCCCAGACGCCACGATACCCTGGCCATGGTGGTGCGGGATCTCTTCCCCCAGGGGGGAAATCTGGAGCAGGCCACCTTCTGGACCGGGCTGCGCCCCATGACGCCGGACGGCACGCCCCTGGTGGGCCCAAGCCCCATTCCCGGGCTCTGGCTCAATACCGGCCACGGTACCCTGGGCTGGACCATGGCGGCCGGATCGGGCCAGTTGCTCAGCGATCTCATCTCGGGCAATACCCCGGATATCAGCGACGAGGGGCTCACCCTGGCCCGCTACGGCTAGGCGTTGGCCACCCGTCTGTGCAAGTCTGCGAAAAAAGAGGGCGTGCCTGGCACGCCCTCTTTTTTCTTGCCCCCTGGCTATGACGACACCGGGGTCGCCTCCTCGCTCGTCAGTCCGGGTTTCAGGGCCAGCGTGAAGAGCGCCGCCACCATGTCGGACTGGGTGATGATGCCCACCAGCTGCTCCCCCTCCACCACCGGCATGTGGTGCAGCCCCCCGTCGGAGAAGGCCTCCACCAGATCGTAGAGAGGCTGGTAGCGCCGCGCCGTCTGCACCTCCCGGGTCATCAGATCCGCGACCTGCTGCTGCTCAAGGGTCTCCTTCGCCCTCGGCTGGTGACCCGCCCGGTCGATCATCAGGTCGTGCAGGGTGATGATGCCGACCAGCCTCTCCCCCTCATCCACCACCGGCAGCGCCTTGATCTGGTGGTGGGAGAGCAGATGCCACGCTTCCATGGCGAGCGCCTGTGGCGTCGTCACGACGAGATCCCGCGACATCACATCCTGGCAACGCACCGTCCCCACTCGCCCCCGCAGGGCGTGAAGCTGGGCCTCCTGCAGCAGCTCCTGCAGATCCTGGCGGCTGATGTCCAGCAGTTCCCCGTGTTTTTGCAGGGCAAAGTCGATGTCCTGGGTGGCGAGTCGGGCACTCGGGTGGGTATCCGCCGTCTGGTGGCGATTGGGCGCCGCCTTGCCGCCATGGGGATAACGACGCCCCAGAGCGCGGTTGTAGAGCAAGCCCAGACTCAGCAGCAACAGGGAGTTGAGCAGCACCGGCAGCAGCACGTAGCCGACCCCGAGCGCCCGGATCCCCTCGCCGCCGATGACGGCGGTCAGGGCCACTGCGCCGCCGGGCGGGTGCAGGCTGCGGGTGAGGAACATGGCGGCGATGGCCAGCATCACCGCCAGGGCCGAAGCGATAGCCATGTCCGGCAACAGGCTCGCACTCAATACCCCCATCAGGGCCGATACCCCGTTGCCCACAAGGATGGACCAGGGCTGGGCCAGGGGGCTGGCGGGGGCGGCAAACAGCAGCACGGCGGAGGCCCCCATGGGGGCGATGAGCCAGTGCACCTCGAGCCCCAGCCCCCAGCGGCACAGCAAGGCGGTGCCGAACAAGCCGACGAAGGCGCCAAGGGCGCCGTAACAACTCTCTTTGACGCTGGTATTGGTCGATACCGGCAAAAAATCCCTGAACTGCATGGTGCTCCCGCTGGCGATAACATTTATTTCAAATGCGCAATTCTAGCCACTTTCCCCCGTCCCGCACCAGCACCCGCTCCGCCATGGCCATCATCCGCACGCTTTTTCCCTTCTTAACATTGTCTTAAGAGTCCGCTGGCACCCTTTACGCCATCCCAACACTGGAGCCCAACGGTATGACTCACCTCAACGATGCCCTGCGCCGCTTCGACGGCCAACGCCGGGTCTGGACGGCGGGACTGGAGCGAACCCTGCTCGGCTGGCTTGCCAGTCGCAGCGCATTGCCGCCCTCTTCGCAGGCCCCCCGCCGGATCCTGGTCATTCGCAGCACCAACCGCATCGGCAACAACCTCTTCCTGCTGCCCTTCCTGCACCAGCTTCATCGCGCCCATCCCCACGCCGAGCTGGAGCTGGTGTGCAGCCCCACCACCCTGCTCCCCTTCCTGGCCGATCTGCCCCTGCGGCACATTCATCAGATCCGGTTGCAGGGCAGACACCTGCCGGGCGCCCTCTCGGCACTCTCGCGTCTGCGCCGCCAGCACTACGACAGGGTCTACGTCCCCTTCGCCTCCAGTACGGATCACTTCATCGCCGCCTGGGTACAGGCCCGTGAGAAATGCGGCTTCGACGATGGCCATGGGGATCTCATCTTCCAGCGTCCGCAGGCTCCGGACAGTGAGTGCCACTACGCCCACCAGCCCCTGCAACTGCTCGGCATACCGGGCAATCCGGCCGACCCCATCCCCCTTGGCAGCCTGTTGCAGGGGCCAAGCCCGGCCTTGAGTGCGCTGCGACGAGCCCATCCTGGCCGTCCCCTGATCGGCTTTTTCACCGGCGCCCGCAAGGGCAAGGGGCTCTCCCAGCCCCAGTGGCAGCGGTTGCTTGGGGATCTGCGCCGTCACAGCCCGGATGCCCTGCTGGTCCAGCTCGCGGATCCCGCCGCCCCCGAGCACCTGCTCGGGGACGTGCACGTTTCCCTTGGCAACATGGGGGAGCTGGCCCGCTTCACGGGCGGCCTCTCCCTCTTCGTCAGCGCCGACACCGGTCCCCTGCACCTGGCTGCCGCCAGCGGTGTGCCCTGTCTTGGCCTCTTTACCCAGACCGACCCAGCCCGCTACGGGTGCCTGGGCGCCCAGCACCTCAATCTGGTGATCGAGGATCGCAATGCCATCCCCCTCGACCAACAGTGGCTGACCGAGGCGCTCGCAAGCGCCCCTCACCCGGTGACGATGTCGGTTTCCCCCACCCGCTACCTGCCCGTCCCCCGGCCCGCCCTGATCCCCCTCTAGGGAGCGGCCATGCAAAAAAAGAGGGAAGGCTGTCGCCTTCCCTCTCTCGTCTTGGTGACACTCACCGGGCGCTCGTCCGGGTGAATGGAAGCCCTCAGGCCAACTCGGCGCGCAGCGCCCGGGTTGCATCGACCATCACCTTCAGGGCAGCGGTGGTCTCTTCCCAACCGCGGGTCTTGAGGCCGCAGTCCGGGTTCACCCAGAGCCGGTCTGCCGGAATTTGTTGCGCAGCCTTGCGGATGAGGTCTTCAATCCAGCCCTGGCTCGGTACGTTCGGCGAGTGGATGTCGTAGACGCCCGGGCCGATCTCGTTGGGGTAGTTGAAGCGCTCGAACGCTTCGAGCAACTGCATCTGGCTGCGGCTCGTCTCGATGGTGATCACATCCGCGTCCAGCGCCGCCACCGCCTCGATGATGAGGTTGAAGTCGCTGTAACACATGTGGGTGTGGATCTGGGTGCTGTCCACCACCGGGCTTGCGCTCAGGCGGAAGGCGCGCACCGCCCAGTCGAGATAGGCCTGGTGATCCTGCTTGCGCAGGGGCAGCCCTTCGCGGATCGCCGGCTCGTCGATCTGGATGATCTTGATGCCGGCGGCTTCCAGGTCAGCCACCTCGTCGCGAATGGCCAGGCCAATCTGCAGGGCGGACTGCTCGCGGCTCACGTCTTCGCGCGGGAAGGACCAGCAGAGAATGGTCACGGGGCCGGTCAGCATGCCCTTCACCGGCTTGTCGGTCAGGCTCTGGGCAAACTTCGTCCACTCAAGGGTCATGGGGGTCGGACGGTCGATGTCACGGGTGATCACCGGCGGCTTGACGCAGCGGGAGCCATAGCTCTGTACCCAGCCAAAGCGGGTGATGGCAAAGCCGTCCAGCAGCTCCCCGAAATACTCCACCATGTCGTTGCGCTCCGCTTCACCGTGCACCAGCACGTCGAGCCCGATGGCCTCCTGGCGCTCAATCGCATCCTTGATCTGGGCCTGGATGCCCGCCTCGTAGGCCTGGTCATCGATGCGCCCGGCACGCCAATCCTGACGCAGCACCCGGATTTCAGAGGTCTGCGGGAAGGAGCCGATGGTGGTGGTGGGCAGGATCGGCAGCTTCAGATCCGAGCGCTGCGCGTCGGCACGCACCGGGTAGGCGCTCTGGCGATCGAAGTCACTGTTGGTCAAGCTGGCGAGTCGTGACTGCACCGCCTTCTTGTGAACCCGGCTGTCGGACTCCCGATCCACGATGGGCTGGCTGTAAGCCGCGATTTTGTCCAGGGCGCCACCGTCCAGGTAGTCGGACAGCAGCCCCAGCTCATAGCACTTTTGCAGGGCGAAGGCGAACCAGCTGCGGGTCTGGGGATCCAGCTCGTGCTCCAGGGTCAAATCCACCGGGCTGTGCAGCAAGGAGCAGGAGGAGGCCACCCAGAGGCGCTCGCCAAGCTTTTCTTTCAAGGCCTTGAGGGTCGGCGCCAGCTTGGCCAGGTTGGCACGCCAGACGTTGCGGCCGTTGATGACACCCGCCGAGAGTACCCACTGGGCCGGCAGGTGCGGGACCAGGGTCTCGAGCTGCTCGGGGGCAGCCACCAGATCCAGGTGCAGGCCGTCCACCTTCAGACTGGTGATGATGTCTCGCTGATGGGCCACGGACCCGAAGTAGGTGGTGAGCAGCAGCTTGCAGGGGCCGCTCAGGCGCTCATATGCCTTGAGGTAGGCCAGGCGCCACTCGTCCGGCAGGTCCAGCGCCAGGGCTGGCTCGTCGATTTGCACCCACTCCACCCCCTGGGCCGCCAGTTTGGCCAGGATCTCCTGGTAGACGATCAGCAGGCGATCCAGCAGTTCGAGGCGGGAGAAGCCGCTCTCTTTCTCCTTGCCAAGCCACAGGTAGGAGACGGGGCCCAGCAACACCGCCTTGACCGGCAGCCCAAGGGCCTTGGCCTCTTCCACCTCGTCAAAGAGCTGGCTCCAGCCCAGCTTGAAGCGCTGGTCACGGTAAAATTCCGGCACCAGGTAGTGGTAGTTGGTGTTGAACCATTTGGTCATCTCGGCAGCGGCCGCCGCCGGGCCGGTCGGCGCACGGCCACGGGCCACCCGGAACAAGGTGTCGAGGTCGGTGTCGCCGTGGCGGTGACGGGCAGGCACGGCGTCTACCAGCAGGCTGGTACCCAGCACCTGATCGTACCAGGCAAAATCCCCCACCGGCAGCAGGTTGACCCCGGCGGTACGCTGGGCCTGCCAGTGGCGCTCACGCAGGCTCTTGCCCACGGCGACCAGCTCGGCCTGGGTGGTTTCGCCACGCCAGTAGGATTCGAGGGCAAATTTCAGTTCGCGCTTGGCGCCGATACGGGGAAAGCCCAGGGTGTGTGCGCAGGTCATAGGTTCCATTCCTTATGCTCGTTTATCTGATGAGGATCTGGATTGTTTGGCCATCCAGATGTTTACACATCCAAAATGACAAGATAAGGTGACCTTGGCTATTGAATCCTCTTCAACTGGCTCTCAAGAATTTCTCAACTGACGCACAAAGGAGCAGTGCCATGGTCGCGCCCACCCCATCCAGCCCCCCTCAGAGCAGCAATCTGGGCATCGATCTCAAACACCTGAAGACCATCAGCGCCCTGGCCGAGCAAGGGTCCCTGGCCGGGGCCGCGCTCACCCTCAACCTCACCCAGTCCGCCCTCTCCCACCAGCTCAAGGAGCTGGAGACCCGCCTCAATCTGGAGCTGTTTCTTCGAAAAAGCCGCCCTCTGGTGCTGACGGCGGCAGGCCAGCATCTGCTGGCCCTGGCCCGTCAGGTGCTGCCCGCCCTGGCCCAGACCGAGCGCCAGCTGGTCGCCCTGCACAGCGGCGAGGCGGGCAGGCTGCATCTGGCCCTCGATTGCCACAGCTGCATCCAGTGGCTGCTCCCGCTGTTGCCGGACTTTCGCCGCCAGTGGCCCGGCGTGGATCTGGAGGTGGAGTCGGTGCCGGGTTTCGATGCCATCAGTGCCCTGCTTGGCGGCCAGCTCGACCTGCTGCTCACCTCGGATGTGCAGGCCCGCGGAGATCTTCATTTCGAGCCGCTGTTCGCCTTCGATCTCACCCTGGTGATGGCGCCGGATCACCCCCTCTGCCAGCAGCGGCGCATCGCACCAGACGATCTGCGACCGGAGGTGCTGCTGGTCTACCCGGTGGAGCGGGCGCGCATGGACGTGTTCAGCCGTTTCCTGCAACCGGCCGGGGTGGAGCCCGCCCGTTGCAAACCGGTGGACAACACCTCGGTCATGCTGCAGATGGCCGCCGCCGGGCTCGGGCTCGCCGCCCTGCCCCGCTGGGCCAGCGAGGAGTTCGTGCGCCAGGGCCTGCTTGAGGCGCGCCCTCTCGGGGAGGGCATTCGCCGCCACATGTATGGCGCCGTGCGCGCCGCCGACAAAGATCAGGCCTGCCTGCAGAGCCTGTTCGAGCGCATTCGCACCCGGATGGCGGCCCAGTAAGCCGGGCACAAAAAAGCCGCCAGGATCAGGCGGCTTTCACCACGGGTTGCCCGCGCAGACGAAGAGTCGGGCATCAGCACTCGTCACCCCTCGCCCCACCCAGCCTTCGTGGGCAGTTGCCACAAAGCTCCCCATCCCGGCGCTTGTAGTGCAGGCAGCAGCGCTGGCGCACATAGCCCGGGAAGGCCTCGTCCCGGGGCAGCCCCGCCTCGCGCCAACCCGTCAGATGCGCCGACGGCAGACCACAGGATTCAAGCCAGAGGGGGGCATGGGCCCTCACCTCCTCCCGACTCACTTCCCCGAAGAAATCGGGTACCCGCACCAGGGCCGCCAGCAGATCGTCCGCCAGGAGCGGGCGCACGAAACCGGGGCGCAGCCGCTGCGCCGTCCCAAGGAGGGTGAACTGCCCCTGCCAGTGCGCCTGGAGTCGCTCCCCGGCCGTCTTGATCAACACGCCGACCTCCCCTCTGATCATGGGCTCGGCCGGTAGGGTAAAGCCCGACACCACGCCTGCCTCATGCCCCTGTCCCAACCTGTCGAGGGCAGGCATGGCCTGATGGCGATAGACGGCCACCATGGCGAGATAGATGGATTGCCAGCAGAGCATGCCCCAGCTGCGGGTGAGCCAGTAGGCGGGCCCCGCCTCCGGGTGTGCCTGCTGCCAGTGCGCATGGAGGGCTGCGGCCACCTCGGCCGACGTCGCTCCGGCGGCATCAGTCAGTGGCGGGCGCACGTCACCGGCCGCCACCAGGTTCCCCTTGAGGGACGGGATCAGGCTGGCCGCCGCCGCGAACAGGGCCTGGTGATCCGAGACGAGGGCGCGTTCCGCGTCCGCTTTCTCCCGGCCAAGGCCGCGCGGCACACCGCGCGCCCTCTCCTCGCCCATTCGTTGAAAGGGCCCCGGGCGCGTGCCGGGGCGCAAGGTCAGAATGCGTATTTGAGTCGCGCCTCCACGCTTCGTTCGGCCCCGAACCAGCAGTTGTTCTGGTCGTAGCAGGAGTAGTAGGTCTTGTTGAACAGGTTGCTGGCGCCAAGCGATACACCTACCCCCTTCAGGCTTGCGCTGAGGGCGGCGAGATCGTAGGAGGCGGACATGTCCATCAGGAGGTAGTCCGGTACCTTGTCGGTGTTGGCGGCATCCATCTCGGCCTCCCCCACGTAGCGCAGGCCGGCGCCCACTCGTATCCCCTCGAGGTTGCCGCCGGGGTAGTAGTTGCTCCACAGCGACGCCATCTGTCTGGGGACCCAGACCGGCGTCTTGCCCTGCAACGTGGTGGTATCGCGCGTGATCTCCATGTCCATCAGGGTGTAGTTGAGGGCCAGATCCAGCTGGCTGGTGAGATCGGCTCTCCCCTCAAGCTCGATGCCCCTAGAGACCGTCTCCCCGGTCTGCAGCTTGGGCCCGTAGACATTGTCCGGATCCGTCACCAGGGCATTCTTCTTGGTGATGTGGAACGCCGACAGCGTCGCCGTCTTGCTCATGTCGTCGGAGAGGAACTTGACGCCCCCTTCCCACTGATGACCGGTCGCCGGTTTGAACGCCTGACCCTGCTTGTCCGCCCCCGGCACCGGCTCGAAACTCTCGGCATAGCTCGCATAGGGGGAGAAGCCGCCATCCAGCTCATAGAGAGCGCCGACACGGAAGGAGAGGTTGTCCTGATCGATGTGGGCCAGGGACTGGCTGTCCGCCCCCTGATAGAGGGTCCGGCTGTCGGTGTCCATCCGGTAGCGGTCGTAGCGGGCGCCGCCGATGGCCACCAGCCGATCGAGGCGCACCTGATCCTGCAGATAGACGCCGGTCTGGGACTGACGGATCACCTTTTTATCCTGGTAGTTGAAAGTGAGTGCCTCTGGGACTATCTGGCTATGGTTCGGGTTGAAAATGTCGATGCTGGGCGCCGAGTAGTCGAGGGTATCCCGGTAGAGGATATGGGCATCCAGGTACTGGTAATCGACCCCGAGCAGCAGGTTGTGCTGGGCAGAGCCCGTCTGTACCTTGCCCGCCAGCTGGTTGTCGATGACTACGCCGCGAGAGTCTTCATCGGTGAGATAGGCGTTGCGGGCCAGGGTGCGGTTGTCCGCCGCCAGGGCCGCGTTGTAGGTGTTGCGCTGATAGGCGGACGCATCCATGTAGCGGGCATTTTGCAGCACCTGCCAGCGCTCGTTGAAGTCGTGGCTCAGCTTGTAGCCCAGCAGGGTCACATCCCGGTTGTACTCGTTCCAGTTCTCGTCACCAAGGAAGGTGTCGCTGCCAAGCTGCCCCAGGGGGTTGGACTTGGCCGAGCCGCTGGCGGGCACAGTGGTGTAGATGCCGGCCTCGGGATCCTTCTGGTAGTAAAGGTTGAGGTTCAGCAGGGTGCGCTCGCCGAGCTGCCAGTCCAGGGACGGCGCAAAGACGTAGCGCTCCTCCTTCGAGGTCACCGCCTGGCCATCCTTCTCCCGGGCCAGTCCCACCAGCCGATAGGCGAGCTGCTCGTTGATGGCACCGGTGCTGTCGAGGGTCATCTCCTTCAGGGTGCCCGTGCCAGTCGCCACGCTCACGTTGTGCTTGCTCTCCCGCTGGGGGCGCTTGGCGATGAGGTTGACCATGCCGCCGGGGGGCATGCTGCCATAGAGCACCGATGTCGGCCCCTTGAACACCTCCAGCTGCTCGATGGCCACCGGATCTATCTGGGGTTGCAGGTTCCAGTCGTTGTACTGGAGCAACAGGCCGTCATAGAAGTTCTGGTAGTTGTCAAAGCCACGGATGTTGAACAGATCCAGCCGGTTGACCGCCCCGCCCCTCAGCTCGGTGTTGACGCCGGGCACGTAGCGCAGCGCCTCGCTCACCGAACTGACACCGCGCAGCGACAGGGTCTCCCCATCCACCACCGAGATGGCCTGGGGCGTCTCGATGGGGTCGAGCCGGGTCTTGGTCGCGGTGTTGCGATAGGTCTGGCCGAGCACGGTCAGGGTCTCGTCGGCGGTGGCCGTATCCTGGCTTTCGGGCGCGGCGGCCTGTACAGAGCCTGCAAGCAGGGTGGAGATGGTCACGGCGACCAGGGTCAAAGGGGGGTGAACAAGCTGCATCTGATCCTCGATTACTTACTGCATGTGAATAGTAACAAATATCATTTGCATTTTATTGTTCTATTTTGCCCCGATATTAACAATTTGGGGCATGTTGGCGCGGAAGCGGGGAAAGCGAGGGTGGCAGGCATGCCATCTGCTATCGGAGGCAACATGGCGACGCCGTCGAGGCTCTCAGGGAGGGCTCATCATGGCCGCCTGATGAAGGACACCGCCTTCACTTGCACAGCCAATTAGAAAGTAACCATCACATATTCAGAACATGGCGGCATTTTCACCCCCATATTCACACTCATCAGACAAGTATGGTCGCGTTCTCCCTGCCCTTGTTGATCCTGGTCAATCGCTATTGATAAAGGAGGCGATAGCATGCCCACCCTTTTATCAGCCCTGATTGAGACAATACCAAGCCATCAGCACACGCCTATGCATGAGACCGCCTACCAAAACCTGCACTGCGATACCCAGCTCAACGTCACCTTCGGAGTCATCGTCCTGACCCTGCTTGTCGCCCTGATGCGCGCCGGACGCATCCACGCGGGCAAACCGGGGGATCAGTTGCGCCAGGAGATCCAGAACGGCCATCGCCAGATGCTGGAAGCCGTGGAGGCATCCAACACGGATGCCCTGACGGGCCTGTTCAATCGCCGCTGCTTTGACAAGGCACTCGACGACCAGTTGATCGCCGGCCGCCCTTTCTGCCTGGGGTTGATCGATCTGGACAACTTCAAATCCATCAATGACACCCACGGCCACCCGGTCGGTGACGACGTCCTGCGGGCGGTGGCCCGGGAAGGGCGGCAGATTGCAGGCCAGGAGGCCACCCTCTACCGCTACGGCGGCGAGGAGCTGGCCATCATCATTCCCGGGGATGACAGCACCAGAGCACTGACGCTGCTCGAGCAGTGGCGCACCCAGGTGGCACAGCGGCCATGGCGCGAACCGGAACTGGTGGTGACCTTCTCTGCCGGGTTGGGACTGTGGCGACAGGAGTCCGCCGAGCAACTGCTGGCGCGGGTCGATCAGGCGCTCTATCAGGCCAAGGATGCCGGCAAGAATCGGGTGCACCATGCCGACTGATCCCCTGGCACCGCGTCTGCGTCTGGCCATCGTGCTCGGGCTCCTCTTGCTGGTCGGCCTCACCGCCCTCAACCTCCTGCAGGCGGCCAGCGGCCTTCGCAAGGACAACGCGCGCAGCCTGAACCATGCCCGGGCCATGATAGAGAGTGCCATCAACGACAGTCAGTCCCTGGTCGAGGCCGCCCGCCCCCTCGCCATGGGCCGCTGCCAGGATGAGCAACTGGCCCTGCGCGACCTCATCACCGCCTCCCCCTATGCGCGGGCACTCTATGTGCTGGAGGGGCAGCAACTGCGCTGTACCACCCTGCACAGGCCCATCCTCACCCGGGATATTCCCCGTGGCCCGGCGGGCAACCAGACGCTGCTCCTCGCCAGACACAGCCCCATCACCGGGCAGACCGCCATCCTCTACCGTCAGCCATCCGGCGATCGCACCCTGCTGGTGGAGCTGGACGGCTTCCACATCTTCGGCGCCTTGCAGGCCGTGATGGGGGAGGACAACCTCTTCTTCCTCCTCGGGGACCAGGCCCTCGATGGCCACGGCAGGACCCTGCCCGCAGCCCGCCTGCTGGAAGGGGGACAGCGTCTGCAACAAAGCGATCCCACCGCTCATCCCTATCGCCTGGTGGCGCTCAACGGTTACAAGGAAGTGCTGGCGTTTGCCTGGGCGTACAACCAGGAGAACCTGCTTGCCGCCCCTGTGCTGGCGCTGTTGCTGGGGCTGCTCACCTTCTATCTGAGGGGGCGCAGCGGCTCCCCTCGCAGCGAGCTTGCCAGAGCCATGGCGGCCCGGGAGTTCATCCCCCATCTGCAACCCGTGATGGACAGGCAGGGGCGCCTGCGCGGTTGTGAAGTGCTGATGCGCTGGCGTCATCCCACACAAGGGATGATTGCCCCCAACCACTTCATTCCCCTCGCGGAGGAGTGCGGCTACATAGTACCGATGACCCGCCAGTTGATGGCCCAGACCCGGGATTATCTGCTCGGGGTGGCCGACAGGCTGCCCCCCGGCTTTCACGTCGCCGTCAATGTCTGCGCCCAGCACTTCAAAAACCAGGACATCGTCGCCGAGTGCCGCGACTTTCTTCACGCCTTCCCGGGCCAGGATCTGCGCCTGGTGCTCGAGGTGACGGAGCGGGAGATGGTGGATGCGGACGAGCAGACCCGCGCCATCTTCGATGCCCTGGACGAGCTGGGCGTGCTCATCGCCATCGATGACTTTGGCACCGGCCACTCCAGCCTCTGCTATCTGCAGATGTTCCATGTGGACATCATCAAAATCGATCGCAGCTTTATCAAGGGAATGAAAGAGGAAGGCCCCTCCCGCCATATCGTCGAAAACATCCTGGATCTCGCCCATCGCATGGAGCTGGCTCTGGTCGCCGAGGGGGTGGAGACCCAGGAACAGGTCGAGATGGCACGCCACTATGGCATCGACTACCTGCAGGGCTTCTACTTCGCCAAGCCGCTGCCACCGGCCCAGTTCACTGATCTCCTGACCAGCGCCACACGCCCGGAGCCATCGCGGCTCCATGCCGGGGTGAGCCTCCTTCCCTAACGGGGGGCGACGGGCAGCCAGTACTCCATGGTGGCGTCGGGCTGCTGGCCGTCAAAGCCGGGGGCATAGCGCTCCAGTTCGAAACCGTCCAGCCCCCGGTATGCCGACTCCGGCAGCCAGTGCAGGATGAACCAGTGCAGGCTCTCCCCCAGCTGGGCAATGGGTCCTTTGTGGGTGAGCACGGCATACTCCTGAACAGGCACGTTGAGACTCGACAGGCCGGGGGGCGTAGGCGCCGTCGTGGCCACTCCGGCCCAGTAAGGCAGCCGCTCCCCTGCCCCCGACACATCCACCACCCCCAGCCATTCCCTCGACAGGTCCAGCGCCCCCGTCTCGCGCAGCGCTCGCCAGATGGCGGGCACCGTCTGCTGAAAATCCGGTGAGGCATCGAACAACCCCCGGATCGTGCCACTGACTCCCTGCAAGGTGAACGCCGGCAGGCTCTCTATGCGCACCTGCACCAGGTTGGGAGAGGCAGAGCGGGGGACCGCCGCCCGCACCAGGGGCGTGCGCAGCCCCAGCCGCAGGCCCCGCTTGCGATACGCCAGCGGCGAGCAGCCAAATTGCTGCTTGAAGGCGCGGCTGAAACTCACTTCGGAGCCAAACCCGTGATCCAGCGCCACATCCAGCACCCGCAGCCGGGTGGAGAGCAGCGCCTCCGCCGCCATGCTCAGCTTCAGCTCGCGCACATAGTGAGCCACCGTCTGGCCCGTCTCATGCAGGAATACCCGTTGCAACTGCCAGCGGGACCAGCAGCTCTGCCGGGCCAGCGCCTCCAGGGAGAGCGGCTGATCCAGATTGGCATGGATGTAGTCGAGCACTCGCTCGATGCGGGTGAGGTGGGCGCGCGCCTCGGGTGCCGGCTCACGGAGTGGGTGGGGAGAAGTCGGTGTCATGATGCGCTTGAGACCACGCCAGCAGAGGGCGCTCTGGCCCGGGAGGGCCACATTAAACAGGGGTGTCGCGCCGACCGCAAGGCCGGCGCACCGCCTGGCTATTCATCCCGCCTCGCTCAGGGTAGACGGCTCTGGCCATGCTCGGCAAAGTGGCTGCGAAGGGCGCTGATCACCCGCCGCACCTTCTCCGGGATCTCCCGCTGGGGGGTGATGGCATGGATCTCCATGGGAGGGGCCAAAAAGCCCGGCAGCAGCACGAGCAACCGACCGGTGGCGAGATCTTCTTCTATTTCACCTTCCGGTTGCAGCGAAATCCCCTGCCCTGCCAGGGTGAACTGGCGCAGGGGCAAGACGTTGTTGCACAGCACCCTGGGCTTGGGCTTGATCTTGTGGGTCTCCCCCTTCTCGTCCAACAGCAGTATCCCCCCCCCCAGCATGTCCGAGGCCAACCAGTCGTGGGCCAGCAGATCCGCCGGGCTGCGCGGCGTGCCCTTGCGTGCCAGATAGGCGGGCGAGGCACACAGCAGCATCCGGGTCTGACCCAGTCTGCGCGCCACCAGGGTGGAATCTTCAAGCGTGCCGACCCGCAGCGCCACGTCGATGCGATCCTTGATGAGATCCCGCTTCTCGTCGTCGGCAATGATCTGGATGCCCAGGCCCGGGTGCGCCTGCAGCAGCGGCGAGAGCGCCCGCGCCAGGGGCTGGCCCGCCATCCCCACCGGCGCGGTGATCCGCACTTCTCCGAGCAGGCTGTCGCGCACCTCCGAGAGGCGCAGCTCGGTGTCGTTCAGGGTCTGCTGCAACGACTGGCAACCCTGCCACACCACTTCCCCCGCCTCGGTCAGGCTGAGGCGGCGGGTGGAGCGGTGCAGCAGGGGCAGGCCGAGCTGGCTCTCCAGTTGACTGATATGCTGGCTGACGGCAGACGGGGTCATGCCGAGGGCCTTGGCGGCGCCGGTCATGCTGCCCGCCTCCACCACGGCGGCGAAGATGGCGTAGCGTCTGAGCTGATCCATTATGAAGCCCTGCTTACAAGTGAATGCAATTTTAAGTGGATTATTAAATCACACTCGGGGGCGTAGGATAGCCCCATTCCCACAGTGAAGGAGAATTCCCATGAAGATTGCCCTCATCGGTGCCAGCGGTTTTGTCGGTTCAGCCATCCTCCAGGAGGCCGTCAGCCGCGGTCATCAGGTCACCGCCATCGTGCGTGACGTGAGCAAGGTCGCCGCTCACCCGCAAGTCACCGCCGTGGCGGTGGACGCCCAGGACAGCCAGGCACTGGCCAAGGTGCTCAAGGGGCACGATCGGGTGATCAGTGCCTACAACCCGGGCTGGAGTGCCCCGGACATCTACGATCAGTACCTCAAGGGGGCCAGCGCTATCGTGGCCGCCGCCAACGACGCCGGGAGCTGGTTGCTGGTGGTCGGCGGTGCCGGCAGTCTGGAAATCGCCCCGGGCGTGCAGCTGGTGGATACCCCGGAGTTCCCGGCAGAGTGGAAGCAAGGGGCCCTCGCGGCCCGGGACGGCCTCACCGCCCTTCGCCGGGAAACCACCCTCGACTGGCGTTTCGTCTCCCCACCGGTGTTCCTCGAACCCGGCGAGAAGCGCGGCGGTTACCGCCTTGGCACGGATCAGGTGCTGTTCAGCGGCGAGCAGCCCGCCGGGATCACGGTCGGCGATCTGGCGGACGGGGTGCTGAACGAGGTGCAAGCACCGGCTCACCTGCGCCAGCGTTTCACCCTGGGTTACTGAGGAAAGGCGCGCCAGCAACCCTTCCCATGACAGTCACACGGAGGGAGGCGGATGCCTCCCTCCGTCTTTTCTCTCCCGCGTCTATCCCGTCACGCCAATGTCGCTCTCGCCCGGTACGGCAGATCGCCGCCGGAGCCGCCCGATGCTCGTTCCATTCGCTCAAGTCCGAATTCCATTTCGAATTTTGTATATAACTAAGAATATTTTGTTGCTTCCACCTTATAACCTCGAACAGTAGCATCACCCTCAACCCAAACGGCGCCACTCAAGAAGAGTGCGCCCCGGTTTCGCAACACCCCGCACGCCGGGGCACGCAGACCCCGTTCACGGAAAGTGAGGAGATGCCCATGACCACCCCATCATTGCCGATCATCGATCTCGCCGCCCTCAAGGGCACCCCGGCTGCACGCAGCCAGATGCTGGCGCAGCTTGGCCAGGCCGCCCGCGAAGTGGGCTTTTTCTATCTGGTGGGCCATGATCTGAGCGAATCGGCGCGCCAGGAGACCCTGGCGCTCGCCGCCCGCTTCTTCGCCCTGCCACTTGAAGAAAAACGGGCGGTGCAGATGGTTCACTCCCCGCACTTTCGCGGCTACAACCAGGTGGGGGCAGAGCTCACCCGGGCACGGCCGGATCTGCGGGAGCAGTTCGATATCATGAACGAGGCCCAGGCCCTGCCTGTGGCGCATATTCGTGAACCCTGGCAGCGCCTCATCGGCCCCAATCAGTGGCCCGCCGCCCTGCCCGAGATGAAAACACGGCTGCTGGCATGGCAGGATCGACTGAGCGACATCACCCTCACCCTGCTGGATGCCTTCGCAGAGGTGCTGGGGCAGCCCGCCGGGGTATTTGACGAGAGCATTCGCGGTGCCCCCTACCAGCACATGAAGCTCATTCACTACCCCGGACAACCTGAAGGCAGCAGTGGTCAGGGGGTAGGTGCCCACAAGGATCCCGGCTACCTGACCCTGGTGATGCAGGACGATCACTCCGGGCTCGAGGTGGAGACGGCAGATGGCTGGATCCCCGCGCCCCCCCTGCCGGGCGCCCTGGTGGTCAACATCGGCGAGCTGCTGGAGCTCGCGTCCGACGGCTACCTCAAGGCCACCCTGCACCGGGTGGTGAGCCCGCCTCCCGGGGTATCGCGCCTCTCCTGCGCCTTCTTCATGGCGGCAAGGCTGGATGCGACTGTGCCACTGCTTAGCCTCTCCCCCGAGCTGGCGGCACTGGCCGAAGGGCCCCAGAGCGATCCCGCCAACCCGCTCTTTTATCAGGTGGGGGAAAACGTGCTCAAGGGGAGGCTGCGCTCCCACCCGGATGTGGCGGCCCGCCACTATGCAGGCGAGCCGCAGCGCGAGCCAGCGCTAGCCTGACAACGCCGCCACACCACATTAGAAAAGGGGCGCGACGGCGCCCCGGATAACACAAGCAGTCGGGCAACAGCCTGGCAATGACGGAGTACAAAAATGAAATTCAAGACCATGAGCGTGCACAGCGGCCAGCGGATCGATCCCCAGACCGGCGCCCTCACCACCCCGCTCTACCAGAGCAGCACCTTCAGCTACTTCAACGCCCAGGCGGGCAAGGAGCGCTTCGCAGGTCAAGCCCCCGGCTTCATCTACAGCCGCTTTGGCAACCCCACCACCGCCGAGCTGGAGCAGAAGCTGGCAGCCCTCGAAGGTGCAGATGAGGCACTGGTGGTGGCCAGCGGCATGGCGGCGGTGAGTGCCATCATGTATGCCCTGGCCGACAGCGGTGATGAAGTGGCCTATATCGGCCCCCTCTACGGCGGCACCGATGCCTTCCTCAAGCAGACCTTCAGCCGCGCCGGCATCAAGATCACCGCCTACGAGAGCGATCAGGCGCTGTTGGCCAACATCCGCCCCGCCACCAAGGTGGTACTCTTTGAAACCCTGACCAACCCCACCCTCAAGGTGGTGGATCCGCGGGTGGTGGTGGAGGCGGCCCGCAAGGTGGGTGCCATCACGGTGTGTGACAACACCTTCCTCACCCCCTATCTGCTGCGCCCGCTCGAGCTTGGCATCGACATCGTCATGCACAGCGGCACCAAGTACCTGGGCGGTCACGGCGACATCATCGCCGGGGTGGTGGCGGGCTCTCACGCGCTGATGAAGTCGATTCGCACCGTGGCCCTCAAGCACATCGGCTCCCCCATCGGCCCGCAGGAGGCCTACCTGCTGCAACGGGGGGTCAAGACCCTTCCCCTGCGCATGGATGCCCACCTGCACAACGCCCAGAAGGTGGCCGAGTTCCTGGATGCCCACCCGGCGGTGAAGAAGGTGATCTACCCGGGCCTTGCCAGCCATCCGGGCCACGATGCCCTCGGCGCCTTCGCCAGCGGCTTTGGCGGCATGGTGAGCATTGAGCTGGAAGGCGGGTTTGAGCGCTGCGCCACCCTGCTCGACAACCTGCAACTCTTCGTGCAGGCGGTGAGCCTCGGCGATCTCGAGAGTCTCGCCTGCCATCCGGCCAGCACCACCCACGCCGCCATGGACGAGGCGAGCCGCCTCGCCGCCGGAGTCAATGACGATCTCATCCGCTTCAGCATCGGGGTGGAAGACGCCGACGATCTGATTGCCGATCTGGCCGCTGCCCTGGCCCTCCTCTGATATCCAGTAGCGATCCGGGGGAGTGACGCAATAAAAAAAGGGAAGGCAATGGCTTCCCTTTCTCTTTTCTGCCCGGCGCCCTCATCAGGCGTCGTGGTAATCCTGGCAGGCGCTCAGGGTGTTCTCCATCAGGCTGGCGACCGTCATGGGGCCTACTCCCCCCGGTACCGGCGTGATGAAGGCGGCGTGATTGCGCGCGGTCTCATACTCCACATCTCCCACCAGGGAGCCGTCCGCAAGGCGGTTGATGCCCACGTCGATCACCAGGGCACCGGGTTTGACCCACTCCCCCGGAATGAAGTTGGGCTTGCCCACCGCCACGACCAGCAAGTCGGCCCGGCGCACCTGGGTCTCCAGATCCTGGGTGAAGCGGTGACAGGTGGTGGTGGTGCAACCGGCCAGCAGCAGCTCCAACGTCATGGGGCGCCCCACGATGTTGGAAGCCCCGACCACCACCGCATGCAGACCATGGGTCTTGACGCCGGTGGTCTCGATCAGGGTCATGATCCCCTTGGGGGTGCAGGGTCGCAGCGCCGGGATCCGCTGGGCCAGACGACCCACGTTGTAGGGATGGAAGCCATCAACGTCCTTGTCGGGACGAATGCGCTCCAGCACCTGGGTGGTATCGCAGTGGGCCGGCAAGGGCAACTGCACCAGGATGCCGTCTACTTCCGGATCCTCGTTGAGCTGGTCGATCAGGGACAGCAGCTCCGCTTGTGTCGCCGTGGCGCTGAGGTCATAGGAGCGGGAGACAAATCCCACCTCTTCACAAGCGCGACGTTTGCTGCCCACATAGACTTGGGAGGCCGGATCCAGCCCCACCAGGATCACCGCCAGACCCGGTGCCCGTTTCCCCTGCGCCAACCGCTGTTGGACTTGCGCGGCGACCTGATTGCGAATCGTTTGCGCAACCTGTTTTCCATCAATGATTTTGGCAGACATCGTTCTTCACTCACCATGTGTTCAACTGCGGCGCATTGTCGCATTTTTTTGGCGCGGGTGTTAGCGGCTCTCGCAGGGAGGGCAATAAGTAGGCACTTGAATTTACTGGTGGAAAAAGTCGTTGACGCTGACTTTGGCGCTTGGGTATGATGCCCGCCCGTTGCCCAGTGGTGCCGCCGAAGGTATGCTGGATGGCGAATTTTCGGTGATTAGCGCAGCCCGGTAGCGCATCTGGTTTGGGACCAGAGGGTCAAAGGTTCGAATCCTTTATCACCGACCAGGTTCATCGGGAAATCCCCGGATTTCTTGATACAACGCGCCCTTAGCTCAGTCGGATAGAGCAACGGCCTTCTAAGCCGTGGGTCGCAGGTTCGAATCCTGCAGGGCGCGCCATCGATACAGATGAGTTTGATTGCTGTATCGAAGGCAGATTTCAGTGGTGGCTGTAGCTCAGTTGGTAGAGTCCCGGATTGTGATTCCGGTTGTCGTGGGTTCGAGCCCCATCAGCCACCCCATTATTCCCCTCCAGGCTGGGATCAGCCTGATGAGACAGCAGCACGCTGTCTGTTTGGACCGGCCACTGGCCGGTCTTTTTGTTTCTGCGCCGTCCGCTTTTTGGCGCAACGCCCCCACCCCATCCTCTGGCGCTCGGTGCCCTGCTCAGGACGCAGTCCGGACCGCCGTCACAAAAATGGGGTTTTCTGCCCCGCTCAAGACAAGCCCTCCTCATGCCATGACCCAGCGCAAGTCCAGGTCTGATCCCTCGTGTTATGGATAAAAAGATTGATAACACGGCTGCCAGGGCGCTCCTTCCTTCTCTTACCCCTTGTCCAGGAGAGCCAAATTCGATGGCACCGATTCATCTTTTCGTAATACGGTCATCCCATCCTTAATCAATTAGCTGAAATATAAGGAGTTATTGATAACCCCCCGATGCCGGTCCAAGGCCCAGCCTGTCACATACCCCGCCGGTTGCAGGAAAAGTTCCCATACTGAGTTGTCTGCATTGCACATGACTGCCAAGGAGAGACAGAGATGAGTGAAGAAAGCAAATGCCCCTTCAACCACACCGCCGGCGTCGGCAGAACCAATCGAGATTGGTGGCCGAACCAGTTGCGGCTGGATCTGCTGCATCAGCATTCCCCCGGCGCCGATCCCATGGACAAGGACTTTGACTACGCCAAGGCCTTCGCGAGCCTGGATTACAAGGCACTCAAGAAAGATCTGGTCAAGCTGATGACGGATTCCCAGGAGTGGTGGCCGGCGGACTTCGGTCACTACGGCCCCCAGTTCATCCGCATGACCTGGCATGCTGCGGGCACCTATCGCACCACCGACGGTCGCGGTGGCGGCGGCCGTGGTCAACAGCGCTTCGCCCCCCTCAACAGCTGGCCTGACAACGTCAACATCGACAAGTCCCGTCGCCTGCTCTGGCCCATCAAGCAGAAATACGGCAACAAGATCTCCTGGGCCGATCTGCTGATCCTCGCCGGCAACGTCGCCCTGGAGACCATGGGTTTTCGCACCTTCGGCTTTGGCGGTGGGCGGCCCGACGTGTGGGAGCCGGATCAGGACGTCAACTGGGGGGATGAAATTGCCTGGCTCGGGGTCGATCCCGATCGGGTCAAGGGCGATCGCGAGCTCACGGCCCCCTTCGGCGCCACCCACATGGGCCTCATCTACGTCAACCCGGAAGGACCCAACGCCAGCGGTGACTACATGGAGGCTGCCAAGGACATCCGCTCCACCTTCGGTCGCATGGCCATGAACGATGAAGAGACGGTCGCCCTTATCGCGGGCGGCCACACCTTCGGCAAGGCCCACGGCGCAGCGCCCGAATCCCACAAGGGGCCAGAGCCGGAAGCCGCCCCTCTGGAGGCCCAGGGCCTCGGCTGGATGAGTGACTTCGGCAGCGGCCATGGCAAGGATACCGTCTCGAGCGGGCTCGAAGTAACCTGGACCAAGACACCGGCCCTGTGGAGCAACAACTTCTTTGAAAACCTGTTCAACTACGAGTGGGAGCTGACCAAATCGCCAGCCGGCGCCAAGCAGTGGGTGGCCAAGGATGCGCCGGAGATCATTCCCGATGCGCACATCCCCGGCAAGTTCCACAAGCCGACCATGCTCACCACCGACCTGACCCTGCGCTTTGACCCCGAGTTTGGCAAGATCTCCCGCCACTTCTACGAGGATCCGCAGGCCTTCGCCGATGCCTTTGCTCGCGCCTGGTTCAAGCTGACCCACCGCGACATGGGCCCCATCGCCCGCTACCTGGGGCCGGAAGTGCCCAAAGAGGAGCTGATCTGGCAAGACCCCATCCCCGCCGTCAATCATCCCCTGATCGATGACAAGGACGTGGCCCTGCTCAAGGAGCAGATCCTGGCGGCCTCCCTGTCCGTGGCCGAGCTGGTGTCGACCGCCTGGGCCTCCGCGTCCACCTTCCGTGGCTCTGACAAACGCGGTGGCGCCAACGGTGCCCGCATCCGCCTCGCCCCGCAAAAGGAGTGGGCCGTCAACCAGCCTGCCCAGCTTGCGAAAGTGCTTCAGGCCCTCGACGGGATCCAGCAGGCCTTCAACGCCTCGGCCACCGGTGGCAAGCGGGTCTCCCTCGCCGACCTCATCGTGCTGGCGGGCGGCGTGGGGGTCGAGCAGGCCGCGAAGAGAGCCGGTGTCGCCGTGACCGTGCCCCTCACTCCGGGCCGGATGGATGCCTCCCAGGCCCAGACAGATGTGGACTCCTTCGCGGTGCTCGAGCCCCTCGCCGATGGATTTCGCAACTACGCGGGCGAGTGCGCGGGCTTCGCGGAGACCATGCTGATCGACAAGGCGCAGCTGCTCACCCTGAGTGCCCCCGAGATGACGGTACTGGTGGGCGGCATGCGGGTGCTCGGCACCAACGCGGGCAACTGCCACGGGGTCTTTACCGCCGCCCCGGGTACCCTCTCCAACGACTTCTTCGTCAACCTGCTCGACATGGGCACGGAGTGGAAGCCGGCGGCTGGCAGCCAGGGAGTCTATGAAGGCCGTGATCGCCAGAGCGGCAAGGTGAAGTGGACCGGAACCCGGGTCGATCTGGTGTTCGGTTCCAACTCCCAGCTGCGCGCCCTGGCAGAGGTCTACGCCAGTGCGGATGCCAAGGAGAAGTTCGTGAAGGACTTTGTGGCGGCCTGGACCAAGGTGATGAACCTGGATCGCTTCGACCTCGCCTGAGGACGCAGGCAGGCGCCCCGTTCCCGACGCCCCGGGAACGGGGCGTTTTTTATGGGCCGCTTCCAACCCCCGGCCTCTCCCCGCTCTTCTCGCGGCGGCATCAGCCGGCGGTGATGACGGTGCAGCCCTCCCCTTCGAGCGTCTTGACCAGGACCGGATCCTGCCGGGTGCAGATCAGGTAGTCGAGATCCGCAGCGTTCAGGAAGGGGTAGGAGGCCAGGGACTCCAGCTTGTCGTCATTGCACAGCACCGCCAGCGAGCCGGAACGCTCCGCGACCCGGCGCTTGAACTCGCTGTCCTGGTAATGCACGGCGCTGAAGCCAAGATCCGAGGACCAGGCGCAGACCCCCAGAAAGCCGAGGTCGAAGCGGAACTTGTTGATGCCCTCGGCCGCCGTGATGTCGACGGCCCCGCCGACCAGCGGATCCTGCTCGCCACCGATGAGGATGGTCCTGATGCCGGGTCTCTCCAGCAGCCGGCAGGCGATGGCCGGGCTGTTGGTCACCACCGTCAGACCCTGGTGTTCCGGCATGAGGGAGGCCAGTAGCAGGTGGGTGCTGCTGGCATCCAGGAAGATCAGCTGGTTCGGTTTGACCAGGCTCAGGGCGGCCATGGCCAGGGCCTGCTTCTGCGCCACATGCTGGGTACTGCGCTCGGTCAGGGTCCCCGTCTGGGGCGACAGGGAGATGGCGCCACCGTGGATGCGCTTGCAGCGCCCCTCATCGGCCAGATAGCGCAGATCCCGCCTGATGGTCGCCTCCGTGGTGCCCAGCGGCTCCGCCAGCTCCGCCGCCATCACCTTGTGGTGCGCGGCCAGCAGATCCAGAATGAGGAGCCGTCGCTCCTCCGGTGAATACTTGTCCATGGTGTTCCCTTGTAATGGCCGGGCGATCATCGCCTGGCCCGTCTCACGCCCCCTGCAGCTGCAGTGCGAACAGTTGCAAGATGGTGTGCATGACGGCGTCCTCATCGTTCGAGCGGGTGATGAAATGGGCGGCATCCTTGGTCCGTCGTGGCCATTGCGCATGGCGAAACTGAAGTCGGCGCACGCCATCAGCTCGATGTCATTGAGCCCGTCGCCAAAGACCAGGGTCTCATGGCGACCGGCGCCGACCAGCTGCTGCAACCTGGCCACCGTTGTCCCCTAGTGCACGCCGGCATTGGCGATGTCTATCCACTGCTTGTCGGACGCCACTATGTAGGCCTCGTCATCACACTCGCCAAGCTGGCCCCGCAGATCCAGGCAGCGGCTCTGCTTGTCATAGAGGGTGATCTTCACAAAGTCCGTGGTGATGTCGCCAAAATCGGCGACCGTCTGCACCTGGGTGTAGGAGCGACGCACCAAGGCTTTCAGATGATCCGGCACCTCCTCCCGGATCGCCGCGCAGGCCGCCGTGCAGGCGATGACGATATGCTCGCCCGGCAGACGCTCCAACCGACGGATGATGGCCAGGCCCAGGGCGTTGCCCAGCAGCGCCTCGACCCGGTCGACCTGTTTTCCCGTGCAGGGCGCAAAATGTATCCCCTGCTGCGCCATGGCAGCAACCACCTCGGCGAACAGGGCTCGGTTGTCATCCCCCCTGCTATATGAGGAAGGTGCCGTCCATCTCCGTGATGATGAGCGTGATCATGCTGTTACCTCGGATGTATGCATTCTGATCGCGGTCATCATATCGCCACAATGAACACACACAAACAAATACAAGAACATTTTTGTTCATATGAACTCGAAATGATCATAACATGACCTCCTCGCTCGGAGGATCCCAGGCACAGCCCCTCCTTCGATTGTCATCCAAGGAGACCCCATGTTGTCCACACTCTCCAGCCGGCGGCCCCGGAAGGTGAGCGGCTCGCCACCCGAGCCACCTTCTTCTGCTCGGGCTTTGCCACGGCGGCCTGGGCCTCCATCATCCCCTTCGTCAGACTGAACGCCCAGATAAGCGACGCCACCCAGGACTATGTCGGCGTGCTCTCCAGCCCCTCACTGGTCGGCTTTGTCGCCGACGCATTCGGTCTGCCGGCTGCCCTCCACGGCGTCGTCTTGCTGATGGTGCTGGCCCTGCTCCTCAGCAGAGGCGTGGGGCTGGCACCCCGGGCCACCCCTCTTTCTACAACCTGTCAGGAGCTGCCATGAGAAACCCTGTTTTCGGCGACGTGGTATTAAATACCGAGGACATTGCGCTCGGCGTCGAGGTCATCGCCAAACGGCTCAACGAGCGATTCACGGAGGCGGTGGTGATCACCGTGGTGCCGGGCGGCATGCTGTTTACCGCCGATGTCGTCAGGGCGCTGCGCTTTGATATCGCCATGGACTACATCTCCTGCCCCCACACTCCGGGGGAGCGCCACAATGCCTCTCCCATCGTCTTTCACAACAATGTCGGCATCCGGGGCAGAGACGTCATCCTGATGGACGACGCCATCGAATCGGGGGGTACCATGAGGCGGCTGGTCGCGCACCTGCAGGCGTTCGCGCCACGTTCCCTGTCCATCGCGACCCTGTTTGTCAAACCAGGGCGCGTGGCTATCCCCGCCGAGCAGTTTTATGCCTATGAAATGACGAGCGATGACCTGCTGGTGGGCTACGGCCTGCCCTGGGAGCACAAGTACCGGAATATCCCCTATGTCTCCAGGTTGAAGAGATAACGGGACGGGACAAGGTTAGGGAGCGATAAACCGATCAGGATAAACCTGACAGCAAGGGAGGCATTGACCAGACTACATCCCGGTGTCGCCCGGTGTACGGCCTATGCCACTCCAGCAGGGCTAGTCCACCCGCCTGTCGATACCGGGTAGAGACCAGATTGCCGGTTACCGGAAAAACAAAAGGCCCCGTCTTGCGACGGGGCCTTTTGTTTTATTTGGCGGTGAGGGAGGGATTCGAACCCTCGATACGTTGCCGTATACACACTTTCCAGGCGTGCTCCTTCAGCCACTCGGACACCTCACCAAATTTTTACTGCTTGAAGTGGCTTTCGGAGCGCGCTGCGCGTGCATCTTGCCGACTTCGTCGGTGGGCAGCCTCTCGGATACCGCACCAAATTTTGTCTGTGGTTTAACGTGTTCAGCCAACACGGTGTTCGCTGCGCCGTTGCGCTGGAACGGGGCGTAATTTAGGGGAAAGCCCCGCCGCCGTCAACGGCTTTTTAGCCGCAGCGAACCGTTCGCACATTAAACGCACAGTTCAGGTGCTGAGGTCAGTGAACGGATTCCGGTGCGACCTGGATTTCCGGCAGGTTGAGGAAGCCAAGGCGTTCACATTCGGAAACCACTTCATGGGTGGCTGCCGTGGTGCTTTCAACGAACAGCAGGAATTGCTCGACGGTGAGACCCGCCTTGGTAAAGACGGTGTGACCCACAACGAGGCGTGGCAGGTTGTCATCGATGATGTCGAGGAACACCTTGAGGGACGGATATTGCATGTTGAGACGACCCAGTTCGGCCACCAGGGGCAGCAGCGATGAGGGGCGCACCTCCAGCTCGGATGAGAACAGCAGCCCTTCCTCTTCCACGAAGATCCGGCTCTCCTGGATGCCCTCGACGGACTGCAGGGAGACCATGTGGATGCCATGACACTGATCGCACACATAGTGCTCGATCCGGGCCTGTTGCAACCAACGCATTATCATTTCAGAGCTGGGGATATTCATCATTTTCACGACACGGTAGAGATCAAGGGGCGCAGTCTAAACCAATTTTCAGACAACCAAAAGCACACAGGCCGGATCCCCGTCGTCTCGCTTCTTTTTGACAGGCCCTGTGCCTATACTCAGCCATTCTCGTAGCGCACTCGCCTCCAAAGAGCCCGATGACCATCCAAGAAAAGTATCGCCTGCACCTCAAATCCCTCTCGGATGAACTGCTCGCCCTGCAAAAACCCATCCGCATCCTGGATGCCATCAAATGGCCCCGTCACCTGCAAAGCGACTTTCTGGTAAGTGGCGGCAAGGCACTGCCCGCCATCGACAGGCACTTCTATGAATCCCTCCCTCTGGAGTTCGATCCCCGCAACAAGTACCTTGAGCTCAAGGAGCTGAGGGACAGGATCCGCCGACGCCTCGGCCCCCAGGACGATCTCGGCCGGATCCTGCAAGAGACGGTGGATCAGTACATGGTGGTCATCGAGATGCTGCGCCAGCGCGGACAGCCGGACTTTCAGCGCTACAGTCAGCGGCTCTACGGCTCGGCAAGCGATCACCTGCGCGGGGATCGCAAGACCCTGAAGGAGCTGGGGGCCAGATTGTGCGACATCTTCTCCCTGCCCGGCGCCCGCCACCTGGTGCGTCCCTACCCCAAGGAGTTCGAGGGGGAAGCCGCGGTGGCGAGGTTGCAGGGCAAGCTGTCGAGCTACTTCAGCGATGGCACAGTCCAGGTCAAGCTCAGCGATGGCATCGTCTCCGATGCCGCCGCCGGGGGGGATTACATCAAGCTCAACTCCCACGCCCGTTTCTCGGAGCTCGATCTGCAGGTGCTAGAGGTACACGAAGGCTGGGTTCACGTCGGCACCACCCTCAACGGCCGCCAGCAATCTTACGCCACCTGGCTCGGCGCCGGCTCGCCCCGCATCACCGCCTGTCAGGAGGGGTTGGCAGTGCTCATCGAGACCCTCACGTTCAGCTCCTTCCCGGACAGGGCCAAACGCATCTCGGATCGGGTCATGGCCATCGACATGGCGGAGCGTGGCGCCGATTTCATCGAGGTGTTCCGCCACTTCGTGGCCAAGGGGGCCAGCGAGCACGACGCCTACAAGATCACCCAGCGGGTGTTTCGCGGAGGCATGGTCGAGGGGGGCGCCTGCTTTACCAAGGATCTCTCCTATGTGAAGGGCTATGTGGAGACGGTGAACTTCATTCGCAGCGCCGTGCTGGAGGGGGTGCCGGAGATCCTGCCCATGCTGTTCGTCGGCAAGGTGACCCTGGACGACATCCCCGTGCTCTATCAGCACTATCTGGAGGGGCTCATCGACGCCCCCCGCTACCTCCCTCCCATGTTTCGCGACCTCACCGGGCTCTACGTCTGGTTCGGCTTCGCCTCCGGTATGTCCCTGGTGGACATAGGCCGGGTACAGCAGCATTTTCGCCAGCTCTTCCACCGCCTGCCGGCGGCAGACCCCATCATCGCCCCTGTGGACATCGAGATCGACTGACTCCCACAGACAAAGAGGGCGCCAGATAGGCGCCCTCTTTGGTGTCCAGGCTGCACGAGCCAGCCACGGGTTACTTGAAGGCCCGTCCTTCCAGATAGTGCTTGCGGCAGAGCGACACATAGCGATCGTTGCCGCCGATCTCCACCTGCTCACCGTCGCGCATCACCTGCCCCGCCTCGTTGACCCGCGAGTTCATGTGGGCCTTGTTGCCGCACCAGCAGATGCTTTTGAGCTCCTCGAACTTGTCCGCCAGACAGAGCAGGTGGTAGGAGCCGGGGAACAGTTCGCCGCGAAAATCGGTCTTGAGACCATAGGCGATCACCGGAATGTCCTGCTCATCGACGATGCGGGCGAGCTGGTAGACCTGCTCACGGGTCAGGAACTGCGCCTCGTCAACGATGAAGACATCGATGTGCCGCTTTGCGTGGCGCGCCTTGACCATCTCGAAGAGATCGCAGCTGTCGCTGAACACCTCCACTTTCAGCTCAAGACCGACCCTGGCACTGATGACGCCGGCACCGAAGCGATCGTCGATGGCGGGCGTCATGGCCAGCGGATACATGCCACGCTCCAGATAGTTGAAGTGGGCCTGGATGAGCTGGGTCGATTTGCCTGAGTTCATGGTGGCAAATTTGTAGTGCAGTGAAGCCATGATGGGGTTCCGAAACGGGAGTGATGGGGCGCATGCTAACCAAAGCCCCTGCCAAAACCAAGGGGCCCGCAGGCCCCTTGTTCTCTTATGCGACTGCCACGGCGCTATACGCCCGGGCTTTGCGCAAATGGTAACCGGAGAAGATCAGGAACCAGAGCCCGCTCACGGTGAAACCGGCCAGCGCGGAGTGCATCAGCCCCATCACCAGGTAGCCGAGCGCCGCGCCAAAGGCGATGGCCAGGGCATAGGGCAGCTGGGTCATCACGTGATCGATGTGATGGCAACCGGCCCCGGTGGCAGACAGGATGCTGGTGCTGGAGATGGGGGAGCTGTGATCCCCGAACACGGACCCTGCCAGTACGGCGGCCAGCATGGGCAGCATCAGACTGATGTCGCTGGCGGCCGCCATGTCGCCGGCGAGCGGCAGCATGATGCCGAAGGTACCCCAGCTGGTGCCGGTGGCAAACGCCATGGCGCAGGAGAGCACGAAGACCACGGCGGGCAGCACTTCCACCGGCAGATTGCCATTGGCCAGGGAGGCCAGGTATTTACCGGTTTCCACATCGCGCACCACGGCGCCGATGGTCCAGGCGAACAGCAAGATGTTGATGGCGGGCAGCATGGCCATGATCCCCTGCGGAGCCGCCTTCATCCAGTTGCTTGCCCCGAGCTTGAGGCGCATGGCCAGACCGATGGAGACCACCAGGCTGCACAGAGCACCATAGACCAGGGAGGAGCCGACATTGGTGTTTTCGAAGGAGCCGAGCACGCTGAACGGCAGCCCCTTGTCGGCCAGCACCGCAGCCCCGGAGTCAATCATGAAATAGACGGTGGCCAGGGTGAGGGTCAGGATGGGCAGCACCATGTCAATCATGCCGCCATTGCTCTCCTCCGGGCTCTCCATGTCGAGCCCGATGGGGCGCCCCTTGGACTCGTCCCACAGCTTGCCCTCCAGTGCCCACTGCTCATGCTGGCGCATGGGGCCGATGTCGAGCTGGAAGGCGATCACCACCAGCACCATGATCAGGGTGAACACCGCATAGAGGTTCATGGGGATCATTTCGACGAAGGCGGAGATGGGGCTCTGGTCGGTCAGACCATGAGCCGCCATGATGCCGCCGACGAGGGCGATGATGTAGGCCCCCCAGGAGGAGATCGGCATCAGCACGCAGACCGGCGCGGCGGTGGAGTCCAGCAGATAGGCCAGCTTGGCGCGGGAGATCTGGAAGCGATCGGTCACCGGACGGCAGATGGCCCCCACCGACAGGCTGTGGAAGAAGTCGTCGATGAAGAAGGCAAACACCATCAGACCGGTCAGGGACTTGGCACCCTTGCGGGTCTTGGCGCGGCGCTCCGCCCACTCGGCAAACGCCCGGGTCGCACCGGAGACGCTCATCAGGCTGATGAGGCCGCCCAGCAGCAACATGAAGAGGATCATGTTGACGTTGTCACGATTGAGCGCACCGTCGACCCAGAAGATCCTGAGCACGGTATCGAGCATGTAATGAAGGGACGCAAGGGGAGAAAACTGGTTGAGCAGCAAGCTGCCTGCGACTATGCCCACCCCCAGCGACACCAGGACGCGGCGAGTGATGATCGCCAGCGCAACGGCCAGCAGGGGGGGAACGACGGACCAACCGGAGTCGGCGTAATGAACGATGTCCATGATCTCTTTGCACCTAAAGACAACAGGTGGAGATCTACCGAGAGGATCAAAGAAACAAAACCCATGGGGAGGGTATACTCCTCAGCCCCTTCAGGTAGCGCTCCATAGTGGATGACTATGGCAGTCCTGCACCTATTAGATGCAGAACCAGCAACCCGGTATGATGGCCTGGTCACTTCGGCGCCGACTCCTTTCATCGAGCATCGCAGGCATCACCCTCCGCTCGGTTACTCATAGGCAGCGCGCCTCTACTTAAAGGTATTCGCGGCACATTTTATCGAGCCACCGGGTGATAGCAAGTTTTTTGATTAAATTTCAAGGTTTCTGTGGCCCCCATACCTGCAAAGGTAGTCAAATGGTTCACCAAAAACTCCGATGGCGATATTTTCATCTGACACGAGCCCATTCGAAGATGTTGTCCCGTCAAACGGATAAAAATATCCTTCATATCTATTTCGAGACTTAATTTATCAGCCTAATTAATTATTTTGGCAGGCTTGACTTGGTGCCAAATACCCCTATAAATTATCGAAAAACCAGTTCTTCCCTTAATATTTTGCTCGCGTGGTAGCCAATATGAACGAATTTCTGAAAGTGCTGTTGAATATCCGTAGCCTGCGTGCAGCTTGCCGCGATTTGACGCTGGAACAACTGGAAGAAGGCTTGGAAAAGCTCTCCGCCATCGTCGATGAACGTCGGCAAGATGAATCCGCCGAACGCCAGGCCCGTGAAGAGCATCAAAAGAAAATTGCCGAATATGCCGAAATGCTGAAGGCCGCAGGGATCGATCCTGCCGAATTGGTCAACACCGTGGTGCCCGAGAATACCAAGGTCAGCAAACGTGCGCCCCGCCCCGCCAAATATCGTTATCTGGACAATGGCGTGGAAAAAACCTGGACCGGTCAGGGCCGCATGCCCTCGGTCATTGCCAAGGCCGTTGCCGAGGGCAAATCCGTGGAAGCCTTTGCCATCTGACAGCAATATCAGGCCCCTTTCCACAGCAATAAAAAACCTCGCAAGGCGAGGTTTTTTATTGCCGCTTCGAGCGATTGTCAGCCTCTGTCAGCCGCCTTGACCCAGAGGATCTCCGGGGTACCCGACGATACCAGCAGGTATCGGGCGATGGTGAAAAACCAGTCGCTCAGCCGGTTGAGGTAGGGCAAAACGGCCGGATTCACCCGCTCTACGCGGCTCAACCCAAGCAGCAGACGCTCGCAGCGACGGGTCAGGGTACGCACCACATGTGCCTGGGCCGCCGCCCGCGAACCGCTCGGCAAAATAAAATTGCGCAGCACCGGCAACCCGGCACTGTAGGCATCGATCTGTTGCTCGAGCCTGTTCGTCCAAGCCTCGTTCACCTGCCACAGCGTATCCGTTTGTGATTCACTGGAAAATGCCAGCTCCCCCCCCAGATCAAACAGCTCCTGCTGCAACAATATGAGATCGGCCAGGAGAGTCGTCTCCCCGGCGGGTATTTCAGCCATCAACAAGCCTATTTGGGAATTCAGCTCGTCGATGGCGCCATAGGTCTCGACACGTTTATCGTCTTTGGCCAGGGAAGTGCCATCGGCCAGTCGCGTGAGCCCCTTGTCCCCTTGCCTTGTATATATTCTCATTCTGACATCCTGTTAATAATGGGAATAATCATGGACTCGAGTCCATTGAGCTTTATCTCGTAGGCCAGTGCCAGAGACTGGCCCAGGGTACCGGCTGGAAAACCGCTTCGCGCCATCCATACCAGATAGGGCTCGGGAATATCGATGATGCGCCGCCCCTTGTATTTCCCGTAAGGCATCTTGCTGGCCAGCGTCAGCAAGATGCGCTCATCGCTGAGTCCATCCATATCAATCGATATTCAGGTATTTATGGGTCTGGATGGAGAGTCGCCAGTTACGGGCGATGCAGGTCGCCATGGCCAGCTCCGTGGCCCTGGCTTTCTGGCTGATGGGTTGCAGCGCAATCATCACATCGGGGCGCAGCCGGGCGGTGGCCAGCAGGGCATCCAGCTCCTCGATATGGTGCTCGGTGGCCACCGGGTGCTTGATCTCGTTGGCCCGCTCCAGTGCAGAGACCAGCACCGGCAACCCACCCTTCATGCCGATCTTGGGGGAAACAGTCACCCAGGTCTGCTCATGGGTCAGCACCTCGCTGGTCCCGCTGGTTTCGATCTGCACCTGATAACCCGATGCCACCAGGGCCGAAGAGAGCTCGCGCAAGTCGTAGAGGCAGGGCTCACCACCGGTCAACACCACGTGACGGGCCCGGTAACCGAGCCGGGTAAAGCTGGCCAGAATATCTTCCGTGCTCATCTTGCTCCAGCCGTCGGACTCATTGGAACGATCGAGTACCTCGCCAGGGGCCACCTCACGCTCGGGGTCCACCACCCAGGTGTGGCGGGTATCGCACCAGGGGCAGCCCACCGGGCAGCCCTGAAGGCGAACGAAGATGGCGGGCAGGCCGGTAAATACCCCCTCCCCCTGGATGGTCTGGAAGATCTCGTTGATTGGGTAGTGCATCTTGGTCACGACTTGCTGCAAAAGGGGCGGATTATACCCCAAACCCGGGCTAGGCACAGGCTCAGGATCCGCTTTTCTCGCCCAGTCCGCTCTTCTCGTAAAGTCTGGCACGGATGCCGCTCTTGTCAGCCAGATAGTGATCCAGGCCACGGCGACGCAGCTCGCAGGCCGGACAGGCCCCGCAACCATCTCCCTGGACACCGTTGTAGCAAGTAAGCGTCTGGTGACGCACGGTATCGAGGTGACCGTAATGATCCGCCAGCGCCCAGGTTTCGGCCTTGTCGAGCCACATCAGGGGGGTTTCGAAGCGGATGGGGCGATCCAGCCCCAGGGAGACCGCCTGATTGAGCGCCTTGACGAATTCGTCGCGGCAATCGGGATAACCGGAAAAGTCGGTCTCGCACACCCCGGTGATCACCGCTTCGGCGCCCACCTGATAGGCATAGATGGCCGCCAGGGTCAGGAACAGGATGTTGCGTCCCGGCACGAAGGTGTTGGGCAGGCCGTTCTCCTGAAGCTCGAAGCTCACCGGTATGTCGTCCCGGGTCAGCGCCGAAATGGCCAGCTCCCCGAGCATGGTCACATCCATTACCTTGTGGGCGGCGATCCCGAGCGCCGTCGCCAGATGGCGGGCGGTGTCAATCTCCGCCCGATGGCGCTGGCCGTAATCGAAGGTGATGGCATGCACTTCGTCATAGCGGGCCTGTGCCTGCACCAGACAGGTGGTGCTGTCCTGCCCGCCACTGAAGACCACGACGGCTTTTTTCATGTTTTTCACTCCTCTGGGCAACTCAACGGCGGCGGCCTTGTGCAAAGTCATGCCACTGCCGGTTCAAATGGGTAAACAGGGTCATCAGCGGGGCGAAGCGCTCAGGCTCTCCTTCCCACCGGGACAACAGATGGTAGCCCGCTTCCAGGGTGGACAGTGCCTCCTCAAAGGGCTTCTTGCGAATGGAATATTGCCCAGCAATGGCGCCGAGGGTGATCCGCGGCAACCCGAGCAGTGCAGGTGAGCTGTGCAACATGCGATAGGCTTTGCGCCAGGTGCCATCGAGGAGGATGAAGTGGGCTCGCACGGTGCGCCCACGCCTCAGGAGATGCTCCCTTGCCTCTATCAGGGTCAGGGCCTCCTCATCGGGCCACAGCACATAGCACTGGACAGCGGGGTCGGCAAGCAGGGCATTGAGCCCTTCATCGTCGGAAAAGTCCTCCCCCACATGGATGCGCACATCGGTCAGGGACGCCGCCAGCAACGCAGCCGTCCCCTTGGGGTGACCTACTTCGGCAGGGTGTTGCAGGATATGGAGCGCAGCCAGGTTCGGCACCCGCTGAATATAATCGCACAGGCACGCTTTGAGGGCCCGGGTACAGCGTGTACAGTATCGGCTCTCTTTGTCGTTGGGCTGCTTCATGTTGTCAGGAAAATCGGGTCTGCTCTGGGTCATCGCGCTTTCGCTCGTCACTGCCTTGCTCTTTTTCACCGTGCCAAATCATCAGCTCGCCTTCGATCGCGACCTGATCGCCCAGGGCGAAGGGTGGCGCATCATAACAGGCAATCTGGCACACACCAATGGATGGCATCTGCTGCTCAACCTGAGCGGTCTGGCCGTGCTCTACAGCCTGTTTCAGGAGTACCTGACGGGATGGCGCCTGCCCGTGCTGCTGCTGCTGCTGGGGACGGCGGTCGGACTCGGCATCTGGTGGGGCTGCCCGCAAACCCAGTGGTACATGGGACTCTCCGGCCTGCTGCACGGCTTGTTCGTATGGGGTGCCATGCAGGACATCCGCTTTCGCCGTCACTCCGGCTGGCTGATGCTGGCGGGCGTCGCCATCAAGCTCGGTGTGGACTTTTACAGTGCCGGCGAGAGCCCTGTCTCCGCCTTGATCGGTGCCAGGGTACACATCGAGTCACACTTCATCGGCGCACTCGCCGGCCTGCTGCTCGGCCTCTTCCCCATTCGTCTGGACGCCCAGGCCGTCCACTCCTGAGCTCCCCATAGGCAAGGCCAGCCCACGGCCAAAATGCAGCAGGCCGGATCTGGGATCCGGCCTGCGCTCATTCGCCCATTACGCCGTTACCGGCAAAGCTCGGCATTGATCGCCCCAAGCACGGCGGCGGGATCCGAGGACTGGGTGATAGGACGGCCGATCACCAGATAATCCGCCCCCGCCTCCACCGCTGCCAGCGGCGTCATGACGCGGCGCTGATCACCGGCAGCCGATCCGCTCGGACGAATGCCCGGCGTCACCAGCTTGAATTCGGCTCCCAGCAGCCCCTTCAGCACACTCGCCTCTTCCGCGGAGCAGACCACACCATCCAGCCCGGCCGCCTTGGCAAGGGTGGCCAGGCGGATCACCTGTTCTGCCGGCGTCACATCCAGACCCAGGGGCGCCATGTCGGACTGCTCCATGCTGGTCAGCACGGTTACCCCGATGAGCAGGGGCGCCTTGTCCCCGTATGGCAGCAACGCCTCTCTGGCGGCACGCATCATGCGTTCGCCACCGCTGGCATGGACATTCACCATCCAGACGCCCAGCTCCGCACTGGCCGCCACCGCCTTGGCGACGGTGTTGGGAATGTCGTGAAATTTCAGATCCAGGAAGACGTCGAACCCCTTGGCCACCAGTTGACGAACGAACTGGGGACCAAACAGGGTAAACATCTCCTTGCCTACTTTGAGGCGGCACTGGGCCGGTGAGATCTGCTCAATGAAGGCAAAGGCGTCGGCTTCGTGCTGATAATCCAGCGCGACCAGTACTTTGGGGTCTTGCATGTCACTTCCTATGGATTGTTATGCCACAGCCAGGCGCAGCAGAGCCGGGGCCCGGTTGCACGCTGGCATCTGAAATTCTTGGGTATCCGTGCTCGCCCGGGCGTGTTGGCCTCGCTGGCGTTTACTCCCCATCCAGCCCTCGGATCGGCTTGATGGTGCCCCACTGCCGGCAGGAAGGGCATTGCCAGAACAGCGAATGGGTGGCAAAGCCGCACTGACGGCACTTGTGGGTCGACTTGATCTTGATCTGCTCACCGACCAACTGTTGCAGCAGCTCCAGGCTCTCCTTGGCAGGCCCCTCCTCGGCACTGGCCAACTGGAAACCGACCAGCTGATAAAACCCCTTCATGGAGGGGTGGCGACGCAGTTGGCGCAGCACCAGCGCACGGGCCTGACTCAACCCATCGCGGGCCTCCACCAGATTGGCCAGCGCCAGGGTCACGCTGACCCCCGCATGATCCTCTACCGCTTTTTCAAGCAGCGGGATCAGCTCCTGGCTGCGACCAAGCTGGCGATAGCATTCGAGCAGTTTTGGCATGGCTTCGGAGGCAAAGTCGATGTCCTGCTCGAACACCCGCAGGAGCTCCTTGGCCGCATCCTCGAACCTGCCCTCCTCCATCGCCAGATCGGCCAGCCGCAGGCTGGCGCGGGCACAGGCCGGGTGGGCACCGAGCGCACGCTTGAGCTTGGCGATGCCCGCAGGCTTGTCGCCATCGCGCAAGGCACTCTCCGCCTGTTCGCAATAGAAGTGGGAAATGGGCTCGGCCAGTTTCTTGCCCTGGAATTTCTGCAGACGCACCGCCACGGCGATGGCATTGTCCCAGTCACGCAACTGCTGATGAATGATCAGGAGCTGTGCCAGAGCCGTCTCTTCGAAATCGCTGTCATCACACAGCTCTTTCCAGAGTGCTTCGGCCCGATCGAGCAATCCGGCAGCCAGAAAGTCACGGGCCAGCTCCTGCAAGGCAAGCTGACGCTGCTCACGGGTCAGCTGACGGGCGACCAGGTTCTGGTGGATCTTGATGGCGCGATCGACCTCGCCCCGTTGACGGAACAGGTTGCCGAGGGAGAGGTGGGTTTCGATGGTTTCGCTGTCGACTTCCAGCAGCTGGATAAAGAGATCCACCGCCTTGTCCGACTCGTCAGAGAGCAAATAGTTGAGGCCCGCCACGTACTGGCGGGAAAACTGGTTACTCTGTTGCTGGGTGTCCTGGCGAACACTCCTGCGGCCCATGTACCAGCCATAACCGGCGGCGATGGGCAACAGCAGGAAAAGCAGTTCAAGCATCGAGGGACATTATTCCTTGGTTGTCGACCGGGCAAGCTCCAACTCGCGAGATTGACGACGCATGGTTCGGTTCAGGGTGCGATTTTGCAGTTTGAGACGCAGGAACAGCAGACCAAATACCAGCCAGCCCAGCAGAAAACCGCCGGCGAAGAAGAACCCCAGCAACATGGAGAGCGAGAACTCCCCCTGGGCGATCAAGTAGTTGAACTGCACCAGCTGACCATTTTGAGAACCGATGGCAAGGGTCAGGACAAACACCAGCACCAGTGGAATGAGGGCCAAGATACGCTTCATGGGAGCTCCCTGTCTGTAGCGAATGAGTGACTGATTATCCTTAAAATCACAGGCAGACTCTAGCGCGAATGGGAAAAGAGTGTGAGAAACCCGACAACGGGCAGACTCCAGAACATAAAAATGAAAAAGGCATACTCAGGTATGCCGTTTTCTGCATTATTCGATGATGTTGACGCGTTCGCGCAACTCTTTGCCAGGTTTGAAGTGCGGGACATATTTCCCGGTCAGTTCAACCTTGTCCCCGGTCTTGGGGTTGCGACCCACGCGGGGCGCACGATAGTGCAGCGAGAAACTGCCAAATCCTCGGATTTCAATCCGGTCGCCGTTTTGCAAGGTCGATGCCATCTGCTCAAGGATCTCCTTGATAGCGGCTTCGACATCCTTGGCCGGCATATGCATGCGGCTGGCTGCCAGTTGTTCGATGAGATCTGATTTGGTCATAAGGTTAAATCTCCTTCCCCGATCACATGCAATAATCATTTTGCCAAGATAAAAAAGGGCGGCGCAATGCCGCCCTTTTCTTGCATCAAGGATTACTCACCCTTGGCGGCTTTGAACGCTTCCATCATGGCATTGCTGAACACAACTTCTTCTTGTTGGTTCAGGCTGTCGATGGCAACACGCTCGTCAGCCTCGTCCTTGGCACGGACAGACAGGCTTACGGTACGGTTCTTGCGATCAACGCCCATGAATTTGGCTTCAACTTCGTCACCAACAGACAGCACCAGAGTGGCGTCTTCTACGCGGTCACGAGCAGCGTCGGAGGCACGCAGGTAGCCTTCTACGCCGTCAGCCAGTTCGATCACGGCACCCTTGGCATCAACCTCGGTAACCTTGCCCTTCACAATAGCACCTTTCTTGTTGTCAGACAGGTACTTATTGAACGGGTCTTCTTCGATCTGCTTGACGCCCAGGGAGATGCGCTCACGCTCCGGGTCCACTTGCAGAACAACGGCTTCGATCTCGTCGCCCTTCTTGAATTCACGCACGGCTTCTTCGCCCTGGTTGTTCCAGGAGATGTCAGACAGGTGAACCAGGCCGTCGATGCCGCCATCCAGACCGATGAAGATACCGAAGTCAGTGATGGACTTGATCTTGCCGGAAACACGGTCGCCCTTGGCGTGAGTTTCGGCAAACAGCTGCCACGGGTTGGATTTGCACTGCTTCAGACCCAGGGAGATACGACGACGCTCTTCGTCGATGTCCAGAACCATCACGTCAACCACGTCGCCAACGTTGACAACCTTGGACGGGTGGATGTTCTTGTTGGTCCAATCCATCTCGGATACGTGTACCAAGCCTTCCACGCCTTCTTCGATTTCAACGAAGCAGCCGTAGTCGGTCAGGTTGGTCACGCGGCCAGACAGACGGGTGGTCTCCGGGTAACGCTTGGCGATAGCAACCCAGGGATCTTCGCCCAGCTGCTTCAGGCCCAGGGATACACGGGTACGCTCGCGGTCGAACTTCAGAACCTTGACAGCGATCTCGTCGCCAACGTTGACGATTTCGGAAGGATGCTTAACGCGCTTCCACGCCATGTCGGTGATGTGCAGCAGGCCGTCAACACCGCCCAGATCTACGAATGCACCGTAGTCGGTCAGGTTCTTGACGATACCCTTAACTTCTTGACCTTCTTGCAGGTTGGCCAGCAGGCTTTCACGCTCGGAGGTGTTCTCGGTCTCGATCACGGCACGACGGGAAACAACAACGTTGTTGCGCTTCTGGTCCAGCTTGATGACTTTGAACTCGAGTTCTTTGTTTTCCAGGTGAGCGGTGTCACGGATCGGACGCACGTCAACCAGAGAACCCGGCAGGAAGGCACGGATGCCGTTCAGCTCAACGGTGAAACCACCCTTGACCTTGCCGTTGATGATACCGATAACGGTAGCTTGCTCTTCGTAAGCTTTTTCAAGCTGCAGCCAGGCTTCGTGGCGCTTGGCTTTTTCGCGGGACAGCTTGGTTTCGCCGAAACCATCTTCGATAGAGTCCAGAGCCACGTCAACGGAGTCACCTACGTTGATTTCCAGCTCGCCCATGGCGTTCTTGAATTCTTCAGCCGGGATAGCAGACTCGGATTTCAGACCGGCATCAACCAGTACGAAACCGTTCTCGATAGCAACGACAGTGCCCTTGACGATGGAACCTTGACGGGTTTCAACGGCATTCAGGGACTCTTCAAAGAGTTGAGCAAAAGATTCGATCATTGTTTATGTCACAAATGAAACATCCACTTGCAATCCGGCACAAGCGGGGTTGTTTTAAATTATCTGCGCCATCCTTGGTGCAGACGACTGACATCAGTTTGCGCTGACATCACCAAGTTGTTGCTCTGCATAGGCAAGCACCGTTGCCAGCACTTCATCTATGGTCATGGACGTTGAGTCTACAACAAGAGCATCTTCCGCGGGTTTCAGGGGAGCGACGGCGCGATTTCTGTCGCGATCGTCACGTTCCCGAATCTCGGTTAAAAGACGCTCAAAGTTAACATCAAAGCCCTTATCTTGCAACTGCTTATAGCGGCGCTGGGCCCGCTCCTCGGCGCTGGCGTCGAGGAAAATCTTCACATCCGCCTCGGGGAAAACCACTGTACCCATGTCGCGACCGTCGGCGATGAGACCGGGGGCTTGGCGGAATGCACGCTGACGGCGCAGCAGGGCTTCACGTACCCGGGGAAACGCCGCGATTTTGCTGGCCGCGTTGCCCACTTCTTCAGTACGAATGGTACGGGAAACATCCTCCCCTTCGAGGATCACCTTGACCAGCGCCCCTTCTACCTGGAATTGCACATCCAGATTGGCGGCCAGGGGAACCAATGCGGCTTCGGAATCGAGCTCCACATCGTGATGCAGGGCTGCCAGGGAGAGCACCCGGTAGATGGCACCGGAATCGAGCAGGTGCCAGCCCAGTTTTTCAGCCAGCAACTGGCACAAGGTGCCTTTTCCTGCTCCACTTGGGCCATCAATAGTCATCACGGGGGCCATCTGAGCCATAACGTTTCTCCTGCGCACTCGGCATCTTGACTGGTTGCACACATCCCTGTCGGGATGGGTTAATGGGCGCCGATTATACCCGAATGCGCCGTCTCTGGCAGTTGTCAGGGCACACAATTGCGCAAAAGTCGTCGTGATTGCACCTATTCTGACCAATCGGGTTAACCCACTTCTCACGCAAGGTTTTGTTCTTATGGTTGTTCCGGACAATGCGCGCTAAACTGGCCGCCCTTTTTTAAGCAGCTGTAGTCAGGAGCAACCATATGAGCAGCGTTACCCTCGTGGCCAAATCCAAGTTGCCGACCCCCTGGGGCACTTTCACGCTGGTTGGTTTTCAGGAAACCGGCACAGGCAAGGATCATGCCGCGCTGGTGATGGGCGATATCGCAGACGGCGAACCCGTGCTGGGACGCATTCATTCCGAGTGTCTGACCGGGGATGCCCTGTTCAGTCTGCGTTGTGACTGCGGCTTCCAATTGCAGGCCGCTCTGGAAAACATCGCCAAGGCGGGCCGCGGCGTCCTGCTGTATGTCCGTCAAGAAGGGCGAGGCATCGGCTTGCTCAACAAGATCCGGGCCTATCATCTGCAGGATCAGGGGGCCGATACCGTGGAGGCCAACGTGGCGCTTGGCTTTGCCGCCGACATGCGTGACTACACCATCTGCGCCGACATGCTCAAGGCGCTCGAGGTCAAGTCCCTGCGCCTGATGACCAACAACCCGCGCAAGTTGAAGGCGATGGAATCCTTTGGCATCCCGGTGGCGGAGCGCGTGCCCCTTCAGGAAGGTCGCAATCCCCACAACGAGTTTTATCTCTCCACCAAGGCAAACAAGCTGGATCACCTGTTCAAGAAATAAGGTTGCATCCACCTTGTCAGCATACGCCTCCAGATTGGAGGCGTTTTTATTGGTGATACCACTCAATCATTGAGTATCTGTAGCGCAATGGTGAGAAACATCCCCTTGTGCCAGCAAAAAATCCCGCAATGCCCGGTTCGCCATGGAGAGCGGATCCCCCCGTCGCCAGGCTACGCAGAGATCCAGGAAGATAGGGGGTGAAAAAGGGATGCCGGTGAGGGCCGGCTCCTCTTCCAGCGCCATGCGCAGGAAGGTGGTCACGGCGAATCCCTGACGCACCACCGCCTTGAGCAGCGGGATGAGATTGCTTTCGAACGCGATGTCAGGCTCTACCCCCAACCCCTGCGCCAACACCTCCATGTGTTCCCTGTGGTAGAAGCCTCGCCGGAACATGGCGAGCTCCTGGCCGAAGAACTGTGGCAACGAGACCGACTCAGCGCCGCGCAGGGGGTGCTCCTCCCCCACCACCATCAGCATCTCTTCCCGCAGCAGTTGCGCCCCCTCGAGGGCCGGTGGCAGATCGCTGGTGATGAGAATGGCGAGATCCAGACTGCCATCCACCATGCGGCTGAGCAGCTCCCGGGTGCCCGCCTCCTCCACCCGGATCTTCAAGCCGGGGTAGCGATGCTTGAACGCCATCAGGATTGGCGGGAAGTAATAGGAGCCCATCATGTAGGGGATGCCGATGCGCACCTCCCCCCGCTCCAGCCCCTTGAGCTCGGCCATCTCGGCCTCGGCCTGGTGCATCTGGCGCAGCAGCCGTTCGGCGTGGCGACAGAGGACCTCTCCCTCCGGGGTGAGGCGCACGCTGCGGTCCTGCCGGTCAAACAGCCGCAGATCGAGCTGCTGCTCCAGCTTGGCGATGGCCATGCTGACGGCAGGCTGGGCCACGTTCAGCCCCTGGGCCGCCCTGGTGAAGGAGCCGGCATCGCGCACCGCCAGCAGGTATCCGAGCTGTTTCAGATCCATATCAATTTCATTTATCAGGGTGATAACTTAAATATATTATATTTATACGTTTCGTCGCACTACCCTGCACAAAAGTCGTCGGGACAACTCCATATGATCGAAGTAGGCAGTCGCGAATGGATACGCGCCACCCTGGCCCTCAGCCTGGGCTCCTTCCTGGTATTCCTCAACCTCTACCAGACCCATCCCCTGCTGCCGCTCCTGGCAGAGGTCTTCTCCGTCAGCGCCCTGTCCGCCAGCTGGACGCTGGCAGGCTGCACCGCAGGGCTTGCAGGCTCCCTGCTCGTCTGTGCCCGTCTGGCTGATCGGTTCGGACGGCGGCGGATCATGCTGTGGACCCTGGCGGCCGCCATCCTGCTCTCCCTGTGCATCCCCTGGGTCACCCACTTTGATGTGCTGGTGAGCCTGCGCATCCTGCAAGGCGTCCTGCTGGCAGGTCTCCCCGCCACCGCCATTGCCTACATGGGGGAAGAGTTCAACAAACGTGCCCTCATCGTAGCCGTCGGCGTCTATATCGCGGCCAACTCCCTGGGAGGCATCGCGGGCCGGGTGGTCGGCGGTCTGCTGGCTGGCTGGTTTGGTGACTGGCAGCACACCTTCCTCGGCATCGGGATCATCAGCCTCGCCCTGCTGCCACTGGTTATCTGGCTGCTGCCCGCCCAGCGCTGCTTCGTGGCCGTGGAGGCAGCGCCTGGGCAACTGCGCCGCGCCATCCAGAGCCACCTTGGCAACCCCTTGCTGGTGGGGGCCTATCTCATCGGCGGCCTCAACTTCATGGTCTTCCTGAACCAGTACAGCTATCTCACCTTCCTGCTGGCCAAGGCCCCCTTCTCCCTGCCGACCCAGTGGCTCGGCATGCTGTTTCTGACCTACCTCACCGGCACCGTCGCCTCTTCACTGAGCGGCCGCGGGGCCCATCGCTGGGGAGCACAACGTCTGCTGCTGGCGGGAATAACCTTGATGGCACTCGGCAGCCTGGCCCTGTTGCAGGGGAGCCTTGTCGCCATCATCGGGGGATTGCTTGTCTCGAGCTTCGGCTTCTTCCTCGCCCACGCCTGTGCCAGCGCCTGGGTCGGCCAGCACGTGGAGCACAACCGGGCGCTCGCCTCGTCGCTCTATCTGGTGGGGTATTACCTGGGGGCCAGTCTGGGCGGGCTTTATCTGCATCCCTTCTGGGAGCAAGGGGGGCTATGGGGTCTGGTGCTCGGCATCGAGCTGGTGTTGATGATCACCGCCGGGTTGAGCCTCTGGCTCGGTCACTTGAAAGGACGTGTGGCGCCCGCTTGTGCGTTGACGCCACAGGGTCAGGCTCCCGTCAACGGGCCCTTCCCTCACAGACCGTCATAATAGTCCGCCGGTACCGGCACCACGGCGCCGGTGCAGAGCTCTTCGTCGATCACCTCCTCAAGCGGGCGCAGATGAAACTTGATCTGCCCGGAGGGCAGCATCAATCCTATATCCGGATTGCGTCCGTCATCGATGTTGCCGGTCTTGAAGGGGACATCCGGATGCGTCGTCACCAAGGTCGTGAGCGAGGGCACCACCAGCTCGATATGTTCGAGCCCGGCCTGATGGCTTCGACCCGCCTTGGGGGCGGCCAGTTCGATGCAGGGGACGGTCACCTGCTCCCAGCAGACGGGCTGGTGCAAGCGATAGGTGGCGATGGGACGACCGCCTATCATCCCCTCCACCAGCAAGACTCCGTGGGCGGCCAGCACCGCTTTCAACTCCAGATATTCCGGCAGGGTGGCGGCGCGGTAGCAGAGGTGATCCACCACGGGGGAGTCATTGACTCCCATGACGGCATGCATTTCCGTGAGCAGTTGGCAAACAAATGGGGCCATGGGCCCCAGTGTGGAATCCAGGGGATGTGACATGATCACCATTTCTTCTTGGGTTGGAACAGGACGTCCAGTTCGTCCGTCTCTTTGTCCTTGATGTTTTGCAGCTCCTTCTCGCTGTGCTGCTGCAGGTGTTCTTCCAGCTGGCGCATCCCCTGACGCATGTCCTCTTCCCGCGCCAGCAGGTAGGGATCCTTGTCGGTGACATTGGCCAGCGCCCCCAGCCCCTTGGTGTAGAGCTGCCGGCAGGTGCCGTACTGCCCCTGGATCTGGGCATCCATGGCCCGCTTGAGCAGGTTGGCGATGTTGATCTTGAGCTGCATCAGCTCGAGGCGGCGATCCTCCTGGGCAAAGCCCTGGGGATCTATCTTGCCCTTGTTGTGCTCGACCCGCAGCACGGCCCGCATCTTCTTGGCCAGTTGCAGCATCTGGATGGCCTGGCGGTCGGACTCCGGCGTCTTGAAATGCCCCTCGTCCTGGCTGCTGTAGTTCTCCTGCACGTTCTTGATCTGGAGCTGGACGTCGGCGATGCGCTGCTTGACCTGCGCATTGGGCATCACCAGCGCGATGGCGCGGTAGGCATCCAGGATGCGATGTTGCAACAGCAGCACCATGTTTTTGGAAAAGGGCACCAGGTTGACGTTCAGCAACACCTCTTCGGTCTCGTCTGCCACCGCCTTGTGACGGGCAATGGCCTGGCGCTTGTCCGATTCGGCCTTCTGCTTGTATTGCTGCACCACGTTATAGGCGATGACCAGAAACAGGAGTGCGCCGATTGACAGCAATATCAGGGTTAAAATCATAGGGTGTTCACACTCCAGTCCCAATCCAATTGCGAGATCCTACAACAGCTTAGCCTCATAGGGTAGCGCCCAGATCCCGTATTGCCTCACAAGAACGCTTGCAGGCGGTGACCGCATCCGGTGCGTCATGCTCCATATCGCCCGCCGCCCCCATTACTTGAGGCAAAAACCCTTCGACTGCAGGAATCCCAGCATGAAGGGCCTCGCCTCCTTGCCCAGGATCCCCCTGATCTGCCCGCTCCAGGTCTGATCCTTGTTGTTGCTGCTGCGGGCCTGGTAGTAGTCGTGGATCTGCCCGTCATACCGGGTCAGCAGGGCGCGGTCCAGGGTGGCAGGATAGCGGTTCTCGTGCACCACCAGCGCCCGGGGCAGCCGCGGTTTTTGCTCCGGCCGCTGGGCGGGATGACCCAGGCAGAGGCCAAACAGCGGGATCACCTGATGGGGCAGACCCAGCACCTCGCTCACCTCGGCCGGATTGTTGCGAATGCCGCCGATATAGACCCCGCCCAACCCAAGTGACTGGGCCGCCAGCAAGGCATTTTGCGCCATCAGGGCGCCGTCGATGGCCCCGATCATGAGCTGCTCCACAAAGCCGGTGCGGGCCTCCGGCACTATCTGGCTGTGACGATGGTAGTCGGCGCAAAACACCAGAAACTCCGCCGCCTCAACCACATAGGCCTGATGACCGGCCAGCTCCGCCAGGGTGGCCCGCAGCCCCTTGTCGGTGACCCGGATGATGCTGTTGGCCTGGAGGAAGCTGGAGCTCGCGGCGCTCTGGGCGGCGCTCAGGATCTGATCCAGCTGCTCTGCGCTGACGGGCTCTGGGGTGAACTGGCGAATGGAGCGATGGGAAAGAATGAGATCGATGGTCGGGTTCATGGTACCTCCGGGATGAAGGTCACACTCTACCCAAAAAAAGCGGGGGGCCCAAGGCCCCCCGTCACCCTCAAGGGGCAGGATAGACATAGGGGGCCTGCAACCCAAGCGGGAACCCCAGCGCCCAGTAGAGCAGCAGGAAGCCCGTCCAGCTCACCAGGAAGGCCAGGGAGTAAGGCAGCATCATGGAGACCAGGGTGCCGATGCCTGTGCTCTTCACATACTGCTGGCAATAAACCACCACCAGGGGGAAGAAGACCATCAGCGGGGTGATGATGTTGGAGGCGGAATCCCCCACCCGATACGCGGCCTGAGTCAGCTCGGGCGAGATCCCCACCGCCATCAGCATGGGCACCAGGATGGGGCTGATGAGGGCCCACTTGGCGGAGGCCGAGCCCACCACCAGGTTGACGGTGGCCGTCAGCAGTATGATGCCGACGATGGTCACCTCTCCCGGCAGCGCCAGGGCGTGAAGCACCTCGGCACCGGAGAGCGCCAGCAGGGTACCGAGGTTGGAATCCCCGAACGCCTTGATGAAGAGGGCGCAGAAGAAGGCCATCACCATGTAGGAGCCCATCTTGTTCATGGTGGCCGACATGGCGTCGATCACATCCTTGCCGCTCTTGAAGCTGCCGGCGACAAAGCCATAGACGATCCCGGGCAGGATGAAGAGCAGGAAAATGAGGGGCACGATGGACTTCATCACCGGCGCGGCGAAGGTGGTGAGGGAACCGTCCGGTGCCCGCATCGGCGAGTCGCCGGGGGCCAGCGCCAGCCCCAGCAGCACCACGGCCGCCAGCATGGCGAACCCGGCCCAGTTGAAGGCCCGGCTTTCCTGGGCGCTGTAACGGCCCATCTCGTCGGCGCTCTCCAGATCCTCGTTGAGAGGCACCTGCTTGAGGCGCGGCTCGACAATCTTCTCGGTGACAAACCAGCCCACGCAGATGATCAGCAAGGAAGAAGCGCCGGTGAAGATGATATTGCACAGGGTGTTGACCATGTAGTCAGGGTCGAACAACTGGGCTGCAGACTGGGTGAAACCCTGAAGCAGCGCATCCCCGCCGGAGGGCAGGAAGTTGGCGGCAAACCCGCCGGAAACCCCGGCAAAGGCTGCGGCAATCCCCGCCAGCGGGTGGCGACCCGCCGCATGGAAGATGATGCCGCCAATGGGGATCACCAGCACATAGCCCGCATCGGCGGCGGTATGGCTGACGATGGCCACCAGGATCAGCATGGGGGTCAGAAAGCGCGCCGGCGTCACCTTGAGCAGCTTCTTGAGCCCGGTGTTGATGAAACCGGACTGTTCAGCCACCCCGACCCCCAGCATGGCCACCAGCACGATGCCAAGGGGAGCAAACCCGGTGAACGTGGTGACCATGCTGGCGAGAAAGTCCGCCAGCCCTGCCCCGGTCAACAGGTTGTTGATGACCACGGCCTCTCCGGTGCGGGGATTGACCAGATCGAAGGAGAACTGGGAGCCTATCCAAGAGCCGACCCAGACGATCAGCAAGGCATAGAGGAAGAGCATGGCGGGATCCGGCAGCTTGTTGCCCGCCTTCTCCACCCCGTTCAGAAAGCGGTTCAACCAGCCGTTGGGAGGGGCCGGACGCTCGTTCACTGCAGCTTGACTCATTATGGTGATACTCCATTACCAAGGAATGAGCGCGCATACTAGCGATAACGTCTAATGGATCCCATGATATGAGACAAAAATTCGATTAATTATGTTTAATTTGGCATCTCGCACTTCATAAATGGGAGATGCCGCACATTTATCGACAACTTGCTCAATGGTTTGCGAGGGGGTAGCGACCCAGTCGGCACTGTACAGCAAACCCCGCCGCCGCCACCTCTTCCGGGGTCATGGGACGGCTGAACAGGAACCCCTGGAAGACATGGCAACCCTGGGTCTGCAGGGCCGCGAGCTCGTGCTCCTCCTCCACCCCTTCCGCCAGGATCCCGAGCCCCAGACTGGTGGCCATGGCCACCGTCGCCCGGATCACCGGCAGGTTGAGTCCCACCACGAAGGAGCGGTCCAGCTTGATGGTGTCGATGGGCAACCGGTTGAGGTAGGCCAGGGAGGAGTAGCCCGTCCCGAAGTCGTCGATGGCGATCTTGATCCCCTGCTCGCTCAGGGCGTCGAGGATCTCGATGCACCCCTTCATGTCGAGCATCAGCACCGTCTCGGTCAGCTCCAGGGTCAGCAGCGCCGCCTCCACCGAGAATACCTCGAGCAGTTGGGCCACCAGCTCCGGCAAACTGGCAGAGAGCTGGAAGCCCGAGAGATTGACTGACACCGGCACCCTCACCCCGTCCTGTCGCTGCCACTCCCCCATCTGGGCCAATGCGGTGGAAAGCACCCAGCTTCCGATTTCCCGGATGAGCCCCATCTCTTCGGCCAGCGGAATGAACTCCGCCGGCGACACATGGCCGAGCACGGGATTGTACCAGCGTACCAGGGCCTCGAAACCGATGACCCGACCTTGCGCCACATCCACCTGGGGCTGATAGCGCAGGCTGAGCTCTCCCCGACCGACGGCCTTGGCCAGGAACTGCTTCAGGGTCAGCTTGCGATGCAGGCTCTGCTGCATGCTGGGGGTGAAGCGTTGCCAGCGAAGCCGCCCCATCTGCTTGGCCTGATACATGGCCATGTCGGCACGGGTGATGAGGTTGTCGCCATCATCGGCGTCGTCCGGGTAGATGGCGATGCCGATGCTGCCGCCGATGGTGACCTCGGGGACACCGCTCAGCTGCAGTGGCTTGCTCATCTGGGAGAGCATGAGATCCGCCACCTCCTGGGCCCGATCGCTCGCCTGGTTGAGGGGCACCAGGGCGGTGAACTCGTCCCCGCCAAGGCGCGCCAGCTCCACGTCCCGCGGGCAGATCTGCTTGAGCCGTCCGGCGACCCGCTCCAGCAGGCGATCCCCTGCCTTGTGGCCGTAGTTGTCATTGACCAGCTTGAAGTTGTCCAGATCCATGAACACCAGGGCAAAGCGCCCCCCGAGGCCGCAATAGGCTTCCAGGGATTTCATCAGGCCGTAGCGGTTGAGCAGCCCGGTGAGGGAGTCGTGCCAGGCCAGGTGGCGATGCTCCAGCTCTTCGAGCTTGCGATCCGTGATGTCCCGCATGGTCAGCAGGATCCGTGCCCCCTGCTGGATATGGCGAAACTGGTACTGGAACCAGCGCATCCCCTTCTGGGTGCGGCACTCCCCTTCGGCCACTACTTCGTCCAGACGGGAGAGGCGACGATAGAAGGCCTCGTCCGCACCGGAGAAGATCTGGGGCAGCGTCAGAATGCCGGTGCCAAAGCACATGTCGAAGTGATGGTTGCCGCTCTCGAGGCGCCCCTCGTTGTCAAAGAGACAGGCCAGGGTGTCGCCGGTGGCGAGGGAGGACTCCTGATAGAGGGTGTCGGCATCGATGACCGCTTCCGCCATCATCATCTGCCTTCCGGCAAGCTGGATCCCGGAAAGACGCAGATAGACCTGCTTCTTGACCCCCTTGGGCGAGAGGGTCCACCACTCGTTGTAACTGCGCTCCTGCTGGAAATCACCGAGATAGCGCTGCAGCAGCAGATCGATGGCGGCGGCCATGTCGGCGGAGAAATCCCGGGACTTCAGCTCGGCCAGGGAGCTCGCCTCCCAGAGCCCGAGGGCAGCATCGTTGGCCCAGTAAATATGATGACGCTGGATGTCATAGACCCAGACAGGCGTGTGGAGGACATCCATCACGGTGAGCAGGCGTTCGTCTAGCGTATTCATGTTGAGTGATGATTCATGCTGAAAGCTCATGGTCGAACCAGTCGCTTGCGCCCCCTGACAGGAGTATTCACGCTGGTACAAAATCCGTTCCGGCCCATAATCGGATAACAAACGGATGAAAAAAGGCCGAAATCATATGAAAACGCTACATGTGATCCCCATGGTACGAAGAAATGGACTCACACTGGTATTGTTGGGCATGGTGATAACCATTGCTATGATTTTTATACTTTTTTTTCTTCGTGAACAACTACTAATCCCCGCCATTTCCCTCCTCTTGGCGGGCCTGATGACAATTCTTGTCGGGGTTTGGAAACTGGGTGAGCCTCATTTTAGTCTCTCTTTGTGTCAGGACTGCCTGCAATACCATCACAAGTACGGCGGCTGGATCCTGAAATGGAGAAATATTCAGCGAATTGACCAACCACGTATCCATTTGGGGTGGGATCTGGTGGAGCTGCCCTACATCGGCTTGAAAATAAAGGATTACGACGCTTTTTTGACGCTGATCACACCCCGGCTCGCCGTCCGTCTGCTGACCGAGCAGCGCGCCGTGCTGATGCAGGCCATGCGAAGCGAGCGCTCCGACTGCCCGACCGGAGGGTGCGGCAGTGGGCTCCTGGGAGAGGGACTGCTGGAGGAGAGCCGCTTCTGCTCACCCTCCGGCCAGCGCTATGAGGGGGTGATCGCCATGCTCGGCAACCGGATGGCACGGCTGCGTGATCTGTTGGGGTACGATCTGCTGGTGCCCGACAACAGCCTGGACAGATCCCCGGAAGATTTCGTCCATCTGCTCCAGCAATACCAGCGCGAGTCGAATCTAATCCAGATCAATTAAACGCCGGATTGCGCTTGCCAAGCCCGGTGACTCTTCATAAGGTCACTGGCTTGTTACAGCCAGAACACCCCCTAAAACCGCTTATGAAGTACATCGAAGAGTTCTATCTGTTCGTCAAGGTGGTGCAAGAGGGCGGTTTCTCCCACGCCGCCGCTGCGCTGGGCATGCCGACCGGCACCATCAGTCGACGTATCTCCCAACTGGAAGAGCAGCTCGGATGCAGCCTGCTGCACAGATCCACCCGCAAGCTGCGTCTCACGGACGAAGGGCTGCGCTATTACGAGCGCCTCTGTACCCCCCTTGCGGAAATAGAGCAGGCCACCGGCGAAATTCGGGGTGAGGAGACGGACATCAGCGGCCTCATCCGCCTCGCGGCCCCCATCGCCCTCTCCAACACCATCCTGGTCGACATGCTGGTGGACTTCGGCCTGCGCTATCCCGGGGTACAATTCGACATCCGCCAGTCCAACGACCATGCCCTCCAGGCGGATCAGGACAGGGACCTGGTCTTTTTCAACGGCGAGCTCCCCCAGACCCTGCCCAACGCCCTCTGTCTGGGTCACATCCAGTACGGTCTGTTCGCCTCCCCCCTCTATCTGGAGAAGATGGGTGTGCCCTCCCACCCGACCCAGCTGGAAGAGCACGATCTCATCTACTGCTGGCCCCACCAGCACTGGCAACTGAGCGGGCGGGACAAACAGGCGATCTGCATCAAGCGCACTCCCCGCCTTTGCATCGACCAGACCCAGGCCGCCGTACGGGCAGCCCAGCGCCACCTCGGCATCGTCAACGCCCCGCAGCACTATGTGCACCCCTTCCTGCAAGATGGTCAGCTCGTCCCCGTCCTGCCTGACTGGCAGTCAGGAAAACGTCCCTTCTACATGCTCCATTGTCAGCCCCGGTTCACCCCGTTGCGTGTTAAGATGTTCGCCGATTTCGTCGAGAAGCACTCCGAGCGCTATCGTACCCGCCAGCAGAACGATCAATTTTCACCGGCGCAGCCGCTGCCCGTTGCATCTGACGGCTGATGACCCACACTTAGCGCAATCCTCGTTGCACAGGTCGGCTAACACTATGAATGTATTGATATGTGATGACTCCGGGTTCGCGCGCAAACAGCTGGTGCGCGCCCTGCCCGCCGATTGGGGTGTCACCTTGCACCAGGCCGCGGACGGACTGGAAGGGGTCGAGCAGATCCTGATGGGGCACGGGGACCTGATCTTTCTCGATCTCACCATGCCGGAGATGGACGGTTATGGCGTGCTCGAGACCCTCAAGCGAGAGGGGGTGCGCAGCAAGGTGATCGTGGTCTCCGGCGACATCCAGCCGGAAGCCCATGAGCGTGTCATGGCTCTTGGCGCCCTCGATTTCATCAAGAAGCCGGCTTCCCCGGACACCCTCCTTGCCTTACTCAAGCGCCACGGTCTGTGGCAATCAGCCACCCAGGTGACGGCCATCCAGCACCAGCCCGTCGCCAGCCACCAGGCTGCCCAGAGCAGCATCCAGTTCACCCCCGAGCTGCGGGATGTCTATCAGGAGCTGGCCAACGTCGCCATGGGCCAGGGGGCGGATCTTCTGGCCCGCCTGCTCGGCGCCTTCGTGCTGCTCCCCATCCCCAACGTCAACGTGCTGGAGGTCTCCGAGCTGCACATGGCGCTCTCGGCCGCCGCCGAGTCGGAGACGCTCTCTGCGGTCTGCCAGGGCTTCATCGGGGCCGGGATCGCCGGGGAGGCCCTGCTGCTGTTCCACGATGCCAGCTTCCAGGACCTGGCCCGCCTGATGAACCATCAGGGGGAGCTGGATCACGGCGCCGAGCTGGAACTGCTGATGGACACCGCCAACGTGCTGATCGGCGCCTTCCTGCGCGGCTACGCCAACCAGCTCGACACCCCTTTTAGCCAGGGTCACCCCGTGGTGCTGGGCCAGCACAGGCCCATTCAGGATCTCATTCGGACCAACCAGAGCCGCTGGCGCCGCACTCTGGCCATCGAGATCAACTATCGGGTGCAGGGCTATGCGGTGCAGTGCGATCTCTTGCTGCTGTTTACCGAAGATGCCATCGCTACCATGAACAACAAGATCATGCACATGCTGTGACCGCCCCGCGGCAGCAACCACCAGGAGTGACCATGGACATTCGGGAATTTCATTGGCTGATGAACATCGTCCAGAATCTGGACGTGGGGCTGGTCGTGCTCGACAGGGAGTACCGGATCCAGGTGTGGAACGGCTTCATGGAGAGTCACAGCGGCCGGCTGGCAGGCGAGGTGCGCGATCAAGGGCTGTTCTCGCTCTTCCCCGATGTGGACAAGGCCTGGTTCGAGCGCAAGGCCAACATGGTGTTCAAACTCAACAACCGTGCCTTCAGCACCTGGGAGCAGCGCCCCTACCTGTTGCGCTTCTCCAACTACCGCCCCATCACGGGATCGGCCCCCTACATGTACCAGAACCTGACCCTGGTGCCGCTGGCCGACTTCGCCGGAGAGGTCACCCACCTGGCCATCATGATCTATGACGCCACCGACGAGGCCATGCTGCTCACCGGCCAGCGCCAGGGATGACCGACCCTGCCATGACAACAAGGGCGCCCGATGGCGCCCTTGTTGTTGCGATAGGGAATGGCGTCAGCCACTCAGGTACTCGGTGAAGGCGTCGATCACCTCGTCGATGTCATCGTCGGTGATCTGCAGGTGGGTCACCAACCTGAGCTCCCCGTAGCCGGAGAAGAGAATACCGCGCTCCTTCATGAAACCCAGCAAGGTGGTAGGATCCCCCTGAGTCAGGCGCAGGAATACCATGTTGGTCTGCACCTCACCCATGTTGAGTGTGATGCCTGGCAACGCGGCCAGCCCCTCTGCCAGACGCCTGGCGCGGCGATGATCATCCGCCAGCCGGGCAACGTGCTGATCCAGCGCGAACAGGGCGGCCTGGGCCAGGATCCCTCCCTGGCGCATGCCGCCCCCCAGCATCTTGCGCAGCCGTCTGGCGCGGGCGATGAACGCAGCCGATCCCACCAGCAGGGAACCCACCGGTGCTCCCAGTCCCTTGGAGAGGCAGACGGAGATGCTGTCAAAAGGCGCCGCGATGGCGGCCACCGGTTCCCCGCTCGCCACCACCGCATTGAAGAGGCGAGCCCCGTCCAGGTGAAGCTTCAGCCCCTTCTCGTCGACGAATTCGCGCATGGCGCGCAGGTAGGTCAATGGCAGCACCTTGCCGTTATGGGTATTTTCCAGGCAGACGAGGCGCGTCTGGACGAAATGGGGATCATCGGGAGCGATGGCCCCCCGCACATCCTCGATGGCCAGGGTGCCGTCCGCCTGCATGGGGACGGATTGCAGGGCTACCGAGCCCAGCACGGCAGAGCCCTGGGCCTCGTAGCGATAGATGTGGGAGGCTGCCCCCAGCACGGCTCCTTCCCCACGCTGGCAGTGACTCATCATGGCCAGCAGGTTGGACATGGTGCCGGAGGGCACGAACAGGGCCGCCTCCTTGCCAAGCAGTTCGGCGCCGCGGCGCTCCAGCGCATTGATGCTGGGATCTTCCCCATAGACATCGTCTCCCACCTCGGCATGCAGCATGCTCTGGCGCATGGCTTCCGTGGGTTGGGTCACGGTATCACTTCGTAAATCGATATAGCGCATGTCATCCTCCTGATGCAGGACGATGACATTAACCAGCCGACACCCGGCTGGCAAGAAACGGCAAGCGGGAATGTGAGCCCGGCGGCTCACCAGGGCAGCCACTGACCCTGCAGATCCACGAAACGGCCCGAGTGCGCCGGCGTCAGTGTGGCCATCAGATCCAGCAGGCGGACGGCGACCTCGGCGGGGTCCTGCAGCAAGGTGGGATCCATCTCCTGAAGAAAAGGTTGCTGCATGGGGGTATTCATGAGGCCGGGATGCACGGTGATGACACCGGCGCCGGGAAAACGTCCGGCCCACTCACCCGCCAGGATCCGGGATCCCATGTTGAGGGCGGCCTTGCTCATGCGGTAGCTGTAGTGGCACATGGCCTCCTGGCCCCCCTCCTCCAGGCATCCCGCCCGATCCGAGAGGGTGCAGAGCCAAAGCGTGCTCTGGGGCATCATGCGCCGGCTGAGGTTGGCACCAAGGGCCAGGTGGGGCCAGGCATTGGCCAGCAGACTCTCTTCGAGCCATTGGGGGGTCACCTCCTCCACCCGCCGCTCCGGCATGTGGGCAAGATCATGAAGCAGGCCTATGGTGTTGATCACCACCGTCGGCAGGGTGGTGCTGTCATAGAGGGTGAAGAGGGCCTCGAAGGAGAGCGGGTCCACCTCCTGCAGCGGAAAGTAGCAGGCGGGATCCAGCCCCCTGGGCAGTTGCCTGCCCGCCAGCAACCACTCTTCGCCCCGTCTGGCCAGCTCCCGTGCCAGCGCACTGCCCAACCCGCCACTGCCCAGGATCAGATAGCTCATCTGCGTGTCCTTGGATTTGATCACTGCTTAGAGGGTATCAGAAGAATGGCGGACTGCCGGGAGCACCCGTCAGACTCAGGCCTCGGCCAGATGGCGCCCAAACTCCCGCGCCCGGGCCAGGTCCAGAAAACCGTCCGCCTGCTTGTGGCTGCGCAGGAACTGGTAATAGGCGAGCAGGGTCACCAGTTGCTCCTCGTCCGGCATGGGCTTTCCCGGACGGGTCTCCTGCACCAGCGCCCCCGCCGCCGCCAGCGCGTCCCTGTCCACCACCTCGGCCTGACGATAGAGATACCCGCAACCGGTGGCGAGCCACTCCAGCGAGCAGTTGGCCCCCATGGCAATCTGGTTCGCCTTGCCAAGGCCGGGCTCGGCCCCTTTCAGATACTTGCGGATCAGGGCTTCACTCAACCCCACCTTGCGGGCAAAAGCGCTCACACTCCCCTCCCCGATCAGGCTTTGCAGCCTGGCGGCAAATCCTTCCATCACCCTTCTCCTCTCACTGACACCGGGATCTTGACCCGTCGGAGTCAGAACCATAGTTCGAATTCGCGAAGGGGGCATTATTGCCTTGTCCGCCGGAAGAGACCAAGATGCTGGCACATGATTTTGCCCCTTTCTTTTCGCATTTTTATCTCCAGAGGAGTCACCATGTCCGTATCCCGTCTGGCCCTGCATGAGCAAGGCCCCACCTTCTCCCGCCTCATCATGGGCTACTGGCGCCTGATGGAGTGGCAGCTCTCCCCCGCCGCCCTGCTGGACCTGATGAAATATCACCTTGATCTCGGGGTCACCACCATCGATCACGCCGACATCTACGGCGGCTACCAGTGCGAGGAGGCCTTCGGCCATGCCCTGCGCCTGGAGCCCTCCCTGCGCGATCGCATGGAGATCGTCAGCAAGTGCGGCATCGCCCTCACCGCCAATCCGGCCCACGCCCTGAATCACTACAACACCGGCAAGGGACACATCGTCGCCAGTGCCGAAGCCTCCTTGCAAAAGCTCGGCACCGATCATCTGGATCTGTTGCTGATCCATCGCCCCGACCCCTTGATGAACGCCGACGAGGTGGCCGACGCCTTCATCACCCTCAAGCAGGCAGGCAAGATAAAGCACGCTGGGGTCTCCAACTTCACGCCCCACCAGTTCGCCCTGCTGCAATCCCGCCTGCCCTTCCCCCTGGTCACCAACCAGCTGGAGATCTCCCCGCTCCATCAGGAGGGGACGCTGGATGGTGCCCTGGATCAATGCCAGCAACAGCGCATCAAGCCCATGGCCTGGTCCTGCCTTGGCGGCGGGCGGCTGTTCCATGCCCCCGAATATGCCCCGCTGCGGGCGGAACTCGAGCAGATCCGCCAGGAGGTGGGCGCCGACTGTCTGGAGCAGGTGGTCTACGCCTGGGTGATGATGCTACCGAGTCAGCCGCTGCCCCTCATCGGCTCCGGCAAACGGGAGCGGATCGCCGCCGCCGTGGCAGCCGAGTCCATTGAGCTCACTCGCCAGCAGTGGTTCCGCATCCGCAAGGCCGCTCTGGGTTATGACGTTCCCTGAGTCTGCACCAGACCCTGAAAACAAAAACGGCATGGAGGATTCCATGCCGTTTTCCGTTATCGAGACGATTCAACGATGGCGCTGGGGGCGACCACGGGGTGCATCCGTCTTCGGTTTGGCCTGATTGACCGTGATGGTGCGGCCGCCGACCTCGGTGCCGTGCAACTCGGCGATGGCCTTCTCGGCCTCACCATTGACCGGCATTTCAATGAAACCAAACCCCTTGGACTGACCGGTATCGCGGTCGATGATGATATCGACCTTGTCTACCTGCCCAAATTGGCTGAACACGGTTGTCAGTTCGTCGGCCGTCATCCGGTACGACAGATTACCTACGTAAATCTTCATGCCATCCACTCTCGATTCAAGGTGCCTTATCTATGCATCCACCGACCTGGGAGTAAGGGCACAACCCCCCTGCCGGACCAGCCACGGCATCATGCCATGGCACTTCCAGCTTCGTATCCCAAGTCCTTGATCTCTTGGGTTATCAGAGCAGGAAAGATCAAATCGAATCAGAGGCAGTATCTGAGCATTGGGATGAATTGTCGAGAAAATAGTCAGATCGGGTGCAGCTCGGCCAGCAATGTGCCGAGGGCACGACGCCCATGCCAGGCACGTTTGAACCCGAATCGATAGACCCCGGGGGCCACTTCGTGAGTCCCTTCCCGGGACAACCCGAGCAGGCTGGTGGCCGTCGCCAGGGTCACCTCATCCAGCCCGAGATCCAGGCTGAAATCGAGCCACTGGCCATCGTGTCCCACCTTGCGATCCCGCTCCATGCCCACCAGCACGGCCCTGGGCAGCGCCAAGGCCCGGTCTTCGCCGCCATTGAGCAGATAGAGATGGCGTTCATCCCAGGCAAGCTCCGCCAGACGCCAGCGCTGCCAGTTGCGCGGCAACACCATCATCACCAGCACGATACCGCCAAAGACCACCCCGACCCAGGGCAGCAGGCCCATGTCGGGATATCCCAGCCAGAGGGCGGCCACCACAGTGGCGAGACTCGCCAGCAACAGGCAGATCATCACCCCGTAAAACCGCCGGGCCGGGGGCATCAGCCAGCTCACGTTCTCTTGCGCTGCCAGCTCACTGACTCTCATCTTCTCTTCTCCTTCTGTGATGCGAACGGCCTTGCCGTCGCTGCGTTGCCGCGCATTGTGCGCGAGCGACGCGCCGCGATGCAACCGCCACCGCGACACGGATGACGGCCAGCCGCCACTCTTGGTATGCTTGGGGCTGTCTGAGCCCGCACTGGGCGCCATCCCGGGAGTCCCATGTTCGCCACCGCCCTGCTCTTGTCCGCGAGCACACTCTATGCCGAGGCCATCGGCGGCTACTCCGCCGGCTGCCTGAAAAATGCCGTGGCCCTGCCCCTCGAAGGCCCAGGTTATCAGGTGATCCGCACCAAACGGCTTCGCTATTACGGTCACCCCGACCTCATCCATTACCTGCAGCATCTGGCCAACCAGACCAGACTGGCCGGCATGCCGGATCTCTATATCGCCGACCTCGCCATGATGCACGGGGGGCCCTTTACCTCAGGTCATCGCAGCCACCAGACCGGCCTGGATGCCGACATCTGGTTCAGGATGGCTGACAGACCCATCAGCCGCTGGGAGCAGGATGCCCCCAGGGAGTGGGCGCTGATCGACGAACCCAGCTACCGGATGCTACCCGGCCGATTCGGTCCCAGGCAGCTCAATCTGCTGCGCCTTGCGGCTGATCGCCCCGAGGTGGCGCGTATCTTCGTCAACCCCGTCATCAAGGCCGAGGTGTGCAAACAGGCACCCGGTGAAGCCTGGGTCGGCAAGCTGCGCCCCTGGGTCGGCCACTTCAGCCACTTTCACGTGCGCCTGCGCTGCCCGGCAAACAGTCCGGACTGCCAGTCCCAGGCTCCCATTCCCCCCGGCAATGGCTGTGGGGAGGAGCTGGCCTCCTGGCTCAAGGACAAACCCCAGTTGCCCAAGGTGTCGATGAGCTACCGCGCCCCCCTCTTACCCAGGCGTTGTGAGGGCTGACCACAAGCTGTTATGGTGAACCTATTTCCGAGAGAAATATCAATGGAGAACAACAAGATGGCCACTTCACTCTGGCAGCGTGGTACCCGTGCCCTGCTGACCCTGACCCTGCTGCTGGGTTTGACCGGCTGCGGCATGAACACCATTCCGACCCTGGATGAGCAGGTCAAGGCGAGCTGGGGACAGGTCGAGAACCAATACCAGCGCAGGGCCGATCTCATTCCCAACCTGGTGGCCACCGTCAAGGGGTACGCCAGCCACGAGCAGGAGACCCTCAAGGCTGTCACCGATGCCCGTGCCCGAGTCGGCAGCGTGCAGGTGAGTGACCCCTCCCAGCTCAAGGCGTTCGAGGCGGCTCAGGAGCAGCTCTCCAGCGCCCTCTCCCGGCTGATGGTAGTGGTCGAGCGCTACCCGGATCTGAAGGCCGACCAGCAGTTCCTGACCCTGCAGGCCCAGCTGGAAGGCACCGAGAATCGCATCGCGGTGGCCAGACGGGATTACATCGAAGCAGTACGCCAGTTCAATACCGAGATCCGTACCTTCCCCGGGGTCATCTGGTCCAAGCTGCTTTACTCCGATCTGGAAGCCAAACCCACCTTCAGCGCCAAGCCCGGTGCCGATGAGGCGCCCAAGGTCAGCTTCCAATGAACGTGATGAGACGCTGGCTGGCGCTCTGTCTGCTGCTCTGTGCCACGGCACTGCATGCCGCCCCCGATTTCCCGGCCCTGACCGGGCGGGTGGTGGACGAGGCCAATCTGATGTCCCGCAAGCAGGCCCACCAACTCGCACAGCAACTGGCCGTCTTCGAGAAGCGCAGCGGCGTCCAGCTGGTGGTGGTCTCCATCGACACACTGGCGGGGGATACCATCGAAGAGTACGGCTACCAGCTCGGTCGCCACTGGGGCATCGGCCAAAAAGGCAAGAACAACGGCGTTCTGCTGATCATCGCCCAGGACGAGCGCAAGGTGCGCATCGAGGTGGGTTATGGCCTGGAAGGTGCCCTGCCCGACGCCATCGCCGCCAATATCATCCAGACCCGGATCCTGCCCGCCTTCAAGCGCGGTGACATGGTGGCCGGCATCCTCGCCGGCAGCCAGGGCATCATGCAGGCCCTGGCCGGGGAGTATCAGCCCGTGGACCACGCCAGCAAGGCCGACAAGCAGGGAGGTCCCTGGCTCTTCATCCTGGTGGTGATTGCGATGATCGTGCTGCACAACCTGCGCAGCGGCGGCGGTGGGCCGGGAGGACGTCGCCGGGCCGCCTACATGGCCGGTGGATTCGGTGCCGGCTCCTTTGGCGGCCGCACTGGCGGTGGTGGTGGCGGTTTCAGTGGTGGCGGCGGCAGCTTTGGCGGCGGCGGTGCATCTGGCGGTTGGTAATCAGGGAAAAAGAGACAACAAGATGATTTCTAAACAGTTTTTCCACACCTTGCAGGCCAGGGTTCGACAGGCCGAGCAGGCCACGGATGCCGAACTGGTCACCGTGCTGGCCCCGGCCAGCGATGGCTATCGCTATATCCCGACCCTGTGGGCCGCCCTGCTGGCCATGCTCACCCCCCTGCTGGTCTTCCAGCTCGGCTTCTGGCTTGGCTGGTACGAGATCCTGCTGGTGCAGTGGTCGGTCTGGTTGCTACTGAGCCTGCTGTTCCACTGGACGCCCATCAAGATGCGGCTCATTCCCAACAAGGTACGCCGTCACCGGGCCGCCCTGATGGCCCGCCTGCAGTTTGTCGAGCAGGGACTTCACCGCACCCGGGACCGGCTCGGTGTGCTCATCTTCGTCTCGGTGGCGGAGCACTATGTGGAGATCCTGGTAGACGACGGGATCGCCCAGCACATCGACAACACCCAGTGGCAGCAGATCATCGACGACTTCGTGGTTCGGGTACGCAACAAGGAGGTCGAGCAGGGGTTTCTGGAGTGCGTGGAGCGCACCAGCGCCATTCTGACCGACGCCTTCCCCGCAACCCGGGATCAGAACGAGCTGCCTGACAGCCTGATCATTCTCGACAAGCCTTGAACGGGATTAAAAAATCGGCATTCTGTTCAAGGGATAGGCACTCGATAAAGATTATGAAAAATAAGGGGAAAAGTGGTTGACCCAGGCAGCCCTTTCCCCTAGATTACGCCCCGTTCCAGCGCAACGGCGCAGCGGACACCGTGTTGGCTGAACACGTTAAACCACAGACCAAAATTTGGTGAGGTGTCCGAGTGGCTGAAGGAGCACGCCTGGAAAGTGTGTATACGGCAACGTATCGAGGGTTCGAATCCCTCCCTCACCGCCAAATTGTAAAAACCGACCTAAGGGTCGGTTTTTTGCATCTGGTGACATGGCAACATCCGATGCCGATGGAGAGAAGGTGAGAAGCCTCGTCGGGTTCGAGCAGAGCAGCTTGCTGCGATGAACGACCGCAGGCCGCCCCGAAGGGGTGTGCCACGCAGTGGTGAATCATTCCTCCCTCACCGCCAAATAAAGTAAAAGGCCCCGTCGCAAGACGGGGCCTTTTACTTTATCCGATGATGGGCGGCTCGGTTCGAACCCTGTCGACAGGCGGGCAGGATAGCCCGACTGGACGGCCAGAGGCCGCCCGCAGGTCGAGCGCCAGGGATGGCGCGAGTCAATCCCGACCCAGCGTACAGATTGAAGAACCGACCTCAGGGTCGGTTTTTTCTTCAAGGTGTCTGCCAACCCCCTGGCAGGAGAAACCCGTCATTGGCGGGGCCAGAAAAAACGGCTTGCCGCGATACCTGGCCGAGTGCCGCCCAGCCAATCCCATCCCTTCCGCCTCTCTGCTCTCTGCCGACAGGGGATATGCCCCGAGGGCAGCCAGCCCTCTCTCGTTGGCAGCGCATTACGCCAATATAAGAGAAAGTGGCGATATAAATAACCAACATACTCTCACAGATAGCACAGTATATTGTGATATCACCTGGATAACCGCCTCGTCCTGCCAGGTCGGCACCGTCAACCTGCTCTGCTGACCAAGCGGCACAGGCCGATGCCACCGGACACTACCGGGTCTGCGCAACCTCTCGGATATTGCTCACCGATTGGATATCGTTTTGAAAAACTGATAGTTAAATGGCTACACTAGCCTCACACATCGCATAGGGATATGGACAAATGAGTCTTATTGGCTTGCTGCTGGCCCTGGCAGCCATTCTGGGTGGCAACATGATAGAAGGGGGGCACCCCAGCGCCCTGCTCGATCTGCCCGCCTTTCTCATCGTGATCGGCGGTACCGTCGGTGCCGCACTGACCCAGTTTCCCTTCTCCGTGGTTGGTAAAACCCTCAAACGCTTCAAGTGGCTCATTACTCCCCTGCGCCTCGACATGCTGGAGCAGGCCCAACTGCTTGAAACCCTGGCGGGCAATGCACGGCGCAGCGGCATGCTGGCACTGGAGGGCATGATCGACGACATCAAGGATCCCTTCCTGCAAAAAGGGGTACAGATGATGGTCGATGGCTACGAGAAGACCAAAATCCACGAGGTACTGGAAAACGAGATCGAGTTCGAGCAGGAAGATATCGAACAGACCGTCAAATTCTACGAGGCCATGGGGGGCTACTGCCCGACCATGGGGATCGTCGGGGCCGTATTTGGCCTCATTCACGCCATGGGCCTGCTGGATGCCCCCGACAAGCTGGGGGGCGCCATCGCGGTGGCATTTATCGCCACCATCTACGGGGTGTCGGCCGCCAACCTCATCTTCCTTCCCTTCGGCAACCGCTACAAGTCGTTTGCCCACCAGATCCGCCACTACAAAGAGATGACCCTCACCGGCATCCTCTGTATCGTGGACGGCGAGTCACAGCAACGGCTGCAAGTGACCCTTGAGCCTTACCTCGGAGGCCACGGTGGCGAAAAAGAAAAAGGCTGAGGCGCCGGAGAACCACGAACGCTGGCTGGTCTCCTACGCCGACTTCATGACACTGCTGTTCGCCCTGTTCGTGGTGCTCTACTCCTTCGCCATGGCCAAGCAGTCGGAGACTCGCGTGCTCATTCAGGGCTTTATCGAATCTCTTGGCAAGATAGGGCTGGTCTCCCTTCCCGCCGGCTCCCCCGTGATGCAGGGGGGCACAGGCATACTGGAACCCGAGTCCAAGACCACCCCCAATACCTCCCAGAAAGAGCAGGTGCTGGATACCCAGACGCCCGCAGCGGCGGCCGACCCTTTCAACGAGACCATCGGCTCCTCGGAGAAACCTACGGCCACGGAGTCCTGGCCCCACAAGACCAAGGAGCAGGATTGGGTCACAGTCACCAAGCAGAAGCTGGATCAGCAGCTCAAGAGCCAAATCGAGTCCAAAGAGATCGAGGTGGAGCAGCTTGGCAGCCAACTGGTCATCCGCATCGGCGAAAAGACCTTGTTTCCGGCCGACTCCGCCTTCTTGCAGCCCCAGTTCATTCCGCTGGTCAACAAGGTCTCGGACGTGCTGGCGGACATCCCCGGCATGGTGGTGGTCACCGGTCACACCGACAACTCCCAGGCGCCGGTGGAGCTCTATCGCAACAACTGGGAGCTGTCGGTGCTGCGGGCGGCCACCATCACCCACACCCTGCTGACCAACCCCAAGCTGGATTCACGACGGCTGATCGCCCAGGGGGTGGCTGATACCCAACCCCGTTATCCAAACGATACCCCGGCTCACCGCCAGGCCAACCGCCGGGTGGAGATCGTGCTCTCCCAGGGCAAGGCGGCAGAGCAGAGCCTCCCCGTTCTCCAACCCTGAAACAGACCCCGCCATGCGGGGTCTTTTGTTTCCTGCCATCCCCCGGATTTTCAAACTATCCGGTTTTTTTCTGCTACATAAAAACGATTGAAAACAATTCTCAAACGAGAAAGTTGACCCCGCTAGCAAAACACAATTTTCATCCCGTTGATTAATAATTAATCCTTTGAAATGACATGTAAATCAGTACGAAAGTGGCATACTACGTAACATCATTGTTAAGTCACATGATTAATTTGGTTAGGGAAAAACCTATATGTTTGCTGATATTGCCGTCCAGCACTGGGCTTTTGCTGCCTATGTCATTGGCGCCATCTGTATCTGCTTGACCATGATAGGCCTGGCGGCCTTGCTGGGGGGACGCGCCTATGGCCGTGCCAAGAACAAACCCTTCGAATCCGGGGTGGATTCCGTCGGCAACGCCCGCCTGCGCTTCTCCGCCAAGTTCTACCTGGTCGCCATGTTCTTCGTCATCTTCGATGTCGAAGCCCTCTATCTCTTTGCCTGGTCCGTCTCCGTTCGGGAGAGCGGCTGGGTCGGCTTCATCGAAGCCACCATCTTCATCACCCTGCTGCTGGTAGGCCTCCTCTACCTGTGGCGCATTGGTGCCCTCGACTGGGCCCCGAAAAAGCGTGTCCTGACTGACAAGAAACCAGACTGAACTACCGATTATCTCTTTGAGGTTGCACCATGAAGTACACCCTGACCCGGATTGACCCGGATGCGCCCGTTGAGCGCTACCCCCAGGAACAGCGCCAGACCGTCGATGATCCACTGGCGCAGCAAGCGACCCGCGGCATCATGATCGGGCGCCTCGAAGAGGTGCTGCAAGACACCGTCAACTGGGGCCGCAAGAACTCCCTCTGGCCCTACAACTTCGGCATCTCCTGCTGCTACGTGGAGATGTGTACCGCCTTCACCTCTCCCCACGACGTGGCTCGCTTCGGCGCTGAGGTCATACGAGCCTCCCCCCGTCAGGCCGACTTCATGGTGATTGCTGGCACCCCCTTCATCAAGATGGCCCCTGTCATCCAGCGGCTCTATGAGCAGTTGCTCGAGCCCAAGTGGGTCATCTCCATGGGGGCCTGTGCCAACTCCGGCGGCATGTATGACATCTACTCCGTGGTACAGGGGGTGGACAAGTTCCTGCCGGTCGATGTCTACATTCCGGGCTGCCCGCCCCGCCCCGAGGCCTTCCTGCAAGCCCTGATGCTGCTGCAGGAGTCCATCGGCAAGGAACGCCGCCCCCTCTCCTGGGTGGTGGGGGATCAGGGGATCTACCGTCCCCAGATGCAATCCGAGAAGGAACGCAAGCGCGGCGAGCGGATCAACGTGACCAACCTGCGCACGCCGGATGAGATCTGATCATGAAACTGACTCGAGAATTCCCAAGCAATTACACCATGGCCCAGTGGCAAACCGCCGATCACTCCGATGCCCAGGTGGTCGGCGAGCTGTTCGCCCACTTCGGTGCCGAGCGCTTCACCGTGCAGAGCACCCGTACCGGCGTGCCGGTCATCTGGCTCTCCCGGGATCTGCTGCTGGACGTGATGGGCTTCTTGCAAAAGCTGCCCTCCCCCTTCGTGATGCTGTTCGATCTCAGCGCCACCGACGAACGGATGCGCAGCCATCGCCACGGCCTGCCGGAGAGCGACTTTACCGTCTTCTATCACCTCATCTCCATCGACCGTAACGCCGACGTGATGCTGAAAGTGGCGCTCAAGGAGAGCGATCTCCATCTGCCCACCGTCAGCCGCCACTTCCCCAACGCCAACTGGTACGAGCGGGAAGTGTGGGATCTGATGGGGATCACCTTCGATGGCCACCCCCATCTGACCCGCATCATGATGCCCAAGAGCTGGCAAGGGCACCCCCTGCGCAAGGACTACCCGGCGCGCGCCACCGAGTTTGATCCCTTCATGCTCGATGCGGTCAAGCAGGATCAGGAGCAGGACAACCTGCTGTTCAAGCCGGAAGAGTGGGGCATGGCCCGCGGCAACGAGAACGAGGACTACATGTTCCTGAACCTCGGGCCGAACCACCCCTCCGCCCACGGCGCCTTCCGCCTGGTGCTGCAACTCGACGGGGAAGAGATCCGCGACTGCGTGCCCGACATCGGCTATCACCACCGCGGCGCCGAGAAGATGGGCGAGCGCCAGTCCTGGCACAGCTACATCCCCTACACCGACCGGGTCGAATACCTGGGCGGCGTGATGAACAACCTGCCCTATGTGCTGGCGGTCGAGAAGCTGGCCGGCATCAAAGTGCCGGCGCGGGTCGACATGATCCGGGTGATGATGGCGGAGCTGTTCCGCATCCAGAGCCACCTGCTGTTCCTTGGCACCTACATTCAGGACGTGGGGGCCATGACCCCGGTCTTCTTCACCTTCACGGACCGCCAGAAGATCTACACCATCATCGAGGCCATCACCGGAGCCCGCATGCACCCGGCCTGGTTCCGCATCGGCGGCGTGGCCCACGATCTGCCTGCCGGCTGGACCCGCCTCATCCAGGACAACCTGTTGAGCTGGCTGCCCAAGCGGTTGATGGAGTATGAAAAGGCGGCCATGCGCAACAGCATACTGCGGGGCCGCACCATAGGCGTCGCCGCCTACAACACGGCCCAGGCCCTGGCCTGGGGCACCACGGGGGGCGGTCTGCGGGCCACGGGGCTCAACTTTGACGTGCGCAAATGGCGCCCCTATTCCGGTTACGATCAGTTCGAGTTCGAGGTGCCGGTGGGCAGCAACGGGGACGCCTACGACCGCGCCACCGTGCGCATCGAGGAGATCCGCCAGAGCCTGTCCATTATCGAGCAGTGCATGAAAAACATGCCTGAGGGCCCCTTCAAGGCGGATCACCCACTCACCACGCCACCGCCCAAAGAGCGCACCCTGCAGGACATCGAAACCCTGATCACCCACTTCCTGCAAGTCTCCTGGGGGCCTGTCATGCCGGCCGCCGAGTCCTTCCAGATGATAGAGGCGACCAAGGGGGTCAACAGCTATTACCTGACCAGCGACGGATCCACCATGAGTTACCGGACCCGGATCCGCACCCCGAGCTTCGCCCACCTGCAGCAGATCCCCTCGGTGATCCGCGGCCAGATGGTGTCGGATCTTATCGTCTACCTGGGCAGTATCGATTTCGTTATGTCAGATGTGGATCGTTGAGTCCTCTCGCCCCGGCAGCCGGGGCGAAGGGCAAGACGCGCAGTAAAGGGACAAGCCACAAAAGGTCAAGTCATGAGCCAATGTCAGTGTCACAATAACCAGACCCCACAAGGGCAAGGGGCATGCAGCAGCCAGCAGGGAGATTTCGTCCTGAGCCAGGCTGAGCGCGATGCCATCGAACACGAGAAACACCACTACGAAGATCCCCGTGCAGCCAGCATCGAAGCGCTCAAGATAGTGCAACAGGCCCGTGGCTGGGTGCCTGACGGCGCCATTCACGCCATCGGCGCCGAGCTCGGCATCCCCGCCAGCGATGTGGAAGGGGTCGCCACCTTCTACAGCCAGATCTTCCGCCAGCCGGTGGGTCGTCACATCATCCGCGTCTGCGACAGCATGGTCTGCTACATCAACGGCCACGAGCAGTTGCTTGCCGGTCTGAAAGAGGTCGTCAATCTGGCCCCTGGTCAGACCTCCCCGGATGGCCGCTTCACCCTGTTGCCCGTCTGCTGCCTCGGCAACTGCGACAAGGGGCCGGCCATCATGATCGATGACGATACCTATGGCGGACTCGATGCCGTCAGCCTGCTGAAAACCCTGGAGGCTTACCCATGAGCATTCAGCCAGGCAAGACGCTTGCCTCCCTCGGCACCGCCAACCACATCCCCCGCACCGCCGAGACTCACCCTCTCACCTGGCGCCTGCGGGACGACGGCCAGCCGGTCTGGCTCGAGGAGTATCAGGCAAAACAGGGCTATGAGGCCGCCCGCAAGGCCCTTGGCCAGATGAGCCCGGATGATATCGTCAGCACCGTCAAGGATGCCGGCCTCAAGGGACGCGGCGGCGCCGGTTTCTCCACCGGCGTGAAGTGGGGCCTGATGCCCAAAGACGAGAGCATGAACATCCGTTACCTGCTCTGCAACGCCGACGAGATGGAACCCAATACCTACAAAGACCGCATGCTGATGGAGCAGCTGCCCCACCTGCTGATCGAGGGGATGATCATCAGTGCCCGGGCTCTCAAAGCCTATCGCGGCTACATCTTCCTGCGCGGCGAGTACGTGGATGCCGCCATCCACCTGCGCCGCGCCGTGGAAGAGGCCAAGGCCGCGGGGCTCCTTGGCAAGAACATCCTGGGCTCGGGCTTTGACTTCGAGCTGTTCGTCCACACCGGCGCAGGTCGCTACATCTGCGGCGAAGAGACGGCCCTCATCAACTCCCTGGAAGGACGGCGCGCCAACCCGCGGGCCAAACCCCCCTTCCCCGCCGTCTCCGGCGTCTGGGGCAAGCCGACCTGCGTCAACAACGTCGAAACCCTGTGCAACGTGCCCGCCATCATCGGCAACGGTGTGGCCTGGTATCAGGGGTTGGCACTGCCGGGTTCGGAAGATCACGGCACCAAGCTGATGGGCTTTTCCGGCAAGGTCAACAATCCCGGCCTGTGGGAGCTGCCCTTTGGCATCACCGCCCGCGAGCTGTTCGAAAACTACGCCGGCGGCATGAAGCCCGGCTATCGCCTGAAAACCTGGCAACCGGGCGGCGCCGGCACCGGCTTCCTGCTGCCCGAGCACCTGGATGCCCAGATGTACGCTGGCGGCATCGGCAAGGTGGGCACCCGCATGGGTACGGGCCTTGCCATGGCGGTGGATGACAGCATCAACATGGTCTCACTGCTGCGCAACATGGAGGAGTTCTTTGCCCGCGAATCCTGCGGCTGGTGCACCCCCTGCCGCGACGGCCTGCCCTGGAGCGTCAAGATCCTGCGGGCGCTGGAGCGGGGCGAGGGCCAACCCGAGGATCTCGCGACCCTGGAACAGCTCGTCAGTTTCCTGGGCCCGGGCAAGACCTTCTGTGCCCATGCCCCCGGCGCCGTCGAGCCCCTTGGCAGTGCGATGAAGTATTTCCGGTCCGAGTTCGAGGCCGGGGTCAAGGCCCCCCATGACAATCACAAGCTGTTCAAGGGTATCCAGCCCAACCTGCTGGGCGAGCGCTGGTAAGCGCCAGGACGCATCGGGCAATAGCCGATTTCATAAAACAGGTTTCAGGGAAGTTGTATGGCAACCATTCATGTAGACGGTAAAGAGTACGAGGTAGACGGGGCAGACAACCTGCTGCAAGCCTGTCTGTCGCTGGGGCTGGACGTCCCCTATTTTTGCTGGCACCCGGCGCTGGGTAGCGTCGGTGCCTGCCGCCAGTGCGCGGTCAAACAGTATCAGAATGCCGACGACAAGCGCGGCCGCCTGGTCATGTCCTGCATGACCCCCTCCACCGATGGCACCTATATCTCCATCGAGGATGAAGAGGCGAAGGAGTTTCGCAAGACGGTGGTGGAGTGGCAGATGACCAACCATCCCCACGACTGCCCGGTGTGCGAAGAAGGTGGCGCCTGCCACCTGCAGGACATGACGGTAATGACGGGCCACAACAGCCGCCGCTACCGTTTCACCAAGCGCACCCACCAGAATCAGGATCTGGGCCCCTTCATCAACCACGAGATGAACCGCTGCATCGCCTGCTACCGCTGCGTGCGCTATTACAAGGATTACGCCGGTGGCGAGGATCTCGGGGTCTATGGCGCCCATGACAACGTCTACTTCGGCCGGGTCGAGGATGGCACCCTGGAGAGCGAATTCTCCGGCAACCTGGTGGAGGTCTGTCCCACCGGCGTCTTCACCGACAAGACCCACTCCGAGCGTTACAACCGCAAGTGGGACATGCAGTTCGCCCCCAGCATCTGCCAGGGGTGCTCGGTCGGCTGCAACATCAGCCCGGGTGAGCGCTACGGCGAACTGCGCCGCATCGAGAACCGTTTCCACGGTGCCCTGAACCACTATTTCCTCTGCGATCGCGGCCGCTTCGGCTACGGTCACGTCAATCTGACCGACCGCCCGCGCCAGCCCCTGCTGCAGGATGGCAGTGACAAGCTGGCCATCACGGTGGATGGTGCCCTGAACCGGGCGGCGGATGCGCTGCGCACCGCCAGCGGCATCATCGGCATCGGCTCACCCCGCGCCTCCTTGGAGAGCAACTTCGCCCTGCGCGAACTGGTGGGGGCCGCCAACTTCTACTCCGGGGTCGAGCAGAGCGAATGGAAATGCCTGCAGAAGATGCTGGACATTCTGGAGCACGGCGGCGTGCGCACTCCCAGCCTGCGCGACATGGAAGAGGCCGACGCCGTGCTGGTGCTCGGGGAAGATGTCACCCAGACCGCCGCCCGCATCGCCCTGGCCCTGCGCCAGGCGGTGAAAGGCAAGGGGCGCGAAATTGCCCGCAAGCTGAAGGTGGATCTCTGGCAGGTCGCTGCCGTGCAGACCCTGGCCCAGAACCAGCGCTACCCCTTGCTCATCACCAGTCTGGATGCCACCCGCCTGGATGACGTGGCGAGCAGCACCCTGCACGCCCCCCACGCGGATCAGGCGCGCCTCGGGTTTGCCATCGCCCACCTGCTGGACGCCAGTGCACCTGCACCAACGGATCTCTCCCCCGAACAGCAGGCCCTCGCCGCCCAATGGGCCGACCTGCTTGGCAACGCCAAAAAGCCCCTCATCATCGCAGGCAATGGTGCCCGCAACGAGGCGCTGATCGAAGCGGCCAGCAACATCGCCCGCGCCCTCAAGGACCGTGGCCAGGCCGCGGAGCTTGCCCTGGTGGCTCAGGAAGCCAACAGCCTGGGGCTGGCCATGCTGGCCCGGCATGCCGCCCCGCTGGAGGCAGCCCTCGAGCGCATGGAAGGGGAAGAGAGACTTGCCCTGGTCGTTCTTGAGAACGACCTCTACCGCCGAGCCCCCCGCAGCCGGGTGGACACCGCCCTGGATCGCCTGCAACACCTGCTGGTCATCGACCATCAGGAGACGGCCACCGCGAAGAAGGCGGGTCTGGTGCTGCCTGCCGCCAGTTTTGCCGAAGGCGATGGCACCCTGGTCAACATGGAAGGCCGCGCCCAGCGCTTCTTCCAGGTCTATGCTCCCGCCTTCTACAACGCCGATATCCAGGTGCGCGAGAGCTGGCGCTGGCTGGATGCCCTGCAAGGGAGCCAGCAACCGCGTTCGGTTCGCTGGAACACCTTCGACGATGTGAGTCGCGATTGCGCCGCCAGCGCCCCGCTGCTCACCACCATGGGGGAAGCTGCCCCCAACGCCGGCCTGCGCATTCGCGGCATGAAGCTCGCCCGGGAGCCGCACCGCTACAGTGGTCGCACCTCCATGCTGGCGAACCAAAACGTGAGCGAGCCCAGAGTCGCCCAGGATCCCGATTCACCGTTCGCCTTCTCCATGGAAGGCTACGCCGGTGCCCGCCAGCCCCTCTCCCAGGTACCGTTTGCCTGGGCGCCGGGCTGGAACTCCCCCTCCGCCTGGAACAAGTTCCAGGACGAGGTGGGTGGCAACCTGCGTGCCGGGGATCCCGGTCGCCGCCTGCTGGAGCCGGGCGAAGGCAACCTGGGCTGGTTTGGTGCCATCCCGGCCCCCTTCCAGCCCGCCGCATCCCTGCAGGTGGTGAGCTATGACCAGCTGTTCGGTGGCGAGGAGCTCTCCGCCAGAAGCCCGGTCATCCAGGCTCGCATGGGGGAACCCACCCTGGTACTGAACCCGGCGGATGCCGCGCGCCTGGCACTGTCCCCTGACGCGCTGGTGGCCTTCTCCTGGGGTGGCAACCACTGGCGCCTGCGTCTGCGCCTGAGCGATGCGCTGGCTCCGGGCCTGGCAGGGTTGCCACTCGGGGTGAACGGCCTGCCGACCGCCCTGCACCACGCCCTGATCGATAACCTGCAGGAGGTCATCGCATGAGCGACTCTCTGATGGATCTGCTGATCGAGGTCGGCAAGGCCCTGGTCGTGCTCGTGGGGATCGTGGGGGCTGGCGCCTTCATGAGCTTCATCGAGCGCCGCCTGCTGGCACTGTGGCAGGACCGTTACGGCCCCAACCGGGTTGGCCCCTTCGGCCTGCTGCAACTGGCCGCCGACATGGTCAAGATGTTCTTCAAGGAGGACTGGATCCCGCCCTTTGCGGATCGCCGGATCTTCGTGCTGGCCCCCATCATCGCCTTCACCGCCTTCATCCTGGCGTTTGCGGTGGTGCCCATCACCCCCACCTGGGGTGTGGCGGATCTCAACGTGGGGCTGCTCTATATCCTGGCGATCGCCGGGCTGGCGGTCTATGCCGTGCTCTTCGCAGGCTGGTCGAGCAACAACAAGTACTCCCTGCTCGGCAGCCTGCGCGCCTCGGCCCAGACCCTCTCCTACGAGGTGTTCCTTGGCCTCTCGCTCATGGGCATCGTCATCCAGACCGGCAGCTTCAACCTGCGTGACATCGTCGAGGCCCAGGCCGGCATGTGGAACGTGATCCCCCAGATCCTGGGCTTCGTCACCTTCCTGTTTGCCGGGGTCGCCGTCACCCACCGCCACCCGTTTGACCAGCCGGAGGCCGAGCAGGAGCTCGCCGACGGCTATCACATCGAGTACGCGGGCATGAAGTGGGGTCTCTTCTTCGTGGGGGAGTACATCGGCATCGTGCTGATCTCTTCGCTCATCGTGACCCTCTTCTTCGGTGGCTGGCACGGCCCCTGGCTGCCGCCCTTCATCTGGTTCGCCCTGAAGACAGCCTGTTTCATGGTGTTCTTCATCCTGCTGCGGGCCTCCCTGCCCCGCCCGCGCTTCGACCAGGTGATGTCCTTTGGCTGGAAAGTGTGCCTGCCCCTGACCCTGCTCAACATGCTGGTCACCGCTGCCGTGGTGCTGATGAATGCGTGAGCAAAACGAGATGGACATGACGATGATTCGGCCGTCTGCGGCAAGGAAACGCCCAGACGCCAGTGCTGATAAATGTGCAGTGAGGCACCTATGAAAATTACGAGCATTATCAAGGGTGTTGGCACCCAGTTGCGCAGTCTTGGGATGGTCTTCTCCCATGCCTGGCGCCCCCGTGAAACCCTGAGCTACCCGGAGCAGCCGGTCTACGCCGCCCCCCGTTTTCGCGGTCGCATCGTACTGACCCGGGATCCCGATGGGGACGAACGCTGCGTGGCGTGCAACCTGTGTGCGGTCGCCTGCCCGGTCGGTTGCATCTCCTTGCAGAAGTCGGAGCGGGAAGATGGCCGCTGGTACCCGGAGTTCTTTCGCATCAACTTCTCCCGTTGCATCTTCTGCGGCCTGTGCGAGGAGGCCTGCCCCACCACCGCCATCCAGCTGACGCCGGATTTCGAGATGGGGGAGTATCGTCGCCAGGATCTGGTGTACGAGAAGGAAGATCTGCTGATAAGCGGCCCCGGCAAATACCCGGACTACAACTTCTACCGCATGAGCGGGATGGCCATCGACGGCAAACCCAAAGGGGATGCCGAGAACGAAGCCAAGCCCATCGATGTCAAGAGCCTGCTGCCCTAGGAGTCAATCATGGAACTGGCATTCTATGCCGCGGCCCTGGTCGCCGTTTACAGCACGCTGCGGGTGATCAGCACCAGCAACCCCATGCATGCGCTGCTCAATCTCATCATCTCCCTCATCGCCGTGGCCATGATCTTCTTTTGCCTGGGCGCGGCCTTTGCGGGGGCCCTGCAGGTGATCGTCTACGCCGGCGCCATCATGGTGCTGTTCGTGTTCGTGGTGATGATGCTGAACTTGGGGAGCGCCCAGGATCAGGAGAAGAAGTGGCTCACCCCCATGACCTGGGGTGGCCCGGCCCTGCTCTCCCTCATTTTGCTGGGCTTTCTGGCCCACGGCATTCTCGGCGTGACCGGCGGTGAACTGGGTCTGACCGAGGTCAGCGCCAAGGAAGTCGGTATCGCCCTGTTCGGCCCCTATGTGCTGGCGGTGGAGCTCGCCTCCATCCTGTTGCTGGCGGGTCTGGTCACCGCCTATCACCTGGGCCGCGAGGACAAGAGCGGGGAAGTGCTCTCCGTGCCTCGCACCACACAGGAAGGAGGTCAGCAATGAGCGACATCCCCGTGGTGATGCATGGCTCGCTGCCGGCAGCCCGCCCCCTTTCCATCCAGCAAGCACAAGGAGCATGGCGATGAGTGGAATTCCCATGGAGCACGGCCTCCTGCTGGCGGCCATTTTGTTTGCCATCGGCCTGTGCGGCCTGCTGATACGCCGCAACCTGTTGTTTATCCTCATGAGTATCGAAATCATGATGAACGCGTCCGCCCTGGCGTTCGTGGTGGCGGGTAGCCGCTGGGCCCAGGCCGACGGCCAGATCATGTACATACTGGTGATTTCTCTGGCGGCAGCGGAGGCCAGTATCGGCCTCGCCCTGTTACTGCTGCTCTATCGTCGTTACCACACCCTGAACGTGGACACTGTGAGCGAGATGCGCGGATGAGCCTCCTATATCTGACTTTCCTGTTCCCGCTGCTGGGATGGCTGCTGTTGGCCTTCTCCCTCGGCCGCCTCGGCGAGCGCACCTCGGCGCTCATCGGTGTCGGCAGCATCGGTCTCTCGGCCCTCACTACCCTGTGGGTCGGCATCGATTTTCTCAATACCATGCCGGAAGGCGGCGTCTATACCCAGACCCTGTGGCAGTGGATGACGGTGGGCGAGTTCCAGCCCGCCTTCCGTCTCTCCCTGGACGGGCTGTCACTGACCATGCTGGGGGTCGTGACCGGGGTGGGCTTCTTCATCCACCTGTTCGCCTCCTGGTACATGCGTGGGGAAGAGGGGTATTCACGCTTCTTCACCTACACCAACCTCTTCATCGCCAGCATGCTGTTCCTGGTGCTGGCCGATGACCTGCTGTTCGTCTATCTGGGCTGGGAAGGAGTGGGGCTGTGCAGCTACCTGCTGATCGGCTTCTACTACAAGGATCGCAACAACGGCGCCGCCGCCCTCAAGGCGTTCGTGGTGACCCGGGTCGGCGACGTCTTCCTCGCCATCGGGCTCTTCGTGCTCTATCGCGAGCTCGGCACCCTCAACATTCACGAGCTGCTGGTGCGCGCCCCCGCGATGTTCGCAGAAGGCTCCCCTGCCCTGTCGTTCGCCTGCCTGATGCTGCTCGGCGGCGCGGTCGGCAAATCCGCCCAGCTGCCGCTGCAGACCTGGCTGGCGGACGCCATGGCGGGCCCGACCCCGGTCTCGGCGCTGATCCACGCGGCCACCATGGTGACCGCTGGTGTCTATCTCATCGCCCGCACCCACGGCCTCTTCCTGCTGGCTCCCGAGATCCTCCATCTGGTGGCCCTGGTTGGTGCCATTACCCTGGTACTGGCGGGCTTCGCCGCCCTGGTACAGACCGACATCAAGCGGATCCTGGCCTACTCCACCATGAGCCAGATAGGCTACATGTTCCTGGCCCTGGGGGTCGGTGCCTGGGAAGGGGCCATCTTCCACCTGATGACCCACGCCTTCTTCAAGGCGCTGCTGTTCCTCTCCGCAGGGGCCGTCATCGTTGCGACCCACCACGAGCAGAACATCTTCAAGATGGGGGGCCTGCGCAAATCGCTGCCGCTGGTCTACGCCTGCTTCCTGGTGGGGGGCTCGGCCCTGGCCGCGCTGCCGCTGGTGACCGCCGGTTTCTACAGTAAAGACGCCATCCTCTGGCAGGTGCAGGCCAGTGGCCAGAGCGCCCTGCTGTGGGCCGGTCTGGGTGGTGCCTTCCTCACCTCCCTCTACACCTTCCGCCTCATCTTCATCGCCTTCCACGGCAAGGAGCAGACCCAGGCTCACGCCGGACAGGGCCTTGCCCACCATCTGCCACTGCTGGTGCTGCTGGTGCTCTCCACCGGAGTCGGCGCCCTCATCGTGCCGCCGCTGGCAGGAGTGCTGCCGGCCGGCCCGGGAGATCACATCGAGGAGGGACGCCATGGCCTCGAGATCCTCTCCGGCGTCATCGCCGTGGCAGGCATAGCGCTGGCCGCCTTCCTCTTCCTCGGCGAACGTCGCCTGGCGAAGGGGATCGCACAGAGCGCACCGGGGCGGGCTCTGTCCACCCTCTGGTTCAATGCCTGGGGCTTTGACTGGCTTTATGACCTGATTTGGGTCAAGCCCTACCTGCTGGCGACTCGCCTGCTCGGCAAGGATCCGCTGGACAGGATGATGAACCTGCCCGCCGTACTGGCCCAGGGGGGGCATCAGCTGCTGGCCTGGACCGTCTCCGGCAAGTTGCGCTGGTACGCAGCCTCCATGGGGATGGGCGCCGCCCTGATCCTGGCCCTGCTGCTGCTCGGCTGATCCATGAGCCCAATATTGTGTGGCAGGCTCAGCGCCTGCCCGACTAGAACCTAGATGAGAGCTGATATCGTGACCTTACTCTGGATCTTGCTAATTCCCTTCATCGGCGGCTTGCTCTGCTGGCAGATGGAGCGGCTCGGCGGACAGTTTGTCCGCTGGGTGGCCCTCGCCTCCATGAGCGCCTGTCTGGTGCTCTCCAGCGCCATCTGGCTCGGTGGTGACTTCACCCTCGCCAACCCTGGCCTCCCCGTCTGGGCAGCCGAGTGGCAACAACCCTGGATCCCCCGCTTCGGCATCTCCCTGCACCTCGCCGTGGACGGGCTGTCGCTCCTGATGGTGATCCTCACCAGCTTCATCGGCGTGCTGGCCATCCTCTGTTCCTGGAAGGAGATCGTCCAGCGCATCGGCTTCTTCCACCTCAACCTGCTGTGGATCCTGGGGGGCGTGCTCGGCGTCTTCATGGCGGTGGATCTGTTCCTCTTCTTCTTCTTCTGGGAGATGATGCTGGTGCCGATGTACTTCCTGATCGCGCTCTGGGGCCACTCGGTCACCGATGGCAAGTCGCGCATCAACGCCGCCACCAAGTTCTTCATCTACACCCAGGCGAGCGGCCTCATCATGCTGGTGGCCATCCTGGGCCTGGTACTGACCCACCACGCCGCCACCGGTGTCTTCACCTTCAACTATCAGGAACTGCTCAACACCCCCATGAGCAGCACGGTACAGTGGCTGCTGATGCTGGGCTTCTTCATCGCCTTCGCGGTCAAGATGCCCCTGGTGCCGCTCCATGGCTGGCTCCCTGATGCCCACAGCCAGGCGCCCACCGCAGGCTCCGTGGATCTCGCGGGCATCTTGCTGAAAACCGCGGCCTACGGCCTGCTGCGCTTTACCCTGCCGCTCTTCCCCGAGGCGTCCGCCGAGTTTGCCCCCTACGCCATGGTGCTCGGCCTCATCGGCATCGTCTATGGCGCCCTGTTGGCCTTTGCCCAGACCGACATCAAGCGGCTGGTTGCCTACACCAGCATCTCCCACATGGGCTTCGTGATGATCGCCATTTACTCCGGCAGCGAGCTCGCCCTACAGGGTGCCGTGGTACAGATGATTGCCCACGGGCTCTCGGCCGCCGGCCTCTTCATTCTGTGCGGCCAGCTCTACGAGCGTCTGCACACCCGGGATCTGCGCCAGATGGGCGGTCTCTGGGGACGGCTGCGCTACCTGCCCGGCGTGATGCTGTTCTTCTCCGTTGCATCCCTCGGGATGCCGGGGACCGGCAACTTCGTCGGCGAGTTCCTGATCCTCATCGGCAGCTTCCAGGTGGCCCCCATCATCACCATCATCGCCACCTTCGGGCTGGTGCTGGCCTCGGTCTACTCCCTCATCATGCTGCAGCGTGCCTGCTTCGGGACGCCCCGGGAGGAGAGCATGCTCAAGGGGCTGGATACCCGGGAGCTGACCATGATGCTGACCATCGCCGGCCTCTTGGTGCTGCTCGGTCTTTATCCCCAGCCGGTGCTCGACACCGCCAGCAGCAGCCTCCTGAGCGTGCTGCACTGGTACGCGCTGCCGGGCACGGGGGCGCTGCAATGATGCTTTCTCTTTCGCCTTCCTTGTCCATGTCGGGAGCACTGTCATGACGTTTACTGTTTCTCAACTGCTGGCCCTGCTGCCCCTGTTGCTGACCACGGGGGCCATGGTGGCCCTGATGCTGGCCATCGCCTGGAAGCGCTGTGACGACACCGCCTTCGTGGTCACCATCATCGGCCTCAACCTCGCGCTCTTCTCCCTGCCCATCGTGATGGCCCAAGGGGATCAGGGGGTCACTCCCCTGCTGCAAGTGGACGCTTACGCGGTCTTCTACATGGGGCTGGTGCTCATCGGGGCCCTGGCCACCTGCACCTTCGGTCGCACCTGGCTCAAGGGCTATCCGGACAACCGGGAAGAGTTCTACCTGCTGCTGCTTATCGCCACCGCCGGTGGTCTGGTGCTGGCGGCCTCCCGTCACCTCGCCTCGCTCTTCATCGGGATCGAGATGCTGACCCTGCCCATGTTCGGTCTGGTGGGGTATGCCTATCGCGAGCGGCGCTCGCTGGAAGCCAGCATCAAGTACATGGTGCTCTCCGCCAGTGCCACCGCCTTCCTGCTGTTCGGCATGGCACTGCTCTACGCCCAGGCCGGAAGCCTGAGCTTCAGCGATCTCGGTGTGACCCTGGCCCAGAGCCCGGCTCACCATCCGCTGCTGATGGGGGGCTTTGGCCTGATGCTGGTCGGCTTTGCGTTCAAGCTGTCCCTCGCCCCCTTCCACCTCTGGACCCCGGACGTCTATGAAGGGGCGCCGGCACCGGTGGCCACCTTCCTCGCCACCGTCAGCAAGATAGCCGTGTTCTGCGTGCTGCTGCGCTTCTACCTGGCAGTACCCGCCACCTCGGATCCCATGATCCACTGGCTGCTGGCGGCCATGGCGGTCGTCTCCATCGTGGTCGGCAACCTCCTGGCGCTGATCCAGACCAACATCAAGCGGATGATGGGTTACTCCTCCATCTCCCACTTCGGCTATCTGCTGGCGGTGGTGGTGGCAAGCCGCCTCGGCGAGATGCCGGTGGAAGCGGCGGGTGTCTACCTGCTGATGTACCTGTTCACCAGCCTGGGGGCCTTCGGCGTCATCAGCATGATGTCCAGCCCCTATCGCGGCAAGGATGCGGACTCCCTGCACAGCTATCGCGGTCTGTTCTGGAAGCGCCCCTATCTGACGGCGGTGATGACGGTGATGATGCTCTCCCTCGCGGGTATCCCCATGACGCTGGGCTTCATCGGCAAGTTCTACCTCATCGGCGTCACCGTCGATGCCAAGCTGTGGTGGCTCAGTGGCGCCATCGTGCTCGGCAGTGCCCTGGGGCTCTACTACTACCTGCGGGTCATGGTCACCCTCTACCTGCGTGAACCCGGCATGCAACTGCGCGATGCCAGGGCCGACTGGGCCTTCTCCTCCGGGGGCCTGGTGGTGCTGCTCTCAGCCATTCTGGTGGTATTGCTCGGCATCTACCCCCAGCCCGTCATCAGCCTGGTGCAGGGCTTCCAGCACGTGGTGCTGCGCTAGCCTCAGGTTCAGTTCACACAGCAAAACCGGCCTCCGTGGCCGGTTTTTTATGTCCGCCAAGGCCCGGTCCGGCTTGCCCGTCTGGCAGGCGATACCAGATCGGTCCTCTCAATCCATGCCATATCCTCCAGCAAGCAGCTGGCGGAGCAGCGAGCTGAAGATGGCCTTGCCCCCATCGTGCTCGCCTCCTCCTGCCCTCCCCATTCTCAGACACATGCCCATAAAAAAACCGGCCACTGGGGCCGGTTTTTGGTTTCTTGCTGGCGCTTAACCCAGGCGAACCCGAGCATTGCGGAACATGCGCATCCAGGCGCCATCCTCTCCCCAGTTGTCCGGGTGCCAGGAGTTGGCCACGGTGCGGAACACCCGCTCCGGGTGCGGCATCATGATGGTGGCGCGGCCGTCCGCACTGGTCACCGCGGTGATACCGTCAGGGGAGCCGTTGGGGTTGGCCGGGTATTGCACGGTGACGTTGCCGCGGTTGTCCACGAAACGCAGCCCCACCAGACCGCTCTGTTGCAGCGCAGCCAGGTGAGCGGCATCGCGCACTTCCACTCGCCCTTCCCCGTGGGAGACGGCAATCGGCATCACGGAACCCGCCATCCCGGCGAAGAAGGCGGACGGGGAGTCCTGCACTTCCACCAGGCTGAAGCGCGCCTCGAAGCGCTCGGAGCGGTTGCGCACGAAGCGCGGCCAGAGATCGGCCCCCGGGATGAGGTCGCGCAGGTTGGACATCATCTGGCAACCGTTGCACACCCCCAGGGAGAGGGTATCGCCGCGCTCGAAGAAGCGCTGGAACTGCTCACGGGCGTTGTCGTTGAACAGGATGGACTTGGCCCAGCCTTCCCCAGCACCCAGCACGTCGCCGTAGGAGAAGCCGCCACAGGCCACCAGGGTCTGGAAATCTTCCAGCTTGATGCGCCCCTCGAGGATGTCGCTCATGTGCACGTCGACAGCGGTGAAGCCGGCGCGGTCAAAGGCGGCCGCCATCTCCACGTGGGAGTTGACCCCCTGCTCGCGCAGCACCGCCAGACGGGGAGAAACCCCGCGAGCGATATAGGGCGCGGCCACGTCGTCGGACGGGTTGTAGGTGAGCCTGGCCTGCAGACCCGGGTCGGTGGCGTCCTGGCGGGCGGCATGCTCCTGATCGGCGCACTCCGGGTTGTCACGCAGGCGCTGCATCTGCCAGCTGGTCTCGCCCCAGATGGTGCGAAGGGCGGTGCGGCTGGCGCGATACACCTCGCTGCCGGCACGCTGGAACAGGATGAGGTCGTCTTCGCGCACCGTGCCCAGCACATGGGAGCAGGCTGCCAGACCGTGACCGGCCAGCAGGGTCAGCACCGCTTCCTTGTCTTCGCGACGAACCTGGATGACGGCCCCCAGCTCCTCGTTGAACAGGGCCGGCAGCAGGTCGCCACCCACGCGATCGAGCTGTATGTCGAGGCCGCAGTGACCGGCAAACGCCATCTCGGTCAGGGTGACGAAGAGGCCGCCGTCGGAGCGGTCGTGGTAGGCAATCAGCTTGCGATCCGCCACCAGCGCCTGGATGGCGTTGAAGAAGCCCTTGAGCTGGACCGGGTTGTCCAGATCCGGGGCACTTTGCCCAAGCTGGCGGTAAACCTGGGCCAGGGCCGAGGCGCCGAGGCGCTGCTTGCCGTTGCCAAGGTCGATGAGGATAAGGTCGGTCTCACCGAGATCGGTGCGCAGTTGCGGGGTCACGGTATTGCGCACGTCCTCGACCCGGGCAAACGCCGAGATGAGCAGGGAGAGCGGCGAGGTGACGCTGCGCTCTTCCCCGTCCTGCTGCCAGCGGGTCTTCATGGACATGGAGTCCTTGCCCACCGGGATGGTGATGCCAAGGGCCGGGCAGAGCTCTTCGCCCACCGCTTTCACGGCTTCGTAGAGACCCGCATCTTCCCCCGGGTGGCCGGCTGCGGACATCCAGTTGGCGGAGAGCTTGACCCGCTTGAGGGAGCCGATATTGGCCGGTGCCAGGTTGGTCAAGGCCTCGGCCACCGCCATGCGGGCGGAGGCGGCATGAGAGAGCAGCGCCACCGGGGTGCGCTCGCCCATGGACATGGCTTCACCGTGGTAGCTGTCGTAGGTCGCGGCGGTGACGGCGCAGTCAGCCACCGGGATCTGCCAGGGGCCGACCATCTGGTCGCGGTTGACGAGGCCCGTTACGGTGCGATCGCCGATGGTGATGAGGAAGGACTTCTCCGCCACGGTCGGCAGGCGCAGCACGCGCTCGGCGGCGTCGCTGAGGGTGATGCCGTCCAGTTGCAGCGCCTTGCCCTGGGCGGGCAGGCTCTGCACGTCGCGGTGCATCTTGGGCGCCTTGCCAAGCAGCACGTCCAGCGGCAGATCGATGGGCTGGTTGTCAAAGTGATCATCAGAGAGAGTGAGATGCTTCTCTTCGGTGGCGGTGCCGATGACGGCATAGGGGGCGCGTTCGCGCTCGCACAGGGCCTTGAACAGAGGCAGCTTGTCCTGGGCCACAGCCAGCACATAGCGCTCCTGGGATTCGTTGCACCAGACTTCCAGCGGGCTCATGCCCGGCTCGTCGTTCGGAATGGCACGCAAGTCGAAGCGACCACCACGCTCCCCGTCGCTCACCAGCTCCGGCATGGCGTTGGAGAGACCACCGGCGCCCACGTCGTGGATGAAGACGATGGGGTTGTCGTCCCCTAGTTGCCAGCAGCGGTCGATCACTTCCTGGCAGCGACGCTCCATCTCGGGGTTGTCACGCTGCACGGAGGCGAAGTCGAGATCTTCGGCAGACTGACCGGACGCCATGGAGGAGGCTGCGCCGCCACCCAGGCCGATGTTCATGGCCGGACCACCCAGCACGATGAGGGCCGCCCCCACCGGGATCTCCCCTTTCTGGACGTGCTCGCTGCGGATGTTGCCGATGCCACCCGCCAGCATGATGGGCTTGTGGTAGCCGCGCACCTCGACGCCGTTGTGGCTCGGCACCTGCTCTTCGAAGGTACGGAAGTAACCCAGGATGGCAGGGCGACCGAATTCGTTGTTGAAGGCGGCGCCGCCAAGGGGCCCTTCCTGCATGATGTCAAAGGCGCTGACGATGCGGCTCGGCTTGCCGAAGTCCTGCTCCCAGGGCTGCTCGAAGCCGGGGATGCGCAGGTTGGAGACGGAGAAGCCCACCAGGCCCGCCTTGGGTTTGGCGCCACGCCCTGTCGCACCCTCGTCGCGGATTTCGCCGCCGGAGCCGGTGGCGGCACCCGGGAAGGGAGAGATGGCGGTCGGGTGGTTGTGGGTCTCCACCTTCATCAGGATGTCGACGCGCTCCTGGTGATACTGGTACTCACCGTTGGCGGGGCTCGGGAAGAAGCGGCCACCCTGGCTGCCTTCCATCACCGCGGCGTTGTCTTTGTAGGCAGACAGGACATGGTCCGGCGTCTGCTCGAAGGTGTTCTTGATCATCTTGAACAGCGACTTGGGCTGCTGTTCGCCGTCGATGGTCCAGTCGGCGTTGAAGATCTTGTGACGGCAGTGCTCGGAGTTCGCCTGGGCAAACATGTAGAGCTCGATGTCGTTGGGATTGCGACCCAACTTGGTGAAGTTCTCCACCAGATAGTCGATTTCATCGTCGGCCAGCGCCAGACCGAGCACCACGTTGGCTTCGGCCAGGGCGGCGCGACCACCACCCAGCACATCTACCTGGGTAAAGGGGCGCGGCTCGTGGTGAGCAAACAGGGCGGCGGCCTCGTTCATCTCGGCAAAGACCACTTCCATCATGCGATCGTGCAGCAGGGCCGCGATCTCGCTACGCTGGGCCACGCTCAGCTCACCCTTGGCCTGCACATAATAGGCAATGCCGCGCTCCAGCCGCTTGACCTGTTTCAGGCCGCAGTTGTGGGCGATGTCGGTTGCTTTGGAAGACCAGGGGGAGATAGTGCCGGGGCGGGGGGTAACGAGGAACAGCTGACCGCTGGGGGTGTGTTCCGGGATGGTCGGGCCGTAGCGCAGAAGCTGGCCCAAGGTCGCTCGCTCGGGGGGCGACAGCGGGCTCGTCAGCTCGGCAAAATGCACGTATTCCGCATAGACGCTTGCTATCTCTACTCCTCTCTGTGCGCAGCTCTGCAGCAGCTTGTGGACACGAAACTCAGACAGTGCTGGGGCACCACGCAAGATTTCCATATACCTTTCTCACCAAGTTTTAGAGTGTGGGGGGATTTGAGACGCGCGTATTATAGGGATCAGGCCCATCCTGAACAAACGTTTTTCTCATCTCGCGCGGTGTGACTCCCTTCATACTCTCTGGTATAAAGGTGCCTCTTTTTTGACAAATGCCGATTTTTTCAACAAGGGTACTCACCTACTTGCGCTGCATTTTTCGACTGTTCATCGGGATGATGTTGACGCTGGCCCTGGCCGGTTGCGACTTCTACCACCCCTCCAGCCAACTGGAGCAGATCCGCCAGCGAGGCGAGATCCGGGTTGGCACCCTCTATGGCCCCACTTCCTATTACCAGCGTGACGACACCGCACTGGGGTTCGACTACGAGCTGGCGCAGCTTTACGCCGACTGGCTGGGGGTCAAGCTGACCATAGTACCGGCCTACAGCACCGCCGAGCTGGTCGAGCAACTGCAAAAGGGCAAGCTGGATCTCGCCGCCGCCGCCATCGTCGTGACCCCGGAGCGGCGCAAGCTGTTCCGCTTCGGCCCAGGCTTCTACCAGGTCTCCCCCAAGCTGGTCTATCGCAACGGCTCCTCCAGGCCCAAGAACCTCGGTGACATCAAGGGCAACATAGTGGTGCCGGCGGGTTCCACCGGCGAGGACCTGATGAAGGAGCTGGCCAAGCAGTACCCCAACCTGAAGTGGAGCACCAATCGGGATGCGGACGTGGAGGAGCTGCTCAAGCAGGTCGCCGACGGCAAGGTGGACTACACGGTGGTGCAGGACACCATACTGGCCCGTACCCAGCGCTACTACCCCGAACTCACCGAAGGCTTGACCCTCGCCAGCAAGCAGACCGTGGCCTGGGCCATGACCAAGCTGCCGGACGACAGCCTCTATGCCAGCATCATCGACTTCTTCGGTCAACGCTTCATGGATGGCGCCATCGCCAAGCTCGACGAGAAGTACTTCGGCCACGTGCAGAACTTCGACTTCGTCGACACCCGTACCTTCCTGCAACGGGCCAAGAGCCTGCTGCCCAAGTACCAGGCGCTGTTCCAGACCCACGCCAAGGATATCGACTGGCGGCTGCTGGCCGCCATCAGCTATCAGGAATCCCACTGGGATCCCCAGGCTCGCTCCTACACCGGGGTGCGCGGCATGATGATGCTCACCGGCCCGACCGCCAAGGCGATGGGGGTAAACGATCGCACCCACCCGGAAGAGAGCATCAAGGGGGGCGCCCGCTACCTGCAGGAGATGATGGCGAAGGTGCCCGACTCGGTCCCGGCGGACGAGAAAGTGTGGTTTGCCCTCACCGCCTACAACATCGGCTACGGCCACATGATGGATGCCCGCCGCCTGACCAAGGAGCTGGGCAAGAACCCGGACGCCTGGAGCGACGTGAAAGAGGTGCTGCCCCTGTTGCAGCAGTCACGCTGGCATCGCAAGGTGCGCTATGGCTATGCCCGTGGCGGCGAGGCGCGCAACTATGTCAACAACGTGCGCCAGTACTACCAGAGCCTGCTCTGGCTCGACAACGAACAGCAGAAGGCCCATCGTCGGGAGGAGCTGGACGAGGACGACAGCAGCGAGCCGGACATGCCGGCGCAGCGTCCGGCCATCATCGCCGAAGTGGTCAAACAGATCATCACCCCCTAGCCTCGCCGGGGGTGTGTTTTCCTGCCCTGTTCTCTGTTACCATCCTTGGGTATACGAGGGGCGCTGGAGCGAACTTATTGCAATGTATTCATTGCGTTGCAGTTCCTGCCAAGGGCCCTTTCGGCCCCACGCAAGACCAGGGAGGAGAACAGGATGCGAGCACGCAGAAGAGCCATGTTGGCCCGAAAAACCAAATGTGCCTGGAGCCCGAGACGCAAGCTCAAGCTGGCCGACATGAAACGCAAGATCTGGCACAGAAACCGCTCCTTCACGCTGCTGATAGCGGAGCACACAGTATAAACCCGGCATCAGCCGGGTTTTTTTATGCCTTGTCAGGCTGCGCTTCAAACAGAACGGTGCGCTTGGAGACCAGGGTGTTGCAGTGGTTGCAAAAATAATCCACCGCGCCGCAAGCCCGAAGCCGCTCCAGCTCCTGCCCGCAGGCAGGACACAGGGTCCGGATGCGATAACGGGCCTGACACTGGCCACACGTCGTCTCCTGGCTGCGGCTGTCCAGTTCGCCCTGACAGGCAGGGCAGGTCAGCGTGTTCATTCTCTTCTCGACTCCTCTTTACGTCACTGTGCACCGGCATCACTCGCAGCTCCTCCCCCGGTTTGTCTGCCCTGAGGAGGGCCACCAAGAAAAACGGCTGCCGGTAAGGGCAGCCGCAGGGCTTTATTTCTTCGCTTTGGCCTTGAGCAGGCGCTTGCGCTGGCGTTCCTGGCTCAGGGTCAGGGTGTTCTTCTTGCCCTCGAACGGGTTGACCGACTCCTGGAACTCCACCCGGATCGGCGTTCCCATGATCTTCAACGACTTGCGGAAGTAGTTGATGAGGTAGCGCTTGTAGGAGTCCGGCAGGTCATTCAACTGGTTGCCGTGGATCACGATGCGCGGCGGGTTGTAGCCACCGGCGTGGGCATACTTCAGCTTGACCCGGCGACCGTTCACCATGGGCGGCTGGTGATCTTCCTGGGCCATCTGCATGATGCGGGTCAGCATGGCGGTGCTGGTGCGGCGAGTCGCGGACTCGTAAGCCTCGTTGATGGATTCGAACAGGTGACCGACGCCACTGCCGTGCAGGGCGGAGATGAAGTGCACCCGGGCGAAGTCGATGAAGCCCAGACGTCTGTCCAGCTCGTTCTTGACGTCCTCTTTCACCTTCTGATCCAGGCCGTCCCACTTGTTGACCACCAGTACCACGGAGCGGCCGCTGTTGAGCACGAAGCCGAGGATGCTCAAGTCCTGATCCGTGATGGTCTCCCGGGCTTCAATGACCAGCAGGCAGACGTTGGCATCTTCAATCGCCTTGAGCGTCTTGATGACGGAGAACTTCTCCACCGTCTCGTGCACCTTGCCACGGCGACGCACGCCGGCGGTGTCGATGACCACGTATTTCTGATCGTCGCGCTCCATGGGGATGTAGACGGAGTCGCGGGTGGTCCCCGGCATGTCGTAGACGATGACCCGATCTTCACCCAGCATGCGGTTGGTCAGGGTCGACTTGCCGACGTTGGGACGACCGACGATGGCGAACTTGATGGGCAGGTCGGCGAACGGCGTCTCCTTGGTGTCTTCCCGGGTGTCGAGCTCACCGGCGGCCACCATGCGCAGCAGGGCCTCTTCGTCGAACTCCTCCAGCTCCTCTTCCTCTTGTGCCTCGGTGGCAGAGCCGACCAGGGTCTCGAGGTGAGGGGCTAGGGCCAGCTCCAGCAGGCTCAGTACGCCACGGCCGTGGGCGGCCGCCATCTGGTAGACCTCGCCCAGGGCCAGACCGTAGAACTCGGACACCGCGGAGTCACCGTCGATGCCGTCGGTCTTGTTGGCCACCAGAAACACCTTCTTGTGGGTCTTGCGCAGGTGCTCGGCGATGGCCTGATCCGCCGCGGTGAGACCGGCACGGGCATCCACCATGAAGAGCACCACATCGGCCTCTTCGATGGCCAGCAGGGACTGCTCGGCCATCTTCAGCTCGATCCCCTCCTCGGTGCCATCGATACCGCCGGTATCGACCACGATAAATTCCAGCTCGCCCAGCTTCGCCTGGCCATATTTGCGGTCCCGGGTCAAGCCGGGGAAGTCGGCAACCAGGGCATCCCGGGTACGGGTCAGGCGGTTAAACAGGGTGGATTTCCCCACGTTGGGGCGGCCCACCAGGGCAACTACAGGAGTCATAAAAGCCTCATTCTCAAGACGACAAAGGCTCCGGGTCCGAAGACCAGGAGCCGGATATTCACATTATCGGACGATCAAGGACGCTTGAGGGCGTACAATTTGCCGTCACGGCTCTGCACATACAGGGTGTCACCCTCCACCAGCGGAGCGGCATAGAGACCACTGCTGTCGAGCTGCTGCATGGCCTTGATGGTCCCGTCGGTACGGTCCAGCCAATACAGGTAACCTTCCACATCGCCGACCACCACATAGTCACCCAGGATGACGGGGGCGGTCACGGTGCGGTTTTCCAGCTGGGTGTTGGACCACAGCTCGAGACCGTTGCGACGATCGACCGCAAACAGATGGCTGCGGCTGTCGGTCAGCACGATGGCATTGCCGGTCACCGCCATGTCGCGATAACCGGAATACTTGCGCTTCCACACTTCGTCGCCGCTCATCAGCTTGCGCGCCATCAACTGGCCGTTGTAGGCGATGGCGTAGAGCTCATCACCGGCAATCAGCGGGCTGGCATCGACGTCCACCATCCGATCCAGTTCGGTGGCGCCGCGCGGGTCAGCCACCTTGGATTGACGCACCGGCTGGCCGTTGCTCAGCAGGGCGATGCCCACCTTGCCATCGGCGCGGCCATAGATGACGGCACCGTTGGTGATGATGGGGGCGCCGGCACTGCGCAGGGTCAGGGGCGGCTGCTCTTCGGACAGGGTCCACTGCAGCTTGCCTTCGTCGGTATCGAGCGCCACCAGGCGACCGGAGGTGGTCAGCACCACCACGCGGCCATCCTCGACGGCGGGGCTCGCCACCACTTCCCCAGGAACCGTGGTCTGCCACAGCACTTCGCCGTTGGCCTCGTTCAGGGCGTAGACCACCCCGTTTTCGGACCCAAGGAACAGCTTGCCGTAGCGAGAGACCAGACCACCGGAGAGACGGGCACTGCGCTTGTCGGCGTTGATGGGCAGATCTGCCAGATCCACGCTCCACAGCTCCTTGCCGCTTTCGCGCTCGAAGGCGGTCACATCGCCATCGCGGGCCGCTGCATAGATGCGGTCCTCTTCCACCACAGGCTTGAGCTGGGAGTAGAAGTCGCCGATGCCATCCCCGACCGAGGAGGACCATGCGGTATCGGCAGTGAACGCGGACTCGACCTTGGGCAGGGGTGCCATGGGGTTGAGATCTTCTTCCGAACTGAACAGGGAGCAGCCCTGCAAGGCGAAGGAGACAGCCACCCCCAGCGCCATTCGCTTGTACAGATTACGCATCCGGAGCCTCGCCCGCAGTGACGGCTGGCAGCGCCAGATCATCCATCTTCAGCTTGAGTTCGGCGCTGCTCTGCAGGCCGCCGGCATCCGCCGCCGCCTGATAGGCATCGCGCGCTTCTTCGGCCTTGCCCTGCTTTTGCAGGATGTCGCCGCGCACTTCCGCCACCTGGGCCTTGAAGGCGTCGTTGTTGATCTTGCCAAGCTGGGCCAGGGCCTCGTCAGCCTTGCCCTGATCGCTCAGGACCCGTGCCAGACGCAGGGCGGCGATGGGCTTGATGCTGTCATCGCCACTGGCGGCCACCAGGGTCAGCTGCTCGGCAGCCAGATCCAGCTTGCCCGCCTTGACGGCGGCCGCGGCCAGTTGCAAGGCGGCCAGCTCGGCATAGGCGTCCCCCTTGTGGGCGGTAATGAAGCTCTTTGCCTGCTCCAGGGCGGCGTCATCCCCCTTGGCGAGCTGGGCGGTCATCTCGTTGTAAGCCTGGGAGGCGGCTTCCTGGTTGTTCTGCTGCATCTCGTTGTAGTAGCGCCAGCCAAAGAGGCCGACCAGACCGATAACAGTTCCTGCGATCACCGAGGTGCCGTTCTCTTTCCACCAGCTCTTGATGACCTCAACCTGTTGTTCTTCAGTGGTATACACTTCCACAGCTTACTCTCCTTTCGCTGCCAGCAGGGCAATGGCGGCATCGACCGAGACGGTCTGTTGCTCGGCCTGGCCACGCAGATATTTGATGGTGATCTCCCCGCTTTGCACCTCGGTCTCCCCAAGGATCAGGGCAATGGCCGCGCCGCTCTTGTCGGCACGCTTGAGTTGTTTCTTGAAGTTGCCGCCGCCGCAGTGGCTCATGAGGCGCAAGTCCGGCAGGGCATCGCGCAGGCGCTCGGCCAGGGCAAAGCCAGCCTGCTCGGTCCCCTCACCCACCATGCAGAGATAGACATCCACAGCCGGGCGGATGTCAGCATTGAGCTCGAGGGTTTCGAGCATCAGTACCAGACGCTCCATGCCCATGGCAAAGCCCACCGCCGGGGTCGGCTGGCCACCGAGCTGCTCCACCAGGCCGTCGTAGCGACCACCGGCACAGACGGTGCCCTGGGCCCCCAGGCTGTTGGTCACCCACTCGAACACGGTCAGGTTGTAGTAGTCGAGGCCGCGCACCAGACGCTCGTTCACCTCGAACTGGATGCCGGCCGCCGTGAGCAGGCGCTTGAGCCCTTCGAAGTGAGCCAGACTCTCTTCGCCCAGGTGGTCGAACAGACGGGGGGCACCTGCCAGGATGGCCTGTACTTTCTCGTCTTTGGAGTCGAGCACCCGCAGGGGGTTGCTGTACATGCGGCGCTGGCTCTCTTCGTCCAGCTCGCTCTTGTACTGTTCCAGATAGGCGACCAGGGCATCGCGATAGGCGGCACGTTCGCTGCTCTGGCCAAGGGTGTTGAGCTGCAGAGTCACGTGATCGCTGATGCCGAACAGACGCCACAGGCGGTGAGTCAGCATGATGAGCTCGGCATCGATGTCCGGCCCGTTGATGCCGAACAGCTCGACCCCGAACTGGTGGAACTGGCGATAACGACCTTTCTGGGGACGCTCGTGACGGAACATGGGGCCCATGTACCACATCCGGCGTTCCTGGTTGTAAAGCAGACCGTGCTCGATGCCGGCACGCACGCAACTGGCGGTCCCTTCCGGACGCAGGCTCAGGCTGTCGCCGTTGCGGTCTTCAAAGGTGTACATCTCTTTTTCGACCACGTCGGTCACTTCACCGATGGCACGCTTGAACAGATGGGTCTGCTCGACGATGGGCATGCGCACTTCGCTGTAGCCATAGCTGGCCACGACCTGGCGCAGGATCTGTTCTACTTTCTGCCATACCGGGCTCTGCTCCGGCAGGCAATCATTCATACCGCGAATAGCTTGGATCTGTTTTGCCACGTTGATACTCGAGAAAAAGAGGTAAAATTTGGCCGCATTATAGGGATTTTCGACCCCGAGGTAAAATCGGGTGCCCGGATGCGGGATGTAAAATCAACAACCTAAAGCCGGGGCCACCCCAGGTGGCCCCGTCATGGTTCAACCTTTGTCCACCTGGATCTGGTTGGCCGGATCCAGCATGGCAGCCCGGGCACGGATGCGACGCTCCAGGGTCGGGATCAAATCCTTGTTGTCGAGCCGGTCGACCCGCTGGCCCCCCTCGTAGAAGGCACTCTTGTTGGCGGCGCCCGCAAGGCCGAGATCGGAAACCAGCGCCTCCCCCGGACCGTTCACCACACAGCCGATGATGGAGACATCCATCGGGGTGATGATGTCTTCGAGCCGCTCTTCCAGGGCATTGACCGTGCCGATGACGTCGAACTCCTGACGGGAGCAGGAGGGACAGGCAATGAAGTTGATGCCGCGGGAACGGATGCGCAGGGATTTGAGGATGTCGAAGCCCACCTTCACCTCTTCCACCGGATCGGCGGCCAGAGAGATGCGCAGGGTGTCGCCAATCCCTTCGCTCAGCAACATGCCAAGGCCGATGGCGGACTTGACCGCGCCGGCGCGAAAACCGCCCGCTTCCGTGATGCCCAGATGCAGGGGTTGATCGATCTGCTTTGCCAGCAGGCGATAGGCACCGACCGCCAGGAAGACATCGGACGCCTTGACGCTCACCTTGAAGTTCTGGAAGTCGAGGCGATCCAGGTAATCCACGTGGCGCATGGCGGACTCCAGCAGCGCCTCCGGGGTCGGCTCGCCGTATTTCTCCTGGAGATCACGCTCAAGGGAACCGCCGTTGACGCCGATGCGGATGGGGATGTTGTAGTGACGGGCACAATCCACCACCGCACGCACCCGCTCTTCGTTGCCGATGTTGCCCGGGTTGATGCGCAGGCAGTCGGCCCCGTATTCGGCCACTTTGAGGGCGATGCGGTAGTCGAAGTGGATGTCGGCCACGATGGGGATGCGGGTCTGCTGCTTGATGAGCTTGAACGCTTCCGCCGCCTCCATGGTGGGGACGGAGACCCGGACGATGTCGGCGCCGACCCGCTCGATCCGCTGGATCTGCTCGACGGTAGCGGCCACGTCCGTGGTCTTGGTGTTGGTCATGGTCTGTACCGTGATGGGGGCATCGCCCCCAACCGGCACGTTGCCGACCATGATCTGTCTGGATTTGCGACGAACGATGGGTGATTCGTGTGCGGGCTTTTCGTGAACAGACATGGCGGACTGATTACTCCTGCGGCAGTGAGAAGCGGGCAGTCCGGCCGTTGTTGTAACGGCTCATGTCGAAGGACTTGCCCTGATATTCGAGATTGACCGCCATGGGCGCGCCAATGATGAATCTGAGTGGCTCGGGTCCTTCCAGTACCAGTTCGTCGTTCGCCTTCTTCAGACCGCTGAACAGGGTCTTGCCGTTGGCATCCTTGACGTCCAGCCAGCAATCGGCGGTGAAGCTCATCTTGAGCTGGGGCGCCTTGGCGGGCTCGGTGGTCGTGCTCTCGGCAGTCGAGACCGCACCGGAAACGTCCGTCGGGACGGCTGCGCTGGCATCCGTAGCGACCACAGGCAGGGTCGCGGTGGCACCGCTCACCACAACCTGGGTGGACACGGCATCGGACGCGGAGGGCAGCACGGGCTCGGCGACCTCCACGGCGGGGGCAACATTCGCTTCCGGCGTATTGACGGTCGCGCTCATCTCGGTCGCCGCCAAGGCGTCGTCACCGGCAGAGCGGCGCGCCGTGCTCTGCCACCACCAGGCGACGGAGAGCCCGATCAGCACCAGAATCACCAACCAGGTCACCACCTTGAGCCGGCTGTCATTGGCCTGCTGGCGGGAGCGACGGGAGAAGCTCTGCATGTCGATGTTGTCGGGGGGAGTCAGTCCCAGCTTTTCGTAGGCGGCGAGGATGGTCTCCTCGGGGATGCCCACGAGCTTGGCATAGGCCCGCAGATAGCCACGAATGAAGGTATGGGACGTGTGCTTGTCATAGGTATCCGCTTCGATGGCGGCGATCAGGGTCAGACGAAGGTGAATGCGGGACGCAACCTGTTCCCGGGTCCAGCCGAGCTGTTCACGGGCATTGCGCAGCAGCTGGCCTGGGCCAACTGCCTGGGAGTCGTCTTGGAAATCGTGTGGCTGTTCAGTAGTCATTGGCTAAGTAACGCTTGGCTTGTTGCGAAGTGGGATATTGCCTTACCAGCTCAGTCCCGAATTGGTGAAGTAATGCCGGTTTGTCCATGGCCTGGGCCAGCCGCAGCCGGAGCCAGAGGCTCTCCTCGTTCTCCTCTGCCACGTCGGCAAAGCGCACGAGGTAAGACTGGACATCAGGAAGCTTGCCATCTTTCATGGAAAGCTCGGCCATGTCCAGCAATAACCTAGGATTGCGGGGATTATACCCCAAGGCCAGACGATAATACTCGCCAGCCTTGTCATTTCTGTGATTTTGCATCGAGCAGAGCGCCGCATTCTCGTAGGTATCGGCGATCTTCACGTAATCGGGCTGGCTGACGGCCTGCAAGAACGCCTTTTCCGCTTCGTCGAAGCGGCCACGGTTGCAGAGGAAGGCGCCATAGTTGTTCATCGCGTCAGCATTGGACGGATCCATGGCCAGCGCTTTCTTGTAGCTCGCCTCGGCGGCCTTGAAATCCGACACCTGCTGATAGAAATAGGCAAAACCGATGTAGACCTGAGGATTGTTGGGATCGTACTGAAGGGCGCGGTCGAGATTGAATTTGGCCTGCTCGGCATTGCCCTGGCGCAGATACTGGATACCCAGATCGAGACGAGTCTGGGCGGCGGCCTTGAGGTCGGGACCCACTTCACGCTGGGTCGAATTCTGGCCAGCGTAAGTGGTCTCTGTGACACAGCCTGGCAGCGCACAGAGCGCTGCCACTACGATCAATGTACGGATATCCATTTCCTGTCTATACAATGGCTTAGGAGTTAAACCATTTTGACGGAAATCCCATCCTGTTGCATCCGATTTTTCATGGTGCGCTTGGTGCGGTCGATCACCTCCCCCACCAACTGCCCACAGGCGGCGTCAATGTCGTCACCACGGGTTTTGCGCACGATGACGGTCAGGCCGTATTCCATCAGCACCTTGGAGAAACGGTCGATACGGCTGTTGCTCGGCTTGCCAAACGGGTTGCCCGGGAAGGGGTTGAACGGGATCAGGTTGATCTTGCAAGGGGTTTCCTTGAGGACCTTGGCCAGCTCATGGGCATGCTGCATGTCGTCGTTGATGTGATCGAGCAGCACATACTCCACGGTCACCCGGCCGCCGTTGGCGTTGGACTTGGCCAGATAGCGACGTACCCCGGCAAGGAAGGCTTCGATGTTGTACTTGTCGTTGATCGGCATGATCTCGGAGCGAAGCGCATCGTTCGGCGCATGCAGGGAGATGGCCAGGGCTACGTCGATCTGGTCCCCCAGCATGTCCAGCGCCGGCACCACACCGGAGGTGGAGAGAGTGACGCGGCGCTTGGAGATGCTGAAGCCGAAGTCATCCATCATCAGCTTCATGGCCGGTACCACGTTGGCGAGGTTGAGCAGCGGCTCACCCATGCCCATCATCACCACGTTGGTGATGGGGCGCTTGCCACCCACCACTTTGGCGGCACGCCACACCTGGCCGATGATCTCGGAGACTTTCAGGTTGCGGTTGAACCCTTGCTGGGCGGTGGAGCAAAAGGTGCACGCCAGGGCGCAGCCCACCTGGGAGGAGACGCACAGGGTAGCGCGGTCCGCTTCCGGAATGTAGACAGTCTCCACCTCCTGATCACCCACCTGCAGCGCCCATTTGATGGTGCCATCGGCGGAGCGCTGTTCACGGCTGATCTCGGGGGCTCGGATCTCGGCAATGGCCTTGAGCCGCTCGCGCAGCGCCTTGTTGACGTTGCTCATCTGATCGAAATCATCACAACCGAAGTGATAGATCCACTTCATTATCTGGTCTGCCCGGAACGGCTTCTCGCCCAACTCGACGAAGAAGGCACGCATGGCATCCCGGTCGAGATCCAGCAGGTTGGTTTTTGTTTCGCTCATCAGGGGCCTCAGCTCACACACTTCATAAATTATCGGCTGACCTACGTCAGGGGGCGGCATTGTACAAATAATGGGTCTGGCTTTCCACCTGGAGAATAAGTGGATATTGGCAGGATGACCAAAAAACAAAAGGGAGCCGAAGCTCCCTTGGTCACCAGCAGACAACATCAGCTGCGCGGGCAGATCTCGTCGTCGGAGAAGAAGTAGGCGATTTCACGGGCGGCAGAGGCCGGGGCATCGGAGCCGTGGACGGCGTTGCGATCGATGCTCTCGGCGTAGCAGGCGCGCAGGGTGCCGGCCAGTGCCTCTTTCGGGTTGGTGGCGCCCATGATTTCACGGTGACGGCGGATGGCGTCTTCACCTTCCAGCACCTGTACCATGACGGGGCCAGAGGTCATGAAGCCGACCAGACCATCATAAAACGGCTTGCCCTGGTGCTCGGCGTAGAAACCGGCGGCCTGTTCGCTGGTCAGGTGCAGCATCTTGGCGGCGATGACTTTCAGGCCGGCGCTTTCGAAGCGGCTGTAAATGGCACCAATCAGGTTCTTGCTGACCGCATCCGGCTTGACGATGGAGAAGGTACGTTCGATAGCCATTGAGTTCTTTCCTTAACTACAGAGTTTTATTGTAGGAATCCATGTTCGGCGGCGATTATACGTAAACAAAAAACGAAATAACACACAAAAAATCAACTTTTTGTTAAACAAAAGAATCCTTGAAACAACATGGTGACTCATCTTGTGCCAGGGCAGAGAGAAAAAATGTGCGCTTGCGCACGATCGGCATGCTAATGCCTCAAAACCGTATCAATTGCTCAGCAAAGCAGCGCTGGAAAGGGCACCCTGAGGTGCCCTTGTGATGCCGTTCACTGACTCAGCGCGTCTCCGCCAGCAGGGTATGGGCGATGGTGCGCATCCCCAGGGTATTGGCCCCGGGCGCCCACAGACTGTCGCCGTTCTCACTGAAACAGGCGGCGAGATCGACATGCAGCCAGCCTCTTCCCTCATCAGGGACAAAGCGGGAGAGGAAGCCTGCCGCATTGGAGGCCCCCCCCGGTCCGCCGCCCGGCACGGGGCGACTGTTGGCGGTGTCGGCATAGTGGGACGGGCACTGCTGGCGATGCCAGGGCTCCAGCGGCAGCGGCCATGCTGGCTCCTGCTCTGCATCCGAATAGGCCATGGCGCGGCTCACCAGCCCCTTGTCCAGTCCAAACAGGGCGTTGTAACGCCCCCCCAGCGCCATCACGGCCGCCCCGGTGAGGGTGGCGGCGTCGATGATGAGCGGCGCACCAGACTCGCCGGCCAGTTGCAAGCCGTCGGCCAGGATCAGACGCCCTTCGGCGTCGGTGTTGACCACCTCCACCGTGGTGCCGTTCTTGTAGGTGAGGATGTCACCCAGCTTGTAGGCATGGCCGGATACCAGGTTCTCGGCGCAGCAGAGGATGAGCTTCACCCGCTTGTCGAGGCCACGCAGAATGGCCAGCGCCAGCGCGCCGGTGACGATGGCGGCACCGCCCATGTCGTGTTTCATGGTCAGCATGCCCTGGGAGGTTTTCATGGAGTAGCCGCCGGAATCGAAGGTGATCCCCTTGCCCACCAGGGCGGCCGCTACCGGCGCCTTGGGATCCTTGCCCGGATTGAAATCCAGCTCCAGCATCACGGGCTCGCGGTCACTGCCACGACCCACTTGATAGAGACCGACCCAGCCCGCCTGTTGCAGCGCCTCTCCCTTGAGGATGCGATGGCTGATCCGGTCCGGTGCCAGCTCGGTGAGGAAGGCGGCGGCTTCGACCGCCAGCTCCAGCGGCCCCAGCTGCTCCGGGGTGGCGTTGGTCATCTCCCGCACCCAGCGCCCGCACAGCCAGCGAGCCTCCAGCTCCTCCCTGTCCTCCTCGGACGAAGTGGCCCACTGCAACCCCACTTCCGCCTTGGGCGTCTGCAGCCCCTGGGCAAAGGCCCACTGCTGCTCCCGCTCCCAGTGGCCAGCCAGGACAACCTGCTGGATCCCCTGGCTGCACAGGCGCCGCGCCGCCTGCTGGATATCCAGCAAGGGAGTGGCGCTCACCAGATGGATCACCATGCCGTCGGCACGGTGGGAGAGCAGTGCCCCCTCCCCCCACTCGGCCGGTGCAAACTCTCGGCTCAACCAGACGTTCATGCGCACACCTCCTGCAGCCAGCGGGCAATCGTGCGAAGACCATGGCCCTTGGCCCCGGTCGCCCAGAGCTCATTGCCCGACTTCTGATAGGAAGCGGCCAGGTCCAGGTGCACCCAGCCCTTGCCTTCGTCACGGACGAAGCGCGACAGGAACGCCGCTGCCGTGGTGGCGCCGGCAGTACCTTCTGCGGACGCCACGTTGCCCAGCTCGGCAAAGGCCGAGGTGAGCTGGCCTGCGTGCCAGGGTTCGAGCGGCAGCGGCCAGGCCTTCTCGTTTTCGGCGTTGGCGGCCGCCAGCGCGCGCACCTGCTCCGCCTCATCGAGGGCAAACACGGCATTGTAGTCGCGGCCCAGCGCGGTCTTGGCGGCGCCGGTCAGGGTGGCAGCGTCGAGGATGTAGGCAGCCCCGCTTTCGCTCGCGGCCAGCAGGCCGTCTGCCAGCACCAGGCGACCTTCCGCGTCGGTATTCTGGATCTCGACCGAGATGCCGTTGCGATAAGTGAGGATGTCGCCGAGCTTGAAGGCGTGGCCGGAGACCAGGTTCTCGGCGCAGCAGAGGATGAGCTTGACCCGCTTGTTCAGGCCACGGCTGATGGCCAGCGCCAGGGCGCCGGTCACCATGGCGGCGCCGCCCATGTCGGACTTCATCGGCAGCATGTTGTCGGAGGACTTCATGGAGTAGCCGCCGGAATCGAAGGTGATCCCCTTGCCCACCAGCGCCGCGACCACAGGGGCGTTGGCATCCCCGGTCGGGTTGTAGTCGAGCTCCAGCAGCACCGGCTCGCGCTCGCTGCCACGGCCCACCGACCAGACCCCGATATGACCCGATTCACGCAAGGCTTCGCCAGCGGTGATGCGGGCGGTCACCTTGTCGCCGCCGAGGCTGCGAATGAGCAGCAGAGCGGACTCCGCCAGGCTCATGGGGTAGATAGCTTCCGGGCAGCCGTTGGTCACCTCGCGCACCCAGTGGGTCGCTTTCAGCAAAGCCGCCAGCTCGGCAGCCTCCTGGTCGCTCTGCTCGCCGAAGTCGAGCTCGCGAACCCCCTTGGCGGTATAGAAGCCCTGGGCAAAGGCGTAACGACGCTCCCCATTCCACCCCTCGCCCACCAGCTTGATGCGCTTGATGCCGCTCGACTCGAGGCGTCTGGCCCCCCGCTGGATGGCGCGCAGCGCCTCCTTCTCCTGGCCAGCGGCCAGATGGAGATGGGCCTCGTCCCCGTTGAAACTGAGCAGGGCACCCTCGCCCCAGTGGGCGGCGGCAGCCTGGGACGACAACCTTACGTTCATCATGTCAGCCATGTTCTCTTGCTTCCTTTTTATTGGCACTTTCATCAACGAATAGGGAAATCACGGGCACAAAAAAGGCCGCTCCCTCAAGGGTCACGGCCTTCACCATATCATTACTGCACCATGAGATGCTGCACGCGCAATTCACTCATGTGTAATTAAGGGGTCATCAGTGGCGCTCGGACGCCAGATTCAGGGTGTACTTGGGCAGTTCCACCACCAGATCCTCATCCGCCAGTCTGGCCTGGCAGCTGAGACGGGATTCCGGCTCCAGCCCCCACGCCTTGTCCAGCATGTCGTCTTCCAGCTCGTCGCTCGGCTCGAGGGAGTCGAACCCTTCCCGCACCACGCAATGGCAGGTAGTACAAGCACAGGACTTCTCGCAAGCGTGCTCGATCTCGATGCCGTTGCGCAGCGCGATATCCAGAATGGTTTCACCGGTCGCACCTTCGAGGGCCGCGCCGTCCGGACAGAGCTCGGGATGGGGCAGAATAATCAGTTTTGGCATATCACACCTTGTTGACGTTTTGTCCGGTCAGTACCTTGCGGATGGAGGCATCCATCCGGCGGGCTGCAAATTCGCCACTGGCAGCGTCCGCAGCCTCGATGGCCTCTTTGATCTGATTGGTGGTGCCCGTGCTGCGCATAGTCAGCAGATGGGCGATGGCGGCATCCAGCTCGGCCCGCTCGGTGGGGCTCAGCAACGCCTCGCCATCGGCGGCCAGGGCGGCGTTGAGGCTCTCAACCACCCGGTCGGCCTCGACCTGCTGCTCCGCCAGCATGCGGGCGTCCATGTCCTGCTGGGCATTGGCGATGGAGGCGCTCAGCATGTTGAGGATGTCATCCTCACCCAGCCCGTAGGAGGGCTTGACCTGGATCTCGGCCTGCACGCCGGAGGATTTCTCCATGGCGCTGACCGACAGCAGACCGTCCGCATCCACCTGGAAGGTGACGCGAATATGGGCGGCGCCGGCCGCCATGGGCGGAATGCCGGTCAGGGTGAAGCGGGCCAGGGAGCGGCAATCCGCCACCAGCTCGCGCTCCCCCTGCACCACGTGGATCGCCATCGCGGTCTGGCCATCCTTGAAGGTGGTGAACTCCTGGGCGCGGGCCACCGGAATGGTGGTATTGCGCGGGATCACCTTCTCGGCAAGGCCGCCCATGGTCTCTAACCCTAAGGAAAGCGGGATGACGTCCAGCAGCAGCATCTCGGCATCAGGCTTGTTGCCCACCAGGATGTCGGCCTGGATGGCGGCACCGATGGCCACCACCTTGTCGGGGTCGATGCTGGTCAATGGCGTGCGGCCGAAGAACTCGCCCACCCGCTCGCGCACCAGCGGCACCCGGGTCGAGCCGCCGACCATCACCACTTCCAGTACCTCTTCCTGCTCGAGACCCGCATCGCGCAGGGCGCGCCGACAGGCCTGCAGGGTGCGTTTGACCAGGGGCTGGATCAGCTCGTCAAACTGGCTGCGGGTGACGGTACCCTGCCAGCCGGCAAAGGCGCAGACAACGGCATCGGCATCGGTGAGGCCGTGCTTGATGCTGGCCGCCGCATCCAGCAACTCGCGCTGGGTACGGGCATCGAGCTGACCGGACAACCCGGCTTGCTCTTTGAGCCAGTCCGCCAGCAGATGGTCGAAATCGTCACCACCGAGTGCCGAGTCGCCACCGGTGGCCATCACCTCAAACACCCCGCGATGCAGGCGCAGGATGGAGATATCGAAGGTTCCGCCACCCAGGTCATAGACGGCGATCACCCCTTCCTGGCCTGAGTCGAGGCCATAGGCGATGGCGGCCGCCGTGGGTTCGTTGAGCAACCGCAGTACGTGCAGACCGGCCAGTCTGGCCGCGTCCTTGGTACCCTGACGCTGGGCATCGTCAAAATAGGCGGGCACCGTGATGACCACGCCGTCGAGATCTCCCCCGAGGGACGCGGCACCGCGCTCGGCCAGTTTTTTCAGGATCTCGGCCGAGACCTGCACCGGATTGACCAGCCCCTGGCGGGTCCGCAACTGGGGCATGCCCGTCTCGGTAGCCACGAACTCGTAAGGCTGCTGGCGGGTATCGATGTCGGCCAGCGCCTTGCCCATCATCCGCTTGACCGAGACGATGGTGTTGTGGGGATCGAGGGCCGCCTCACGCTTGGCATCGAAGCCAACCCGGATGGTATCGGCCTGGTAATGGACCACGGAAGGCAGCAGATCACGCCCCTGCTCGTCACAGAGGGTGTCGGCCTGGCCGCTGCGCACGGCGGCGACCAAGGAGTTGGTGGTGCCAAGATCGATGCCGACGGCACGTTTATGCTGGTGAGGTGCGGCGCTCTGGCCTGGCTCGGCAATTTGCAGTAATGCCATGGGTAATCACAATTCCTGCGTTAGAGGGTCAAGACTCGAACAGCGAGTCTTCGAATCGTTCCAGCTCCTCGAGGAGCTTGTCGACAAATTTGAGCTTGCGAACGCAATCCGCCGCCTGCAGATCCTCACCCCTGGTGAGAGAGTCGGTCAGCCGTTGCATCAACGCCTGGTGATCATGCCTGATCTCCTGGCGAAAATCCTTGATGGCCCCCTCAGGGTCGGCATCGCCCTTGAGATCAGCCAGCCGCTCTCGCCACTCCAGCTGTTGCATCAGAAAGGCAGGATCTTGCAGTGTCTGCTGCTCGCCGCGAATATCGGTGCCCCGCAAGGAGAGCAGGTACTCGGCTCGGCGCAAGGGGGCCTTGAGGGTAGTAAACGCATCGTTGATCTGGGCAGCACGCTGCACGGCAGCAAGCTGCTCCCGCTCGGGGGCAGTCGCAAAACGATCGGGATGGAACTGGGTCTGCAGCTGACGATAGGTGTCAGCCAGTTGGCGAGTATCGAGCTCGAAGCCCTCAGCCAGCCCGAACAGCTCGAAATGATTCATCCTTCGTCCTCAGACAATAGCGCTGGGAGTGCAACCACACTCGTCTTGAACTTGAAAGCAGTGGCATGGACTGGCGTCCACACCACTGTGTTGATGAGCAAGGTGTTGATCACAAGAGACTCGCCGCAACAGGGCTCACCCTTGTGGCTGCGAGGCGTTGCAAACATGGGCGATCGGTCAATCGAACCACTTACACGCTGAAGCTTTCGCCACAACCACATTCGCCCTTGGCATTCGGGTTGTTGAACTGGAAGCCCTCGTTGAGGCCTTCCTTCACGAAGTCCAGCTCGGTGCCATCCAGGTGGATCAGGCTCTTGGCATCCACGATGATCTTGACGCCTTTCTGCTCGAACACCTGATCCTCGGCAGCCAGCTCATCCACGAACTCGAGCACATAGGCAAGGCCAGAACAGCCGGTCGTCTTGACGCCGAGGCGCAGGCCGATACCCTTGCCCCGGTTGATCATGAAGGAGGAAACCCGCGCCGCTGCGGCATCTGTCATGGTTATGGCCATACTGCTCTCCGGACCTTAAAGACCTTTCTTCTGCTTGTAATCGGCGATGGCGGCCTTGATGGCATCCTCCGCCAGAATGGAGCAGTGGATCTTCACCGGCGGCAGCGCCAGCTCTTCGGCGATGTCGGTGTTCTTGATACCGGCCGCTTCGTCCAGGGTCTTGCCCTTGACCCACTCGGTCACCAGGGAGCTGGAGGCGATGGCGGAACCACAGCCGTAGGTCTTGAACTTGGCATCTTCGATGATGCCATCGTCGCTGATCTTCAGTTGCAGCTTCATGACGTCACCACAGGCCGGTGCACCGACCATGCCGGTGGCGACGCTGGGATCGTTCTTGTCAAAACCACCGACGTTGCGGGGATTCTCGTAGTGGTCGATTACTTTTTCACTGTAAGCCATATCTAACTCCTGCTAATTCCGTTGTTCACCAGACCCTTGCCATGCTGGCAAGGATCAGTGATGTGCCCATTCGACCGTGTTCAGATCGACGCCATCCTTGAACATCTCCCACAGGGGGGACATCTCGCGCAGACGACCGATGGAGTCGCAGATGAGCTTGATTGCGTAGTCGATCTCTTCTTCGGTGGTGAAGCGACCGATGCTGAAACGGATGGAGCTGTGTGCCAGCTCGTCGTTCAGACCCAGGGCGCGCAGCACGTAGGAAGGTTCCAGGCTGGCCGAGGTACAGGCAGAACCGGAAGAGACCGCCAGATCCTTCAGTGCCATGATGAGGGACTCCCCTTCCACATAGGCGAAGCTGACGTTCAGGTTACCCGGTACACGCTGATCCAGATCCCCGTTGATATAGACTTCTTCGATGTTCTTGATGCCATCCCACAGACGCTGGCGCAGGGCCATGATGTGCTGGCTCTCGCTCGCCATCTCTTCCTTGGCGATGCGGAAGGCTTCCCCCATGCCGACGATCTGGTGGGTTGCCAGGGTACCGGAGCGCATGCCGCGCTCGTGGCCACCGCCGTGCATTTGGGCTTCCAGACGAACACGGGGCTTGCGGCGCACATACAGGGCGCCAATGCCTTTCGGGCCGTATACCTTGTGGGCGGACATGGAGAGCAGATCAACCTTGAGCGCTTCCACGTCGACCGGGATCTTGCCCACGCTCTGGACGGCGTCCACGTGCAGCAGGATCTTGCGGGAACGGCACAGCTCGCCGATGGCAGCAATGTCTTGCACCACCCCGATCTCGTTGTTGGCGTGCATGATGCTGACCAGGATGGTGTCATCACGCAGGGCGCCTTCGATCTGCTCTAGAGTGAACAGGCCATTGGGCATGGGCTCGAGGTAGGTCACCTCATAGCCTTCCCGCTCAAGTTGGCGGCAGGTATCCAGCACGGCTTTGTGCTCGGTCTTGGAGGTGACGATGTGCTTGCCCTTGCCGGCGTAGAAATGGGCGATGCCCTTGATGGCCAGGTTGTTGGACTCGGTCGCACCGGAGGTAAAGACGATCTCGCGCGGGTCCGCGCCGATCAGCTCTGCCACTTGATTACGGGCCAGATCCACCGCCTCTTCGGCCTGCCAGCCGAAACGGTGGGAACGGGAGGCTGGGTTGCCGAACAGGCCGTCCATGGTGAGGCACTGCATCATTTTTTCTGCGACACGCGGGTCCACCGGACAGGTTGCCGAATAATCAAGGTAAATAGGCAGTTTCATCTTTTTCTCCGTTACGACGGGGTCACACAGCGACTCGTCGTGGAAAGCACGTTTATAGTTGGACTTTCAAGCTCACATCACCGCGTTCGGCCCGATCAACCAGGGACAACACGGTCTTCATTTGTTCATCTTGCTTGCCGGCGATACGGCGCACATCGGCCTGACCAACCAGCTCGGCCAGGGTGATATCCCCCAAGAAGCTGGAGATGCGCTCGCTCAGATCCCGCCACAAAGAGTGGGTCAGGCACTGGGTACCACCGTGGCAGCCCCCTTTGCCGAGGCACTTGGTCGCATCGACCGATTCATCGACCGCGGTGATCACCTGACCGACCGAGATCTCGCCAGGGGCCAGACCGAGGCGATAGCCGCCACCGGGACCACGTACGCTGCTCACCAGACCATGCTTGCGCAGACGGGCAAACAGTTGTTCCAGATAGGACAAGGAGATGCCCTGGCGCTCTGAAATATCAGCCAGGGGCACAGGCCCCTGCTCTGCATGCAACGCCACGTCGAGCATGGCTGTCACCGCGTAACGTCCTTTTGAGGTCAGTCTCATATGCCTTACCGTTTGCGAACCAATCAATATGTGGCATATGGTCACATACCCGACTAAATCAGTCAAGTATATGCTTGAGTAAATCAGTCGGGATTAATCCTGTGCCCTGGACTTCTGGACAGAGGTGAGAATGCCCCGCAGGATGTTCAACTCCACCGCTTCGGGTCTGGCCCGATTGAACAGACGACGCAGTTTGCTCATCACATGGCCTGGATGGTCATCGGCAATGAACCCCGTCTTTTGCAGCGTCTGCTCCAGATGCTGATAAAACCCTTCCAGTTGCTGGGCGCTGGGGTACTCGACCCGCTCATCCTCCGGGGCCGAATGCTCCTGGTTCTGTACTTCCAGCCAGCGCATCCGCACCTCGTAACAAAGGGTCTGCACTGCCATGGCCAGATTGAGGGAGCTGTATTCTGGATTGGCGGGAATGGCCACATGGAAGTGGCATTTTTGCAGTTCGTCATTGGTGAGGCCGGCGCGTTCACGGCCAAACACCAGCGCGACCGGGTGCTCCATGCCCTCGGCAACCAGCTTCTCGCCCGCTTCACGGGGATCCAGCATGGGCCAGCTCAAGGTCCGGGAACGGGCACTGGTGCCGATGACCAGACCACAGTCGGCAATGGCCTCGTCCAGGGTCGGCACGATTCGGGCGCGAGCCAGGATATCGCTGGCCCCCGCCGCCAGGGCGACGGCCTCCTCATCAGGCTGGGCCTGGGGATCGACCAGCACCAGTTGAGTCAGCCCCATGGTCTTCATGGCCCGCGCCGCGGATCCCATGTTGCCGGTGTGAGAGGTGTTTACCAACACGATACGAATCTGATCCAACATGCCCAGTCAATCTTCAGTCAAAAATGGCGCGCAATTGTAACATAACCAATCGCTATTTTGGCACCGCTTCCGACCAGGCATTTCTGCACAAACAGGCAGATGATACATCCCCACCCTGCGTGGTCACGCTGACAGTGGGGTACTGCGGCTCAAGTTCACCTGTTCCGCAGCACTCGGGCAAGAAAACGGCTCAGCTCATTGTCGCGGCAGTGGGCACGTGCGTCTCGCGGGCCCGCTCGATAAAGGTCGCCAGATCCATCAAGGGGTATTTCATCAATCCCAGCCCGTCCAGATCCAGGCTGTCCATCAGATTTTTCACCTCCAGGCCCAACTCGGTATCCCCCTCTATCTTCAGCCGGCGCTGGAAGAAGAGGGAATCCGGGTCTTCACGGCGCCCGGCGATCAGAACAAGATCCTGGCTATTGCCGCTGAAACAGACATCGGCGTGCTCACACTTCCTTGCCACCACCAGTTTTCCCTCCCGCTCGCTGATAAACCAGCATAGCCCCAGATCGCTGACTTCCACTTTCAGCCACTTGCCCGCAAGAAACGCAAATTCCCCCTCTTCGATGGCCTCCCGGAACACCCTGCCCAGCAGGGCCTCCATCAGGTTTTGTTGCAAAGGGAAGGGCACCAGCTTGAGGGGGTGGCGCAAGAGACGGGGTGCCTGTTCGACCAGGCGACGTTGCAGATGTTGAAACACGATAAACTCCCAGTTTTTTGCGCATTCAAGCACAGCCCCTTCGGCAAGATCCTGTTGAAAATCAAACTTGTGTCCACTTACCTCAAGAAGGGTAAAGCCACCTAAAGCTGCCTCAGGTCAAAAAGCGGGAGGGCAAGCATGAATACAATCGGGCCACTTTGCATTTTTGCCCTCTCGGAGCGTACCCGATGGAATTACTCTGCCCGGCAGGCAGCCTGCCGGCACTGAAGACAGCCGTGGATAACGGGGCCGATGCGGTCTACATCGGCTTCAAGGATGACACCAACGCCCGCCATTTCGCCGGGCTCAACTTCACCGACAGCAAGCTGGAAAGAGCGGTTGACTATGTCCACCAGCATGGCCGCAAGCTGCACATCGCCATCAATACCTTTGCCCACCCGGGCTCCGATGCCCGTTGGAAGCAGGCCGTGGACAAAGGGGTGGCGCTCGGTGCCGATGCCCTGATCATCGCCGATCTCGCCGTGCTCGATTATGCCAGCCGCCGCCATCCCGACATGGAGCTGCATGTCTCGGTCCAGGCCAGCGCCACCAACGCCGCTGCCATCCGCTTCTACCAGCAGCACTTCAACGTCGGCCGGGTGGTGCTGCCGAGGGTGCTCTCCATGCATCAGGTGAAGCAGCTTGCCCGCGAGACCGACGTCGGCCTTGAGGTGTTCGCCTTCGGCAGCCTCTGCATCATGGCGGAGGGGCGCTGCTACCTCTCCTCCTACATGACCGGCGAGAGCCCCAACACCGTCGGCGCCTGCTCACCGGCCAAGTTCGTACGCTGGGAGGAGACCCCGAGCGGCCTCGAATCCCGCCTCAACGAGGTGCTGATCGATCGTTACGGCCCGGGGGAAAATGCCGGCTACCCGACCCTGTGCAAGGGCCGCTTCGAGGTGGATGGCCAGACCTATCACGCGCTGGAGGAGCCCACCAGCCTCAACACCCTCGGCCTGTTGCCCGAGCTGTTCCAGACCGGCATCCAGTCGGTCAAGATCGAGGGGCGCCAGCGCAGCCCCGCCTATGTGGAGCAGGTGACCCGGGTCTGGCGCGCCGCCATCGACGCCTATCAGGCCAACCCCGAGGCCTATCAAGTCAAGGCTGAGTGGGATGCCCAGCTCGCCCGCGTCTCCGAGGGGAGCCAGACCACCCTCGGTGCCTATCATCGCCAGTGGCAATAAGGAGCCCTGTTCATGAAATTCTCTCTCGGCCCCCTGCTCTTCTACTGGCCCAAGGCCGACACCCAGGCCTTCTATCAGGCGGCCGCCGCCAGCCAGGCCGACATCGTCTATCTGGGGGAAACCGTCTGCAGCAAGCGGCGCGAACTGAAAGTGGATGACTGGATTGCCCTCGCCCGTCAGGTGGCGGGCTCCGGCAGGCAGGCGGTGCTCTCCACGCTGGCGCTGATCTCTGCCCCCTCCGAGCTCAAGGAGGTCAAGCGGCTGGTCGACAACGGCGCGCTGATGATCGAGGCCAACGATCTGGGGGCCGTCCAGCTCGCCAGTGAAGCCGGGCTGCCGTTCGTCTGCGGCCCCGCCATCAACGCCTACAACGCCGACGTGCTGCGCATGCTGCTCAAACAGGGAATGCAGCGCTGGGTGATGCCGGTGGAGCTCTCCCGCGACTGGCTGATGCAGCTCAATCAGGATCTGGGCAGGGAGCGCCAGCAGTTCGAGGTGGAGGTGTTCGCCTATGGTCATCTGCCGCTCGCCTACTCGGCACGCTGCTTCACCGCCCGCTCCCTCGACCGGCCCAAGGACAACTGCGAACTGGCCTGCATCCACTACCCCACCGGCCGACTTGCCAGCAGCCGCGAGGGGCAGAAGGTGTTCAACCTCAACGGCATCCAGACTCAGTCCGGTTACTGCTACAACCTGGGCAACGAGCTCAAGGGGATGGAGGGGCTGGTGGATGTGGTGCGCCTCTCGCCCGAAGGCATGGAGACCCTGACGATGCTGGAGCGCTTCAAGGCCAACGAACAGGGGATGGCCCCCCTGCCCCTGCAGCAGGAGCGGGACTGCAACGGTTACTGGCGCCAGATCCCCGGCATGAGCCTGGTGGAGTAGCGGTACAACCCGTGTCACCAGACAGCAAAAAGGCCTCGTCAAGAGGCCTTTTTCATGGGGTTCAAACCCGTTTAGTCACGCTTTGCCGCTCTTGCCCTGGGCTCCGGGTGGCTGGGGCTTGCGCGCCATCAGTTCCAGCTCCAGCAAGGCATAGCGATGCTCGATGAAGTCATAGACGTTGTTGGCCAGCGCCAGCTTGAAGTAGCTGATGGCTTCCTTGCGGTTACCCTTGGCCAGCTCGAACTTGCCGAGGTAGAAGTAGGTCTCGCACAGGCGCTCGGCGAGCTCCCTGTTGTCCTTGACCCCTTTCACCACGTTGCTCATCAACTGGGTGGCATTGATGTCGCCCGTATAGAGGCGCACCAGATCCCAGTTCCAGGCGTCGTCGTCATATTTGTTGAGCCGCTCGCGCATCCGGCTCATGGCCGCCGGTCCGTTGAGCTTCTGCTCGGCCAGATAGAGCCAGATCACCCGATAAGGGTCTTCTGGTTGCGCCTCGTAGAAGCGCTTCATATCCGCCGCGGCAAGCTCGGGGCGATTGCCGTAATAGAGCGCGATTCCCCGGTTGAGATAGGCGTAGTCGTAATCCGGGGCGAGCTCCAGAGCGGAGTCGAACGCCTCATAGGCCTCGTCGTAGTTCTGCTGTTGAACCAGATAGACACCGATGAAGTTGTAGGCCTCGGCAAAATCCGGCTTCTCCCGCAGGGCGCGGTTGAAGTCGAGTCGCGCCAGGGAACGCAAGCCCACCCGGTCAAACACCACGGCACGCTCATAGAAGAGTTCTGCCCGCTGTTCGGTCGTCAATTCCATTTCACTGAGCATCTGCCCGAGTCGCGCCAACGCCAACTCGCTCTGGTAGGAGACCTGCAAGGGGGTCGCCAATACCAGTGAAGCGGGTTGCGGCTTGGGAACTTGAGGCGCTTTTACCTGACTGCTACTGCTGCAACCCCACAAGGGGAGCAACAACAGGATACCCGTGAGGTATCCAATCCCTATCCTGACGTTCAATGAACACTCCGACGCTTACGCTTGACCCCGCATATGGTAAAGATCACGGGGCCGTTTGTCATGTGGCGCAGCCCCTCTCCCTCAAATAAATCAGGATTCGACAGGGTATCCGGCATCGCTCCAGCCGCGAAAGCCTCCATCGACGCTGACGACCCGGGAATAACCCATCTTCTGCAGGTTATCCGCCACCAGGATGGAGCGAAATCCCCCACCACAATAGAGGTAGAGTTCGGTGTCGGGATCCGGATACCGGGTCTCGATGTCACGCTCTATCACCCCGCGCCCGAGATAGGTGGCCCCCGGCAGATGGCCCCTGGCCCACTCGCTCTCTTCGCGCACGTCGATCAGATGAAATGCTCGGCCCTCATCCTGCCAGCGCTTGATCTGGTGCACATCGGTTTCCTGCACCTGCGGGCGGATGACCTCTACCAGGGCCAGAAAACGGGGATTGTGTTGCATGGGCTTGCTCCTTGCTTTGGGTAATGGATGCTGGGTTGTGGGGAGCATCATGACTCACCCCGGCCACAAGAGAAAGGGCGCCTTGCGGCGCCCTTGTCTGTTACGGCAGGATCTCTTGCTGATCCGCGCCCTCTTTTTCCACCTGGGTCGGCAGCATGTGCTCCCGCTTGATCCCGAGGAACATGGCTGAGGCGCTCGCCACATAGATGGAGGAGTAGGTCCCGAAGGCCACCCCGATCACCATGGCGATGGAGAAACCGTGGATCAGAGGCCCGCCTTTGAGCAGCAGCGCCACCACCACCACGAAGGTCAACCCCGAGGTGATGATGGTCCGGCTCAGGGTCTCGGTCATGGAGAGATCCATGATCTCCGCGGTGTCCCCACGGCGTACCTTGCGGAAATTCTCCCGCACCCGGTCGAACACGACGATGGTGTCGTTCAGGGAGTACCCCACCAGCGTCATCAGCGCCGCCAGCACGGTCAGGTCGAACTCGTACTGGAAGTAGGCGAAGATGCCGAGGGTGATGATCACGTCGTGAGCCAGGGAGAGGATGCCCCCCGTGGCCAGACGCCACTCGAAGCGCACCGCCACGTAGATCAGGATACAGATGATGGAGGCCAGCATGGCCAGGGCACCGTCGGTGGCCAGCTCGTCACCCACGGAGGGACCGACGAACTCGACACGCTTGAGCACGGCGCTCTCGTCGACCAGCTTGGCGGCCGCCAGGACCTCGTTGCCCTGCTGCTCGACCTTGACGCCCTCTTGGGGGGCCATGCGCACCAGCACATCACGGCTGGAGCCGAAGAACTGCAGGGTCGCCCCGTCAATCTTCTGCTGATCCAGCGCCTCGTGCATCTTGTCCAGGCTCACCGACTGCTGGAACCCCACCTCGATGGTGGTACCGCCGGTGAAGTCCAGCCCCCAGTTCAGGCCACGATCGTACAGAACGTAGAGGGCGAGCACCGTTACCAGAGCAGAGAGGACCATACCCAGCTTGGCGAAACGCATGAAGGGGATGGGCTTTTCAAAATGTAGAATTTGAAACATGTCTCTTCCTTAGATCGGCAGCTTGTCGATGCGCCGTCCACCCCAGGCCAGGTTGATGATGGCGCGGGATACCGTGATGGCAGTGAACATGGACGCCGTCAGGCCGATCCCGAGGGTCAGGGCGAAGCCCTTGATGGCACCGGTACCGATACCGAACAGGATCACGCAGGTGATGAGCGAGGTGATGTTGGAGTCGGCGATGGTGGAGAAGGCGCGATCAAAGCCCAGGTGAATGGCTTGCTGCACCCCGCGACCATTGCGGATCTCTTCACGAATACGCTCGTAGATCAGCACGTTCGCATCCACCGCCATCCCCAGCGTCAACACGATACCGGCGATGCCCGGCAGGGTCATGGTGGCCCCCGGGATCATCGACATGATACCGACGATGAGCACCAGGTTCATGGTCAGCGCCAGATTGGCCACCCAGCCGAAGGCACGGTAGTAGATCCCCATGAAGAGCACGATCACCAGCATGGCCCAGCCGATGGCTTCCATCCCGCTGTCGATGTTCTGCTGACCCAGGCTCGGGCCTATGGTGCGCTCTTCGACGATCTGGATGGGGGCAATCAGGGCACCGGCACGCAGCAGCAGCGCCAGGTTGTGGGCTTCGTTGGCGTTGTCGATCCCGGTGATGCGGAACTGGCTACCCAGGCGAGACTGGATGGTGGCGACGTTGATCACCTCCTCCTGCTTGCGGAACTTGCGCTTGCCGTCCGGACCAGGCTGCCCCACCGGCTTGTACTCGATGAAGACGGTCGCCATGCCCTTGCCAACGTTGTCCTTGGTAAAGTTGGCCATCTTGTTGCCACCCTGACCATCGAGCTTGATGTTGACCTGGGGACGGCTGTATTCATCGAAACCGGACTGGGCACCCACAATGTGGTCACCAGTCAGGATCACGCGCTTTTGCAGTACCACGGGACGACCGTTGCGATCGTTGTAGACCTTGGAGCTCGGCGGCACGCGGCCTGCGGCAGCGGCCTGGATATCGGCAGCCTCATCGACCATGTGGAACTCCAGGGTCGCGGTGGCCCCCAGGATCTCCTTGGCACGGGCGGTGTCCTGGATCCCCGGCAGCTCGACGATGATACGCTCGCCGCCCTGCTGCTGGACCAACGGCTCGGCCACACCCAGTTCGTTCACCCGGTTGCGGATGATGGTGATGTTCTGCTCGAGGGCATACTTCTTCACCTCTTTGACCTTGGCTTCGCTCAGACTGGCCAGCAGGATGAAGTCATCCCCTTTCTGGTCGGTGGTGAAGACAAGATCCGCATTCTGGCGACGCAGGAAGGAGAGTGCCTTGGCCTGATCGGCCTCGTCACGGAAGACCACCTGCACCTGATCCCCGACCCGGCGTACACCGGAGTAGCGGATCTTCTGGGTGCGCAGCTCGGCGCGGAAATCCTGCACCATCTGTTCCTGCTGCTTGGCCAGCGCTTCGGCCATGTCCACTTCCATCAGGAAGTGCACACCGCCCCGCAGGTCAAGACCGAGCTTCAGGGGCGCCGCGCCGATGGCCTCAAGCCAGGCGGGGGTCGACGGTGCCAGGTTGAGGGCGGTGATGAAATTGTCGCCCAGCTTGTTGGCCACGATGTCGCGCGCCTTGAGCTGGTCTTCGGTGTTGTTGAAACGGATCAGGATGAAGCCGTGCTCGAACGCCGCATGCTTGACCGGGATCTTCGCCTCGTCGAGGGTTTCCTTCACCTGATCGAGGGTTTCTAGTTTGACTTCGGCACCACGGCTGGCAGAGACCTGCAAGGCCGGGTCTTCGCCGTAAAGATTGGGGGCTGCATATAGAAAACCGATGGCGATCACGACGATCACCATCAGGTATTTCCACAGCGGATAGCGATTTAACACGCTGTGCTCCTCGGGAGATTAGAGGGACTGGATAGAACCCTTGGGCAGAACGGCAGAGACGAAGTCACGCTTGATGGTGACCTGGGTCTGATCGTTCAGGGCCAGCACAATGTAGTCGCTGTCGGCGGAAACCTTGGCGATCTTGCCGACCAGGCCACCGGAAGTGAGCACTTCGTCGCCCTTGGAGAGGGAGCTCATCAGATTGCGATGCTCCTTGGCACGCTTGGCCTGGGGACGGTAGATCATGAAGTAGAAGATGAGACCGAACACGGCCAGCATGATGATCATTTCCATGCCACCACCCTGTGCTGCCGGAGCCGCGCCTTCTGCATACGCCTTGGAGATAATGCTCATTTAACAACCTCTTATTGATGTAGATTTGAATACTAACTTATATGTCGTTGTTATTTCACGTCATTTTCAGCCAGTGGAGGCACAGGCTTCCCTTGCCGACGGTAAAACTCAGTTACAAAGTCGTCTAATTTACCCTGCTCGATCGCGTCCCGCAAACCCTGCATCACGCGCTGGTAATAACGCAGGTTGTGGATGGTATTCAGACGGGCACCGAGGATCTCGTTGCACTTGTCCAGATGGTACAGATAGCTACGGGTGTAGTTCTTGCAGGTGTAGCAATCGCAGTCCGCATCCAGGGTGCTGGTGTCTTCCCGGTACTTGGCGTTGCGGATCTTGACCACGCCATCGGTGGTAAAGAGATGACCGTTGCGGGCGTTGCGGGTCGGCATCACGCAGTCGAACATGTCGATACCGCGGCGCACCCCTTCCACCAGATCCTCCGGCTTGCCCACCCCCATCAGGTAGCGCGGCTTGTCGGCCGGAATTTTCGGGCAGACATGGTCAAGGATGCGATGCATGTCCTCTTTGGGCTCACCCACGGCAAGACCGCCGACCGCGTAACCGTCGAAGCCGATCTCAAGGAGACCGTCCAGCGACACATCCCGCAGCGGTTCGTAGACAGAACCCTGGATGATGCCGAACAGGGCGTTCTTGTTGCCGAGTGCATCGAACTTGTCACGGGAACGCTTGGCCCAGCGCAGGGACATCTCCATGGACTTGCGCGCTTCCTCGTAAGTGGCCGGGTACGGGGTGCACTCGTCGAAGATCATCACGATGTCGGAACCCAGATCGTACTGGATCTCCATGGACTTCTCGGGGTCGAGGAAGATCTTCTCGCCGTTGATGGGATGACGGAAGTGCACCCCCTCCTCGGTGATCTTGCGGATGTGCCCCAGACTGAACACCTGGAAACCACCGGAGTCGGTCAGGATGGGCCCCTGCCAGTTCATGAAGTCGTGCAGATCGCCGTGGGCGCGCATCACTTCCTGACCCGGGCGCAGCCAGAGGTGGAAGGTGTTGCCAAGCAGGATCTGGGCACCGGTCTCACGCACCTCTTCCGGTGTCATCCCCTTGACGGTGCCGTAGGTGCCGACCGGCATGAAGGCCGGGGTCTGGACCACGCCACGCTCGAACACCAGTTGACCGCGACGGGCACGCCCATCGGTGGTTTTCAATTCAAATTTCATTGCTACCTCTATTCAGTCAGAGAAACAGTCTGACAACAAAGGGCCCGAGGGGCCCGGTAATATGAAGCCGGCCGGCATACTGACAAGCAGAGCCTGAACGACTTCTGAAGGGCAAGGCTTAACCCTGCACCCGGCGACGGGTGACGAACATGGCGTCCCCGTAGCTGAAGAAACGGTACTGTCCCGCCACGGCGGCCTGATAGGCGGCCATCACGTTGTCATAGCCGGCAAAGGCGCTGACCAGCATGATCAGGGTGGATTCGGGCAGGTGGAAGTTGGTGATCATGGCATCGACCACCTGGAACTCGTAACCGGGGAAGATGAAGATGTCGGTGTCATTGAAGAAGGGCGCCAGCGGCTTGCCCTGGGCCAGGGTCGCCTTGGCCGCACTCTCGAGGGATCGCACCGACGTGGTCCCCACCGCAACCACACGACCGCCGCGGGCGCGGGTCGCCGCGATGGCATCCACCACCTCCTGGGGCACTTCGGCGTATTCCGAGTGCATGTGGTGATCTTCAATCTTGTCGACGCGCACCGGCTGGAAGGTGCCCGCCCCCACGTGCAGGGTCACGAAGGCCATCTCCACGCCCTTGGCACGGATCTGCTCGAGCAGCGGCTCGTCGAAGTGCAGACCGGCGGTCGGCGCCGCCACGGCACCCGGCTTCTGGTTGTAGACGGTCTGGTAGCGCTCCTTGTCGGCATCCTCGTCGGGACGGTCGATATAGGGAGGCAGCGGCATATGGCCGATGGCATCCAGAATGGTCAGCACAGGGCGCGGGTCCAGGAAGTGGATCTCGAACAGAGCGTCGTGACGGGCACGCATCTCGGCCTCGACGGGCACGCCGTCGGCACCGCCATCCAGAAGGAGGCGGGTACCTGGCTTGGGGGACTTGGACGAGCGGACGTGCGCCAGCACGCTGTGCTCGTCCAGAATGCGCTCCACCAACACCTCCAGCTTGCCGCCGCTGGCCTTCTGGCCAAACATGCGGGCCGGAATGACACGGGTATTGTTGAACACCAGCAGATCGCCGGGGTTGAGCTGGTCAAGCACATCGACAAAATGACCGTGGCGCAGGGCGCCGGTTTGACCATCGAGCTGCAGCAGGCGGCTAGCGGTACGCTCCGCCATGGGATAGCGGGCAATCAGCTCGTCTGGCAGATCAAAATGAAAATCGGATACTTGCATCTTTCACCTCGGGGGAATCGGCGGCTAGTCTAGTTATCCCCCTCTTCCAAGGCAACCCAAAAGACTAAAAACCCAAGGAAGACAAGGGATAGCGGGCCATTTTGTGAGGCTGGGCCCGTTAAAAAACCTTTAAGGTTTTGTATTGACCCCGATCATGTTCTGGCGACGGGGGCTGGGCTAGGGTGGAAGCAGACACACAAGGAGGCCCACCATGATGACCCTCTCCGAGATCATGACTGAACACCCCTTTACCCTGGGTCCGGAAAACAGCGTCAAGCAGGCGATGGAGCTGATGCAGCAGGAGCGGATCCGTCACGTTCCCATCGTCGATGAACACCAGCATCTGCTTGGTCTGGTCACCCTCTCGGACATCCTGGCCACCCGTGAATCCAAGCTGCTGCTGATCAACCCCGAGCGGGAGGCGGAGTTCACCGACAGCGTCCAGCTCGACGAGATCATGACTCGTCAGGTGGCGAGCGTGGATCCCCACGCCGGCATCAAGGAGGCGGCCCTGTATCTGCAGCGCCACAAATATGGCTGTCTGCCGGTACTCAAGGGGCGCAAGCTGGTTGGCATCGTCACCGAGTCGGACTTCATCGCCGTGGCCATCAATCTGCTGGAGCTGATGGAGGAGCAGGAGCCCCCAACCGACTTTTGATCTTAAAGAACCGTAATAAAATTACAATAAAAGCGTTTTCAGCCTAATTTAACGGCTATTTAAGTGAAACACTTTCAATTTGACTGTAAAATTACACCACAAAACTTGCGTTGTGACATTCATCACACTATGATGCTCACCATGCAATGGTTGCCGAAGAGGAGATGAGGATTGTGCACCCGCCATCTTCTCTTCATATGTCTGCAAGTTTGCACACCCCGTAGTTAGTCTTTGCTGTAAAGCATATTTATCGCCATTCCTTGTTTGATGACCCGGCCCTGTCTGTGCGACGGCGCCGGGATTTTTTTATCCCTCTTTTTTCTACTGCGCCGCCTCGTCTGCCCCCTTCTCTGCTCACGCAATGAAAACAAATCCGGCCCAGCCCTTGAAAATGTGACATGCAGGACAGAAATTGAACTTCGACAATGAGTTATCTCCGAAGGCCTGAGATATTCATGTTAGGTACAGTTGTGATGGTCTATCTAATAAATAGATTTATGTGATTCAAAATTGTGGCTTTGACCGATTAGAAAAAGTCACTATGATGACTCCATCGAAAGTTAAGCGCCTCGTCTGGCACGACTCTTCAACACCAGACAGGCATATGTACATCACCAAGGAGCAAATACATGTCTACCTACATCAACACTGAAATCAAGCCGTTCAACGCCACCGCCTACCACAATGGCAAATTCGTTCAGGTGTCTGACGCTGACCTGAAAGGCAAGTGGTCCGTGGTGTTCTTCTACCCGGCTGATTTCACCTTCGTCTGCCCGACCGAGCTGGGCGACCTGGCCGACAACTACGCCGAATTCCAGAAGCTGGGCGTCGAGATCTACGCTGTCTCCACCGACACCCACTTCACCCACAAGGCCTGGCACGACACTTCTGACACCATCCAGAAGATCCAGTACCCGATGATCGGCGACCCCACCGGCACCATCACCCGCAACTTCGGCGTGATGATCGAAGAAGCAGGCCTGGCTGACCGCGGTACCTTCGTCATCGACCCGCAAGGCGTCATCCAGATCGTTGAAATCAACGCTGGCGGCATCGGCCGTGACGCACTGGAACTGCTGCGCAAGGTCAAGGCTGCCCAGTACGTTGCTTCCCACCCGGGTGAAGTGTGCCCGGCCAAGTGGAAAGAAGGCGACGCCACCCTGGCCCCGTCCCTGGATCTGGTAGGCAAAATCTAAGCCTCCCCGCTCTGAAGACCGGCCCGTTCAAGGGCCGGTCTTGTTTACGGCCCTCAGAAAATGCGCCGGTCTGCTGTGTGGACCTCTGTTTTCTGTATCCGGTCATCGTGCCGACCCGCATTCAGCAAGAAGGAATTCGACCATGTTAGATACCAACCTCAAACAACAACTCAACGGTTACTTGCAGTACATCGTCAATCCCATCGAGATCAGCGTGTCCGGCAATGACAGCGACAAATCCGCCGAACTCCTGGCATTGGCCAGCGAGATCGCCGAGATGTCCCCCAAAATTTCCCTGACCGATGGCACCAATGCCCGCAAGCCTTCCATGAGCATCGCGCCCCAGGGCCAGGCCCCGCGCGTGCACTTTGCCGGCATTCCCATGGGTCATGAATTCACCTCCCTGGTGCTCGCCTTGCTGCAAAGCGGCGGTCACCCCTCCAAGGCCGATCCGGCCGTGCTGGAGCAGGTGAAGAACCTCAAGGGCGAGTTCCACTTCGAGACCTATATTTCCCTCTCCTGCCACAACTGTCCGGACGTGGTACAGGCCCTGAACCTGATGTCCACCCTGAATCCCGGCATCACCCACACCATGATCGACGGTGCCCTGTTCCAGGATGAGGTGAACGAGCGTCAAATCATGGCGGTCCCGAACGTCTACCTGAACGGTCAGCCGTTCAGCCAGGGCCGCATTTCGCTGGAAGAGATCGTTGCCAAACTCGACACCGGCGCTGCCGAGCGCAAGGCGCAAGAGCTGAGCGAAAAAGCGCCTTATGACGTGCTGGTGGTGGGCGGTGGCCCGGCCGGTGCCGCCGCGGCCATCTATGCCGCCCGCAAAGGCATTCGCACCGCCATTGTCGCCGAACGTTTCGGTGGCCAGGTGATGGACACCGTCGGCATCGAAAACTTCATCTCCGTGCCCTACACCGAGGGCCCCAAGCTGGCAGCCAGCCTGGAGCAGCACGTCAAGCAGTACGGCGTGGAAGTGATCACCGAGCAGCGTGCCGCCGCCATCAGCAAGGATGGTTACGTCAACGTGGATCTCGCCTCCGGCGCCACCTTGAAGAGCCGCGCCGTGATCCTGGCAACCGGTGCCCGCTGGCGCGACCTGAACGTGCCGGGTGAACTCGAGTACCGTACCAAGGGCGTGGCCTACTGCCCGCACTGTGATGGCCCCTTCTTCAAGGGCAAGCGGGTGGCGGTGATCGGGGGCGGCAACTCCGGCATCGAGGCGGCCATCGATCTGGCCGGCATCGTCGAGCACGTCACCGTGGTGGAGTTCGCCGATACCCTGCGTGCCGACGACGTGCTGCAGAAGAAGGCCCGTTCCATGGGCAATATCGACATCATCATGAGCGCCCGCACCACCGAAGTGATCGGCGACGGCAGCAAGGTGGTGGGCATGGATTACGAAGATCGCACCACCGGCGAGATCAAGCATCTGGCGGTGGCCGGCATCTTCGTCCAGATCGGTCTGGTGCCGAACACCGAGTTCCTCAAGGGGAGCGAAGTGGCCCTGACCCGCTTTGGCGAAATCGAGATCGACACCAAGGGTGCCACCTCCCTGCCCGGCGTCTATGCCGCAGGGGATGCCACCACGGTACCGTTCAAGCAGATCATCATCTCCATGGGGGCAGGTGCCACCGCCGCCCTGGGTGCGTTTGATTACCTCATTCGCAACCCGGCGCCGGAAGCACAAGCTACCCAGGCCGATGCCGTGACCGCCTGATAACCGCCGCTCAACAAAAAACCGACTCCCTGGAGTCGGTTTTTTTATCCCTGTCGTTGGGTCGGCAGCCTTCAACGCCCTTGCGGCGCGTCCCTCTCCTGCCCCTCTTCACTCACCGCTCTCTCTTCTGCATCAGGCGCGGCATAGCTCGCCGGCACTGCCTCCCCTTCCAGATCCGTTCTTGGCTCCAGCTCCGCCGTCATGGGGGTGTTGGGGGGCACCGGCATGAAGACCTGATGCTCCGTCAGCGGAATGGGGGCTCGCTTACGCCTGCGCCAGCCGAGATAGGCCGACAGCAGCAGACCGCACAGGGCAAAGTAGACGAACAGCCCCTGTGGTCCGAACGTCGCCATGGTAAAGGGGGCCAGCAGCGGACCCGTCATGGCTCCCAGGCTGTAGGCAAGCAGCAGCCCCTGGTTTGCCCCCAGCACCTGATCCGGGCGCAGTTCATCGCAAGCATGGCTGAGGCTCAAGGGATAGATGGAGAACGCCATGCCCCCCAGCAGGAAGACAAGAGTCCCCTCGATTGGCTCGCGCCAGGGCTCCGGCAGCAGCACCATCAGCAACGCGATCAGGGTCAGCAGGGCGCAGAGCAGCAGGATCACCAACCGTCTGTCGTAACGATCAGATGCACGCCCGATGGGATATTGCAGACACATCCCCCCCAGGATCACCAGCGCCATCATGTCCGCCACCTGGGAGAGGGAGGCGCCGCTGTCGGTGAAATAGAGCGGCAACAGCCCATAGATGGCCCCGAGGATGAGGCCCGAGGTAAAGCTGCTGCCCATTCCCGCCGGAGTGAGGCGCACCAGCTCCAGCACTCCCACCGGCTGGGGTGCCACCATGGCCGGCGTCGCCACCCGGGAGAGAGCCAAAGGCACCACGGAGAGGGTCGCCGCCATGGCGCACAGGGCGAACGGCGTCAGCACCATGGGGTCCACCTGCTTGAGCAGCAGCTGGCCCAGGGCGAGTGAGCCGTACAGCAGGATCATGTAGAGGGACATCAACCGCCCCCGGTTCGCAGGGGTGCTTGAGACCAGCATCCAGGACTCCAGCACCACGAACAGACCGCCGGTGGCAAACCCCCCGATCAGCCGCAGCGCCGCCCAGGTGACAGGCTCCACCACCATGCCGTGCAGCAGAAACAGAAAACAGAGCAGGGAGGCGTAAGCCGCATAGGCCCGGATATGGCCCACCCGGATGATGAGGCGGGCATTGATGAAGGTCCCCAGCACCAGGCCGCCGAAATAGGCAGCCGACACCAGACCGATGGCCTGGGCGGACACCTGCTCGGCGGAGAGACGCACCGTCAGCAGGGTATTGAACAGACCGTGACCCAGAATGAAGATCACCAGACTGGTCAGGGGGGACAGCAACCTTGTCAGTGCCATGGAGCCTCCTCGCAGCAAAAGGGTCATGGTAGCCCCTGCCTCCCGCCCCCTTCAACCCGAATGCCCTCCCCCTGCGGGGCTATGCTTGACGGGAACCCCACATGGAGATCCGAAAGATGAGACTCATGCTGTTGTTGGCCGCCCTGCTCTTTTGCGGCAGCGCCCTCGCCTTCCACTGCCCCATGGACATGAAGAAGATAGACGACGCCCTGGCCGCAGGCCCCGCCCTCAGTGCCGAGCAACTGGCCGAGGTAAAACAGTTGAGAGCGGACGGAGAGACCTTGCACAACGCGGGCAAGCATCAGGAATCGGTCGATACACTGGCCAAGGCCATGGCCATTCTCGGCATCGATCAGGGCTGATACCGCCCCTTCGCCGCGCGACGGTCTCTTTCGCATCGCCCGGATACAGACCGCCAAAATGAAACAAGGCCCTCGCCATCACTGGCGGGGGCCTTTTCACTGCGGATGTCAGCGCTGAACGGTGCTACACCCGGCCACTGTAGACCAGGGTGCAATAGTTGAAGGCTATCTTGCCGTCAACGGCATGGCGAGCAAACTCGCGGCGAACGAGCGCCGTCATCTGATCGTGGGCCGGCGTGCCCGCCACAGGCGCATAGGAGGAGGAGTTGAGCCGTCCAAGCACCCCGTCAAGATCGAACAGCTGGCTGTTCTCGAAGCGATCGAGCCGGTACTCCCCGGTGAAGAAGGCGCGAAAATCCGCCTCGCCGAGGTTGCGATGATTGACCTCCTCGTAATCCCCCGAGTAGGCGTGCAGCCCCTCTTCATAGGCCTTGAGAAACGGGGTATTCGTCAGCCTGTCATTCCAGATGAGGGCGACCTGGCCACCGGGCTTGAGCAGCCGCTGGCACTCCTGCCGAAAAGCCGCGCGATCGAACCAGTGAAACGCCTGGGCGACCGTCACCAGATCCATCGCCCCCGTGGGCAGGCCCGTGGCTTCCGCACTGCCGTGCAGCCAGCCGATGTTCCCCACCTGGGCGAGCAGCCGTTTGGCGGCTGCCCGCATATCGTCGTTGGGCTCCACCGCCCAGACCCGCGCGACCCGGGGGGCCAGCAGGGCGGTCAGGATGCCGGTGCCCGCACCGATGTCCGCCACCTGGGCCTCTGGCCCCATGGCCAGCTCCCTTGCCAGAAAATCCAGCATGGCGGCGGGATAACCGGGTCGATATTTCACATAGGCTTCGACCCGGGTCGAGAATCGCTGGGTACTGTCCATGGCAGACTCCTCTCTTGATGCGGCCTTCATGCCAGCTCCCGGCCTGGTGACCAGGATCCCCATGCCACTACACTTGACCCCATCATGCAAGCCCCAAGCGGGTGGCAAACGGCGTACAGGCTGGCTTGCCACCCAGCGAAGCAGCAGGCGCTGCGGGCGGCAGGATACCCATCGGGGCGCCCGCTCACGGGCGTCGAAGGACAAACACCAGGATGGAGCTGCGACACAATGAGACCAGTCAAGAACAGGATTTGCCTCTGGTATGACGGGGATGCCGAGGAGGCGGCACGGTTTTACGCCAGCCTCTTCCCCGACTCCGCCGTCGGTGCCGTACACCGGGCCCCGGCCGACTATCCCGCCGGCAAGGAAGGGGATGTGCTGACGGTCGAGTTCAGGGTGATGGGGATCCCCTGCCTCGGCCTCAACGGCGGGTCCGGGGTCCGCCACAACTGGGCGTTCTCGTTTCAGGTGGCCACCCAGGACCAGGCCGAGACGGATCGCTACTGGTACGCCATCATCGACCATGGCGGTCAGGCGAGCGAGTGCGGCTGGTGTCAGGACAAGTGGGGCATCTCCTGGCAGATCACCCCTCAGGTCCTCACCGAGGCGATAAGCGATCCCGACCCCGAGGCAGCGAGACGCGCCTTCGAGGCCATGATGCAGATGGGCAAGATTGACATTGCCACCATCGAGGCGGTGCGCCGGGGCGAGTAGCCCGTTCGCACGGGCGCCACACACAACAAGGCCACCCCTGGGGGTGGCCTTGTGCGTATTGGCTGTCAGTGTAGTTGTCCACTAAATCCGGACTCTTGATTAGGCGGTCATTGAGTACTAGACATCTGATCCACATAACTGACGGACAAAGCCAACCTCATCCCGGATGCCTACCCTGTTACCATCCGGATCATGAATATTGATGGTCACTCCCCAATCGTTCTCAATAATCTCAGCTGTTAGACCGAACTCACGTACCCGCAAAAGTGCAGCCGCCATATCCGGCACATTGAATCTGATCTTCGTTGGGCAAACCAAAATTGATTTACCTTCATCTATTGCCGTTCCACCGGTTTCAATCATCAGGTAACTGCTACCTAGCGCCAAACAGCTCAGCCTAAACTCTCCCTCGTTCCTGCTAAACATTAACGGTAAGTCAAACAGATCGCGGTAGAAGGCGACACACTCCTCATAACGCTCGACATTCAGAATGATGCCATTCCGTGATATTTCCATCTCTGTTCCTTATAAGTACGAAGGCTAAAAAGAGGTTATCCCCTGTCATATCCACCCGATAAAAAAATGGACCTGGTATGACCCAAGTCCATTTCGGTTAATTGCACTGCCCGCATGATCACGGACAACTAAGTTGGAAACTTGTGAGTCAAAAATTTCAATATCTTAGCGACATCCAAAGTGACAATTAAGTTGGAAACTTAAAAGAGATTTTCCACCCGCTCCACAAGCAAACAGGACATTGAAGTTGGAAACCAAGCTCTTCTCGACGTGACAGGCAAATGTAACTTAATTACAAAAGGCGGCCAATTAACGTAACCGCCCCTTATACACAATCATACAGGCAGTTCCTTTAGGTGGTCATAACGCAAGACATCTATGAGACTGGAGCCCAACACAGGTCTAATCAACTCTTTTACCATCTCATATGAGCATTTAGTCTCAATCCAAAACACATCTTTACTTATCCGCTCAACCACAAGATCATCAATACGTACAAGATCTTCATATAGAGCATTTAAATACCTTTCATAGATTTCATCATCCGATGACTTAGCATCTTCAACATTCATCCATAGATTATTGGCAGGCATAACCTTAAATTCAAATTTCATATTTACCTCCAATCAACACAATCAAAAACACCACGGCACACCGTCTTAATTGAAAATAACACTCAACATAATATCGTAACAGTTTCATCCCTATCGAATATATAATAAATAATAGTGTATTTCCCCATCGCCCCTTATTCACCATGCGTCTGATCTCTACACTGGAAGAATGTCTCGGCATCGTGCTCCGCAGGCTTTGCATTTGAGCTTTTGCCTGACGTCATCGAGAGACAGTCCTTTGTTTGCTAGGACAAGTAGTTCTCGACTTTCAACGAGGCCAACAGGGCAGCATTGGGAACCACCGCAGATGACCCTCATATTGATACCAGCTTCTGCCCACGAGCGAAGGCTTTGCGTATCGTGATCTAGGCCATCCAAAGTGTTTTTCAGTCGAACAACTTCACCTTGTAGCCATTCGGCCACATCACCTTCTGGTCGTTTTATGTTCACTTGATAGATCTTGAATTTCATATCAAACGGCCCTGATGCAGGCCCACTTTTATAATCCGTTCCACGCTGAACTTTGTATTCCTGTGCTATGTAATCGTAATCATCTCCATCCGTGTCGTGGAAATAAATTAAGATCTCTGCAACAGGATTTCTGGGTAATAATTCCGTCAGATTAAAGTTGCGCATGCCTGTCACAGCCAATGGCTTGTCTACCTTCTCCTTATTGAAGTATCTGAGATTGGTACTCTGAACAATAGGAAATCCTTCGTTATCACCGCCTTTATAAAGTTCGATTCCCTGAGTTCGGCGTAGGAAGTGTAGGTACTTATTGCTACGAAGCGCGATATCCGCAAGTATAGGTAACGAGACACCTTCAAGCGGTGGCTGTATCCCACTAATCCATTGGTGATAGCGCACACCTTCTTTCAAAACTGTCAATCCATCTATTTTCCCTGTCATAGTCTGTCTCCTTAATACACAGAGCACTTGCGTGCTTTATGCTCTATTTTTGAGGGCATCTGCATAAATTTTTCCACCATGAAGCAATATTTCATCCTGATCCAAAATGCTAACCAGAACGCAGTGGTGCCGCCAATGAGTTGATTTCTGTGTGTTATGGCGGCTTTTGAAACCGATTGCTGAATCATAGCCACTATCACTGTTCAATGCCCTCGCTGCCAATCTGACCGAGTGTACCGTCGCAGAAAGACTCTAGTGGGTCATGCTCGCTATCAGTCAGGCCGATATGCCGTTCGCCTCTCCCAAATCGCCGCATCTAATGCCCATTATGTTGAATGGCAGAGTTCGCTTAGCAAAATGGTCGCTTTGCAGCCAAATAGTAATGTAGCGCCACTTTTACACCCTCTGTCGAAGCTCGGTAGGGCCTGATCGGGATGAAAGTTTAAGACAAATCGCTGGTGAGTTTGACTCAGCGAGGTGGCCGCTCTGGTTTGCCACAAGAAAGGCCGCCAAGCGGGCATTTTGATCGGTTTAGCGCAATGACCCACTCGCCACCGGCAGACGATAGTCCTGCTCGGGCGAGATGCCAGGCGGCAAAGCGGAAACTAGACGAAAACTTTCGTCATCAGATGACACCTCTCATAGGTTGGCACACGCCTGTGCGGCCTCTCTACCCCTGGGGCCATGGCAGCTCTGGAGGATTGAATGTTTATAGGTTGTAGGGCCGCGCATAGACTGATTCTATTCGCAGCAATAGTCGCCAGAAAGGGAACAGATTGAGCGCACGATGGCTGCCATATGGATACCATCAACTGATTGGTGCACACTTGTGTTGAACGATAACTGAGCCAATCGGGGTTGGCTAACTTAAAGTATTGATTTATATATAATTACATCATGATGTCAATTTTGTAGCCAACGGCTTGCGAAATGCCCCAAACTAGATGATGACCCAATGAACTCCTGAGTGATGATTCGCATTGGGCTGCCATCAACAACCCCCAGACGGAGGCGCAGACTCATAATGACTCATGTAGAGCAATCTCCCCCAACCAGCAATCTATCTGTTCTGGAGTCGCTCGGTCTACCACGTAACTGGCTAGCCGCACATCAGCACATAGTGTCTGGTGTATCTCCTGAGATCGTCGTCAAACTGAGCAAGCTATTGGGGTCTAATACCCGAACAATTTGCCAGATGATTGGCATTAGCCGAGACACACTGAATCGCCAAATAAAACGGGGCAATCGCTTATCGACAGCTCAGGGAGATCGCGTTTACTGGGCAGCCTTAGCAGTGGACGCAGCCATATCCCTACACCGGGGAGATACTGCTAAAACGATGAGATGGCTCACCCGCTCTGCGTGGGGATTAGGTGGTGAAAAACCGGCCGATGTGATTACTACGCCTATGGGAGCGCAGGCAGTTATCGATCTTGTCGGCCGGATTAGGCATGGCATCCCCTGTTGATTAACAGTTCATACGTGACCATAAAGCACCAACAATAGGCTCATTTGGTGAGCCGATCACCCCGATCAATCGGCTCATTTGATGAGCCGATCACCTCGACCAATCGGCTCACTTGATGAGCCGATCAACACAACCACTCAAATCGTGGTTAGATAAGCTCTCGATTGCCTTCAATTTTCCCAAATTGATCAGGGTCTGCGGGTTGATAATCATCCGAAAACATATTCATCAACCGATGCTCCTGTCTCAGGTTGGCCAGCGCCCCAAAAAAGCAGCCTTCACATAGGTGTACCTGATATCGTTCACCATCGTGCTGCGAACCATAACCCCAGCAAGCCTCCAGCGTGCCGAATTCCTGCGTACCGAGCGATTTAGTAGTACTAGCACCACAGACATCGCACAAAATATCGACGACCTGTGTGGTAGGAACGATTGCTTCGACCTTCATGGCAATACTCCTCGTTGTGATGCCTGATATCAGAACCTGTATAGGTATCGACGGCGAGCATCAGGGCATAGGATGTTGAGCGGCATACGCCGCAACCAGCCGCACAGCCAATGCGTAACTGAGCGGTAGACGTGTTTTGTATTTCCTCAGGCAGTCTGGCCTATCGACTGCCCGTTCCAATGCAGATAGAGAACTTGCCTGCTCGGCCAGCAGCCCCAGTTGCTCAGCCAGTTTCCTATCCCGTTCTTCCCAATCCACACTGGGATGGTGAACTGCTCGCTTGGCGGCAGGTAACTGTTGATACAACCAGGCACGATCATGTTTATAGAGCCAAGTAAATGCGGTTCTACACACCTGTTCGACACAGCCTCGACTGACATCGGCATGCTGTGCCAAATATGCAGCCACCGTTACACGGTGCTCACGTAGACGGTTAACCCTTCTCAAATGCCGTCGCCAGTCAGACAGCCCCTGGTGGCTCTGAATAATGGCTTCGACCGCCCCGACAGAAACGCCATGACTGTACGCGATCTGCTGCCGTGCTCCCCCCATGAACGCCTGACGCCATATTCCCCGCTCAACTTCAGCTGTAATGCGCTTGGCACGGTGATCAACCGGTTGATTGTGTCTCAGGGCGAGTTGTTTGATATAGCCGATGCTGTATCCGGTCTGGCAGGCAATCTGTCGCATGGGAACCCGCTTCACCAACAATGTCAGTATTGCTGTTTCTGATAGCTGCCCGTCGCTAGGCGTAGTGGATTGTATCTGCACCGTAGGTGGGCTACTGATAGAAAAAAATTCCGCTGGGCTACGGCTTACAAACGCCATCAACATCGCATGCTTTAGGTAGTGGTGATTGCGGTTGCCATGCACCAGCCCCGAGACGTATCGATAGTTGGCCAGCCCCGGTGGCACTGTTGGCGTTATATCGGCAAACAACCCCTGCCAGAACTCCGTCATGGCCTGCAACAGGGGCTGGCTACGCAGATGGCCTCTGGCCGTCAGATAGCCCTGTTGCCCGAGCCATCGCTGGTACAGCTCCGCTAGCGACTCCGTTGGCGACTGGACGCACAGATACCGATGCATAGCGGTGATATATGTAGAAATGTTGATTTCCTGTTCAGATGGACGCGATGGTCCACAGGGTATCTCGGGATCCGGTATTAGCAGTCGCCGATCAATACCTCCCGCACTGGCCGCCAGGGTTTGCAATCGTAGCTCATGCTTGGCACAGGCCGTGACCCCATACAACTGGTGTACCGTATGCCAATACCCACACCGAACTGCTTTTCATCTTCTAGAAGACAGGCCGGACACCATTTCAGGCAAGCGCCACCGACCCTCAGTTTGCTCAGTTTACTGGCGGCTTGTCCTGACAGGGCCATTATTCCCCTCCCCTCACCCAGCATAGCGGCAGCCAGGGCGTGGACTTGGTGCTTATTGTTCAGCGTCAGGGCGAACAATGGGAAGGCCGAGCCGTGGTGCAGCAGGTATTGCGGATCCACCCCCGCCGCTTGGGCAGCCGCCTCAATATGGCCTGGTAATGCCGGATGCAACCGAACAGCAGGACAGTGGAATAGCTGGTTACAAAAATGGTTTCGATCACTGTATGCCGAATGAACAAAATACTGGCTGACCCAGCTGTAGGCCGACTCGCCAGGGATATAGGTGGGGATCACCGAGGTCAACACCGATCACCCCTCAGATCCCAAGAGCCTCACCAGATCGACGCCTGCATGCTGCAACATCATTAGGTGGGCCAGAGGGTGCAACGGATCTCGGGCTGACTTCTCATGGTAGCCCCGTGCATTGCGCAGCTGTGGGGGTAATTGCCATACCTGACCTGGCCCCCCACTATTGGTGAAATACGCAGTAAGTGCCAGGGGATCACATTGCGAGTCCATCTGCTGAAACCACGCATTGATCGTTTTGATACTTTTGACCGTGCGCATCGCCTCGCCCGAGATGCCCATCGAATCAGTCACCAGCTGAGTTAGTGCACACAGGGTGAGAGTGCTCGTGGACTGGGCCAATGCCAGCGACGCCAACTCAATCTCGTGCATCCGCTCGGAAAAATGACCATCGTATCCCCCCATCCAGTGTCCACAATGGGAACAGAGGCTGTCGTAGGGCGGGATCAGTTGCTCCGACAACAATTTGGCGGAAAAACCACAGCCTGCGCAGTGACCAGACAAACCGCGTTGATGCCGATGACAATGGAACACTCCTGGTAGTTGATGATCTCGGTGGTAGTAGGGCATACCATAGAGCTCATAATCCTCGGCAATACAGTCTGCGCACCAGCGCCAATATTGGTGTTGTACATTGTGCAGGCCAGTCACCCGTAACCGAAGCTGGGAACGGCCCGCCAGTGCTGATGCCACTATCCTCTGCTCATCCGGAGTCAAAAAAGAAGCTAAATAATTGCCGACAGAGTGATCCTGCCACGCACGTTGAACGTGTCGGGCCCGAAATTGGGTATCGAGGACAGGATCGTCGGGATGACATAAACGATGGGGACGGATTTGTGGGCTGCTCAGCCCCAGCATCTGGGCCGTTGCAGTAAACGTCCCGTGCGTGCTCAGCACATGCATCCGGCCAACTACCGCCCCTAAATGCTCACCAGGTAGCAACTCCAACCGATGGAGGATCATTTGCACGGCCCCTTATCTACAGAGTAACCGAGTTGCCCCAGCAATGAATCCGGGGATAATTGCTCTAAAGTTTTTAGCTTCTTTTCCTCTGTTTTTGGCAGCTTTTTGGTGATTTTAACCTCACCTTGCAGCAGGATTTCTCCCTCTGCTGAATATGTGTCTCCATCAACAACCTGACTATTTCCCACTGATTCGAGCAGTAACATCGGCGATAGGTCCTCAAATTGGTAGTAATCACCCTTACGCAGAGCACTCAACGCAGGCTGGAGGATTTTAAATTCGCGATTGAAACATAAGTCCAATGCAGCGATCGAGAGATCTTGATCTGTTGGTTTCAGCAGGGTTAGATATGATAGCGTGGCGCGAACTAGACTGGTTGCAATAGCCGGGATACCGGCACTCAAATAATGTATATGTTGGCGTAATACATCCTCTGATGTTTTCTGGTTTTTCAGAAATCTGGTTTGACATATCAGGCGGATAAAACGCAGCCAAAATGAGCTATGTATATCGCAGCTCACCAACTGCATAAATCCATTTTTAGTTGCTCGGCGGGTTAGCGTCATTTCGCTATCAAACAATTTCATCGTGGCCAATGTTCCGACAAACATCAACGGGATCCCCACTCGATTTAATAGTTCCTCTAGAAATTTCATGGTCGTTTTCTCGTTGTTACTGATCACTTCATTCTTGGCAGACCTGGCCAGGTTCTGCGCTTCATCAAGGATCAGCAAACCAACCCCATGGCCGATAAACGATTTTTGCACTACCGAAATCAACTCATTAACAGAGCGGTTCCTATGGGCGTGGCTATAACTCTCACCAGTGACAGCGTCGAGTGATTCTAACAAGTTCAGCAAAAGTGCTTTTTGGCCACGGCGATCATGAATTTCAATGTACAGATAGGTCACCTGCACTCGACTCACAATAATTTCGTGACCATGCAGGTCCGTATAGCGATCATGCTCTATCGTTTGTGGTATCTGTTGGCAAATTTGCCTAACCATCGTGCTCTTCCCACGTCCACTGAGCCCTAGCAGTAACAGGCTATACTGAACAGACAATTCTAGTTCCAATACATGTGAAGCTTTCCATGGCTCGGCCTTGTCACGATCAATCGCAGCTAATATTCGGCGTACATCGGCCCCAATTGGATTGCGTCGAGCATACCCAGCCTCGATCATCCGTCGTATCTGGTCATATAAACGGTACGCCTCATCTGGAGAGGTATAAACCTCCGCCAGTTGATCAATGGCAGTGCGGATAAAATATGAATGCAGCGATTCATCCACCCCTGCAAGATCCAGATCACACTGAAAAGGGATCTCACAGTTCGCATAAAATTGTGCCGTTGAGAGCGGCAAGCCAAGCCCCTCGATATAGGGGTTTCCCCGATATTTTGAATTGGGATGTGGGTAATATTGAGGTGCGGCCATGATTATTTCTCCTGAACTGTAAATATTGTCGGATCAGCAAGGTTCTGACTGGGTGTTTTTTTAATATAATTATCTTGCTGACATGTATTTCTTAAATCAGCAGCAATAGCCATTTCCTCATGATGACGTTGCAAGTTCCCTTCGACCTGTTTATGGATTTTCATTCCTGACTGTATATTTTTTGCAGTGGATTTTTTCAGTCCACGATTAGTTTTTCGAATTACCTCATCACATTCGCGAAAGTCCATTTCTAACACTGCGCGAGCATTGAATCTCTTCTCATCCAACGCAGCCAATTGTTGTTTAACAATATACAGGCGATGCATGACATTTGCCCAAACCTGATTCCGATATGCCTCACTGCGATCTGTCAGCTCAACCTGATAGACCTCATCACTCTCCTCAGTTTTAAACCAAAGATAATTAGTACATGTATCTATGTACCTGACTCTGATTTTGAAACGTCCGAGATTTTTCGCCTGATCCAGCCACTGCATTCGAACAATTTCATTACTGCTATAGTAAAGGCCTCGAAAAAATATCCCCTCAGCACGCACCGTAGCCTCATCCTCTGGCAACAGCGCAAATCGCAGGCGGTCTATGGGAACAGGCCTCACCATCACTGAATTTTTCAGACCCCAGTTCCATACATCACGAGGAGTAAAACCAACCCCATCACGTGACATTTCTAGGTTGTGCGAGGTCACGCGCTGACGATGATTATTTGAATAGATAATGATATTAATAAGCCGATACATGAACTGTTCATACGTCAGCAGGGGGCGACGAGATGCGTGCTGATCCTCCTTATGTGGATACTTAACCACCTTGCCTGCCTCGAACGGGATCGCTAGAGTCTGAATAATGTCGAAAGTTTTCTCCACTTGGCCTTTCATATCCCCGCGATGATAGGCATTAAAATTACCGACTGTGATACCAATGAGTCCGCGCAGCAGGCTGCAAATATTGGTATCAGTATTCTCAGAGCCCCGGTCGAACGTTAATTCACGACATGGTAAATTGCAGGGCCAGTCAGCCTCTTCGATCTCCACACCATACTGCCTACAAAACGCTTGCTTACTGCTCATCGCATTGAATAGAGCCTGACTTGCTCCATGCCAACAAGGCGAGTCGAAACCGACATGCAATCCAACAATCATACTGCTCGCGGTATCAACGACAAAATATATAACCGGTCTTCCAGTACTCAGTAGCTCATCGTTACTGTACGGGTAACGGATGTAAACATCGGCAATAGTACTGTCTATTTCATATCGTGACGTTGGCCCCCTCAGGCCCGCACGGGCAAGACCAGGCTTTCCTGCATGGTCACGAGAATAATTAATACTGCCTACTCGTTTTTTCAGGAACGTGAGATTACTGACGAATTTTTTTAGATGATATTTAAATATTCTTGGTGATATTAAATCTTCCCTATGAAGTAACATTTTAATTGGTTCTGCTATGTCACAATCCTCAACACCCTTCGGTAAAACATTGACACATTCATATTTCAAACAATAGTCAAAGTATAGCTCTGACAACCTCACTTCCGAGCCAGATTTAATAGATTTTGAAAAGCGCTCAATCTGTATAATATCTCGCCGAGTAATGCCACGATATGGTGTACCATATCGCGTAATTGGGCCGCTCTTGGTTGCTCTCTGACCTAAGGGCACATCTGGCAGTTGAAAGTTGCTGCCACAATTAAAATAGTGTGGGAGCAATGAATTTGGAAATGATCCAAAAATGAAATAACTGTTCAATTGAGCACAAATGTATTTCCTACTTCGACCGGAATTTTCAATCAACGTTTTCAATATACCACTTGCATCACCATATAAATAGCGATGTAACAATTCAGGCTGACTAAGCAGCGGACTAATTACAGCCAGTCTCTCATTGCGAATCTTGATCCATTGAGGTTCTAGCTCACTATCAGAGAAAAACAAAACTTGTGGAAATTGATGTTCAGCCAGAGTCCACTCACCACTTTCAATATTAGACTCGACATTCTCGATTAATAGATTAGTCGGCCGTTTTGGTGGCCCATCTAATAATTCACTTACAGCTAACAACCCCATGTCATAACAAATAGAGACAATCAGAAACTCTGAACCACCATTTGTATTAGTGATCAGTTTCTGGTTAACTCGCATGAACCACCTCGTTGAATGGCACAGGCCTATATAACTCTAAACGTTGTGTAAGATCAACGATTATAACACCATGATAGACTGCATATTGAAATACACATTTCACCTGCACGTCAGAAATATTCAACTCCTTAGCCACCTGCTTGATCAACACTAACAAGGTATTTGAGGGATGGGCAATCAGGTGATGTTTGATACGTCCCAATATAATGAGGTATATGGTCTCAGATACCTGAATATACTCAGGCGTATCAAAACACTCACGTAGGAATTCCAGATTATATATATGTACTTTATTGAAGCTTTTTTCCGTTAACAGCACATGATCAATATTTTGAGTACGCCAATATTCAATGGCAATTTTCTCCTTTGCCCTTGTACGATTAACAACACGGGGGGATGTTATTTCCGGATCCAGCGCATCCGAATATTTGAAGCTATATGGAGCCAATATATGCTTCCCTGCCTCCGTTTTCCGAATAATGACAAAATCCTGAGTCATAGTTTTGGCTGGGATACGGCCACCATAATTCGCCCGCTCTTTGTAATTACCAGGATGGACAATGTGCAGAGATGCCGCAATTTTGAGCGTTTCATGCAGTGGTAACGGATACTGTTCGAGAATGTCGATAACAGTTGGATCGCGTTCGAAATAGAAAAATGGTGCCCTCTCGCCACGGCTGAGAAGATGATGCTCACGACCCGTTTTGTGGCTAAATACAATCTGCCCCTGGCCGTAGGTGTGGGACTGCCGCACCGTGACCCAGGGGCGATACCCCGAAGCTTTGATGTCTCGGTTGTACCGTGCTGTTTTTGCGATCTCCGCATCGGTGACGATGGGCTGCTGAACCGTTTTTTGCTGCATGACTACTCCTACCTGACCTGCATACAACCTAGTAACTGGGCAGGGGGTCGTCAACCGCAATAGTGCACGTAAGACGTTGTTTTTACTTATTTATTTTTATAAATAATAACTATCGACGCTATCATGGCAAAAATACTACACTCAACAAAATTTAATTTTTTATCTTAAAAAACATATGGTTATAAAAAATCACATAAGCATACATAATCACGAATATTTATTTTTATAAATAATAAGTAAAAGTTTTTTATTCCTTTTTTGACATAAGCGGGTGGCGGATATAGAACATTATTCTGAAGCGATTGATGATTCCGCTCAGAAAAAATGTCCGTTTTTGGCTACAAAAGGCTCCATGCGAAGAGCAATCAATGCATCCACACCAAAAAATTCAGCCCGGCAAGGGGGCCTGCCGGGCTGCGGGTGACTGACGAGCAGATAACTCAGGTCAACAAGCGATTAGCCATGCCATCCAGCTTCGCTTTGGTCTTTTCCCAACCGGGCATCACCTGACTCATCAGCCGGTAAAAGTGCTCGCTGTGGTTGTGCTCGGCGATATGGCAGAGCTCGTGCAGGATCACGTAATCGATACAATCGCGGGGTGCTTTGACCAAATGTGGGTTGAGCGTGATCCGGCCATGGGGGGAACAACTGCCCCACTGTGTCTGCATAGTCAGGATGCGCAGTGCTGGTCTGCCCGTGACCCAGATGGCTTGATCCAGCATGGCGTTGAGGCGTCTGGCAAACACCTCTTTGGCACGGGCCTTGTACCAGTCTGCCAGCAGCTCACGAACTTTCTCGGCGCTACGTTGTCGAACCGACACCTCCAACTTGCCACGCAGCATTTTGACCCCCGGCACCGAATCAGGGGCTTCGATCATCTTGAGCAGGTACTGCTTGCCGAGGTAATAGTGGCTCTCACCGCTGATGTACTGGCGTGGGGTGACGTGCTCCAACTGCTGGCGAAAGTCGCGTAACTGTTCGTAGATCCAGCGTCCGCGCTGCTTGACCGCTGCGAGAACCGCATCATCAGCCGTCTCACGCGGGGCCGAGACCACGACGCGGCAATCGGGATGCACCTTGATAAGCACCTTTCCGCTAGCCTGTCTCCGTTGCACCCGCTCGAAGGCGATCCGCTCATCGCCGTAGCGAAAGCTAAAGGATGGAGCTGGAGCCTGGGGCTGAGCATCGCCCTTGACCCGAATAGGCACATTCATCTGATCAGACTCCGCTCAAGCCGACTCGGGTGATCTGCACCACCATCTCGACGATCTTCTTGGCCTGCTCCATACCACTGCCGATTGTTTTGCACTCTTGGAACATACGCGGCAGCAACTGCTTGCGAATACCCGCCTCGATGTTCTGCGGGTTGATGGAGTGCTCGGCCACAGACGCATCTACGACCGTATCGATCTCGAAGGCCAGCTTTATCCATTTGTCCTGTACCTGGCTGTCGGCGATGGCAAACACCTCAGGCAGCACCTTCTTGAACACGCCAAAGTAGGCCTGAGCGTGGCGATGCCCAGCAAAGGCGTCAGGAATGTCACTCAGGCGGCGCTCCTGTACCTGCTCTTCGAACTCCCGAAACAGCATGTACTGCTTGAGCGGGTGCTCGAACAGCTTCTCTGCCTCCTCGATAGCTTGTCGCAGCAGCTTGGAGAAGGTTTCCTGAGCGTAGGGGTCGTCGCGTAGCTCCTGTTCGATCATGCGGGTGACGCGAGTCTTGATGATGTCGGTCTCGTTGCGGGTCTTGTTCTCGCTCCACTCTTCTGGCTGCTTTTGGCCCATCTTGCCGACTTCGTAGACGCCACCAGGCTCTTTAACCTCTACACCGACCACATGCTTATCCAGCAGCTTCTTCACCTGCTCGGCATATTCGTCGTAGTCCACCTTCTCGCCTGCATCCTGCTGCACCAGTTGGCGCAGGCTGGAGAGTTGTTTCACCGTCTCCTTGTAGTGACGGCGATCCGCCTCGCTAAAGGCACTGTCCTCGAAGAAAGAGGCCGACTGCAACGCCACTTTCAGGCAACTGGCAAACGCCGTGAGCGCCTCGTAGAAGTCTTCTCGCACCTTGAGGTTCACATCCACCAGTTCGCCGTCCAGTTCCTCCATCTTGGGCACCAGCACTTGACGCAGTTGCTCGATATCCTGCTTGTTCTTCACCCCGGCGAAAATGTTCCACAGGGTCTGGTAGAGCTGAGGCAGCCGCTTATATTCGGTGCCCATCTGGTTGTAGAGACCTTTGAGGTCGTCAACGTCATAGCCGCCCTGGGTGCGGGAAGCGAGATCCTGATACTTGCCGATGGTGGTATCCAGCTCGGATAAGATGCCGCGATAGTCGATAAGCAGACCGAACTGCTTCTTCGGGTGCAGCCGGTTGACCCGTGCAATCGCCTGGATCAGGTTGTGCTCTTTGAGTGGCTTGTCGATATAGAGCACTGTGTTCTTTGGTTCATCGAAGCCGGTCAGCAACTTGTCCACCACGACCAGCAACTTGAGGGGATCATTCTCATCGGCAAAACGCTCGATAAGCGCCTTGGAATAGACCTGCTCATCCTGAGTACCGACATTCTCCTTCCACCACTGGGTGACCAGCGGGGTGGTCGATTCATCGACCTCGGTGTTGCCTTCCCGGCTGTCGGGCGGACTCATCACCACCGCCGACTCGAACAATCCCGCCTCATCGAGATACTTTTTATAGAGCACCGCCGAGGCCTTGCTATCGCAGGCCAGCTGGCCCTTGAGCCCCTCGACGATGTGGTTTGAAAAGTGACTGGCGATATCGAACGCAATCAGCTTGATGCGATCTTCCGCGCTGTAGATCTCGCCCTTGCGGGCAAATTTGCGTTTCAGATCGGCCTGCTGCTGCTCGTTTAACCCCTGGGTAATGCGCTCAAACCAGCTGTCGATGGCCCGCTCGTTGACCTCCAGATCGGGGATGCGCTCCTCATAGAGCAGCGGCGTCACCGTTTTGTCCTCGACCGCCCGTTGCATGGTGTAGGCATGGACGATGGGGCCAAACTTGTTGGTGGTCTTGTCATCCTTGAGCAGCGGTGTGCCGGTGAAGGCGACAAAGGCGGCATTGGGCAGCGCCTGCTTCATGCGTATGTGGTTCTCGCCCCCCTGGCTGCGGTGGCCCTCATCGATCAACACGATGAGATCCGGGCTCTTGTTGATGCACTCCGGCAACTTGGTGGCTGAATTGAACTTCTGAATAAGCGAGAAGATGATCCGCTCGCTGCCCTTACCGATCTGCTCGGCTAACCGCTTGCCCGACGTGGCCATGGCCGCCTCTTTATCTTTCTTGCCCGCGAGTTCACCGCTGGAGGCAAAGGTCTTGCTGAGCTGGCTCTCCAGATCCACCCGGTCGGTCACCACCAACAGGCGACACTGTTTCAAACTGTCGTGCAGGATCAGTGCCTTGCTGAGGAACACCATGGTGAACGACTTGCCCGAACCAGTGGTGTGCCAGATCACCCCACCTTCTCTCCCGCCATCTGGGCGTTTCTGGTTGATACGCTCGATCAACCGCTTGATGCCAAACACCTGCTGGTAGCGGGCGACTATCTTGCCCGCCTTCTTGTCAAACAGGGTGAACAGCCGGGTCATCTCCAGCAGCCGCTCCGGCGAGAGCAGGCTGATGAGCAGCCGATCCTGATCGCTGACCGCCAGCTCGCCCGCCGCAACCAGAGACTGATACCAGCCCAGATCGGCGGCGGAACGGTGGCTAAACAGGGCAGAGCGTTGTTCGGATGAGAGCGGCTGATTCTTGATGGCCGTCATCTCGCCATCACCGATGTCCTCCTCACGCCAGGCGGCCCAGAACTTCTCTGGCGTACCGCAAGTGCCATATCGCCCCTCGATGCCATTGATGGAGAGCAACAACTGGCTGTAGGCAAACAGCAGCGGGATCTCGTCGGGGCGCTGGTTGCGTAGGCTCTGGGAGATCCCCTCCTTGATGGTCGGCCCTTTTTTGGCGTTGCCATCCGGGCGCTTGGCCTCGATCACCACCAGGGGCAAGCCATTGACGAAACAGACGATATCCGGGCGACGATGCTCTTGAAACGAAGAGCCGATGCCCCCTGCGCGGGTAACCCGAAACTCTTCGGTAAAGGTAAAGCGGTTATTTTGCGGGTTGTGCCAGTCAATGAGGGGGATGGTGGGGCTCACCTTCTTGCCATCGACAAATTCGGTCACCGACATGCCATAGAGAAGGTGGTTATAGAGCCGCTCGTTGGCCGCCTGCAACCCTTCATTCAGGGCCGGGCTGCACAGCTCGCTCACCAGATTGTCCACTGACTTAGGGGAAAGCGGATAGGTTTTGCCCGCAAACATAAAGGTGCGCTCGGCCAGTACGCTGCGTAGCTGTTGACGCTGCACCACCTGATCGGCCTTGCCATCCCGCGCCGCCAACGCCTGTTCAGGGGAGAGGAAAGACCAGCCCAGCTGGGTCAGCAGGGTCAGGGCGGGGATCTTGGCGCTGTATTCTTCTTGAAATTTCGGCAAGGCCTTCATAGCGGGGATGCCTCAAACTGGTTGTCAATTTTTTGCTGAAAGCCGATCAACTCATGAACGGTACTCGTCGTCGGGTTATACACCCACTCATGATCAAAGAGACTCTTTAGCCGCTGAACCATATAAGCAGAGCCGACCACCAGAGAGTAAAAGCGGTTACCCTTGCCACGCTGTTGCTCGATATTTGCCAGGGTCTCCGGTGGCAGATCCGCCATGATGAAGTCAGAAATCATCAGCAGGTCAGCCTTTTGGTAGGTTTCTGCGGCCATGGTTTTCAACGCATGGCCAAGGGCTGGTGCCGCATCAGTACCACCATGAAACGACATTTTCAGAAAGTCGATTATCGACGCAAGGCCCCATGTTCCACTCAACTCCAACGTCTTGATACCCGTAGAGAAGTTAATCAGGTAACAGGGACGTTGCTCCTCTCTCGCTTTGGTTGCCAGAAATAGCGTCATGGCTTTGGCGATCGTCTCGGGCGCACCGCTCATCGAGCCACTGGTATCAACGCAGAGGATCATGGGGCCGCGCTTCTCCTCTTCGTTGACCTGCCTCTCCTCTTCTCGTTCAACATGCTGATGTTGAGTCTGTATACCAGCCATATCAAAGCTCATCAGTCGTGACTCGACGAACTTCAAATCAAACAGCAATGCGGTCTCGTCATCAGCCAACAGGGCTTTCTCGCTGGGTAATACATGCTCCAGATCTCGCCCCAACCGAATACCCACTATCTCCTCTCGGGAGTTGATATCGGGCAGACAGAGATCCAGAACGTGGTTGACCTTCACCCGCTCAATCTTTTCGGAGAGTTCAATCTGCCGGATCTTGCCGAGCAAGTCGCATAACGCATGCAACCCCATGTCGTTTGCCAGATAGCTTGCCCACTTCTGGAACTGGGCCAGATCTTGGGCAGAGAGCTGGCCACTGGAGAGATCAACCAGCCGCCCCGGATCCAGCCCCAACGCTTCAAGCAAAGGTTGCAACTGCTGCAACAGCTTGAGCATGCTCTCCAATCGTTCCATTAACTGGAGACGCAGCTGCTCGATCCGGGTCAGCTCCCATCCATTGCGGGCTTTATCCAGCACCTTTTGCCATTCAGTAGCCAGCAGTTGGCAACTGACGGCCTTATCCGCACTCGGCAGCTCCGCCTCCTGAGCGAAACTATCGGCAACCTGTTTTTGCCAAAATGGCGGATCCGCCGGGTGCTGGCAGGCTTTACAGAGCGCGAGATAATCCTTCACAGCCCCTTGAAAAGAGGTTTTGGATATATCGCCAAGCGCACTCTCTCTTCGCCAATGGTTCAGCTTGTGGGCATGCCCGGCGAATGGACACTCGCTGGTCAACGCGGCCTCAGTATCTCTCTTCCACTCCTCGATGTGCTGCGTGACCTGGCTGGTCAGCGAGCTGGAGTGAGCCAGCAATCCACCATAGCTGTCGCGGAATTCTCTTTGAGCGAGAAGCGATGCACTCTCCACCTGACTTATTTGCATAAGGCTTCCAGCCGTTCGCAATCTTTGATACGCAGCTTGAGTTGGCCTATCTGCTCCGTAATCCCATCGAGCGCAATGGCTACTTTTTCTACCGGGACAAATATGGATGCAAGACGCTGTTCATATCCCTGCTGCAAGGTCTCCACCTTGTCCAAAATGGCACTCAGCTGCGATCTGACCTCTGTCACTGAAGATGAGAGTGAGTCAATCAGACGTTGGTTGATATCCGGTTTTTTATCGCCCTTATGAAACAACACTTTTGGTTTGAATTCAAATGAACCACTATGGTAAACATATTGAGAATAAGATATTTTACATGTTCCCTGCTTATCAAACTCGCAATTCAGCTCGTCAATTTCATTGCCAGCCTCGTCAATTGGATGAAATTCCCCCGACTTGTACATACGTTTTGTTGAAAAATATATATGCGCTGGTGAACCGGCATATCTATTTAATACATTCTTAACTTTGAAATATTGTTCACCTTTAACAAAACGATTCAATGAGACCACATCATAAATATCATCTGAACAAAAAAGCTCATTATGAATCTCCTTATCCAGAGAGTCTTTTTTGAGATCGATCTCTGCCAGATTAATACCACTGTCAAAACCGCTATCCTTGACGGCTTGCTCGACGATATCGTTAACGGCAACACGGTTATCTTCATGGGTCCACAAGCAGTGCCGCAATAGCAAGGCATCACTGTGATTGGTTTCGCTGCGGCCATTAAAGAGGGCAGCGGCCTTGAGCAGTTGGGTAGCCCGCTGCCAGCGGCGGTCGGAAACATAGACCTTCAGTTTGTCATATTTGGTGGCGAGTTCACTGCGGATCAGGCGAATAATGGTCAGGGTTTCCGGTGACAAACTCACCTCATGCAGTTGCTCTCGCCATTTAGCCCACTCATCGGCCTTCACAATAAGCGAGTCATCAACCCTGATAGCCGCCTCGGTCGGTTTGCACGCCAGCAATCGTTCAAAATTATCAGACTGCTCAATGGGCCCGACCATCAGGCGGATGATAAAGCGATCATACAGCGCATCCAGTCCCTGATTGGCATCGGGCGTTTCATTCGACGCAGCCACCAAGGCTTTCAGTGGGGCCTGCTCGATCTGTTCGCCGTTGCGAAAGGTGTGCTCATTGATAAGTGTCAGCAGGGTATTGAGGATCGCTGGGCTCGATTTCCATATCTCATCCAGAAAAGCGAAATCGGCTTGAGGAAGATAGTTCTCGGTTTTGCGAACATATCGATCCTCTTTGAGCGCCTTGATCGAGATGGGACCAAAGACCTCCTCAGGAGTACTGAACCGATTCATCAGATACTCGAAGTAGGTAGGATTGGCAAATGCACAGGCGATGCGTCGGGAGATTAGGCTTTTGGCCGTGCCAGGGGGGCCGTAAAGAAAGATATTCTGCCCACATAAAGCACCAAGCAGCGCCACCGAGATCACCTCTTCCCGCTCGAACATCCCTTCACATACCGCTTTAACCAGCAGTTCCATCCGTTGTTGTAATTTCATGTTTATCCCTAACTGACTGTTTATTTGAATTTTTTTGGCAATGCGGATGCTGACAATGCTCTCCATTCGCCTTGGCCGTCATGCTCCCTGAGGTGACGGCCACGGGCGAGAGCTAAATCAGTGCAGACAGCACTGCTTGTATTTCTTGCCGCTGCCACAGGGGCAAGGATCATTGCGCCCGACCTTGGCGGGGGCGTTGACCGGTTTCACCGATGGTACCGCGACAGGCGCCCTGTTTGGCCCCCGTTGGGCGAGAAAATAGGCGTGCAATTTCAACGCGGCAGGCCCCACTTCGGCCACGCTCTGTTGATGTTCCGGCAGCGAGAGGCTGGCAAGCAGTGGCAATTGGTCATCGCTGCCATGCAGGCGAATAACGTCGAGCCAGGTATCCAACTCTGCGGGCCAATCTTTTGACGATAACGGCCAGTTGCCGAGCGCCACCCCACGCAGATAGCCAATGCACCACTCCTCGGCGATCACGACCGGGGGCTCGGCATAGGAATTGACCATCAGCACCGGCTCGAAGTGTTCAGGCTGATAGCAGAGAGTGTGGGCCAGCAGATTCATATGACCGAGGATCAGCTCCATGGCCCGCTTCATCTCCCGCTCCGATCGCCACTTTGGCTCAACCGCGCAGCCCCACAACATCGGCCACCAACGGCTAATCGGCACCAGCTCGGGGCCGGTGACGATGGCGGCCAGAAAGCCGTCCAGTTCCGACAAGCTCAGCACCGAATCATCGTCGCCATAATCCAGCAACCGTTGCTCCAGCCACTCGGTCTCGCTCTCGGTCAGGGGATGGATGGTGATTTCCTTCATGCTGCCACCTCCACTTTGACTCGCCGCTTGCCGGTTAACAGTTGCTGCATCAGGGCTTTTTTCTCTTGCTTTAGGGCATCGAGTTTCTGTTGCAGGACGCTAATTTCCTGGGCGGCGGTGGACAGCACTGTTGCAATCTTCTGTTGCTCGTTGATTGGCGGTAATCTTATATGCATACCAAGGACGGATTGTTTGGAAATGTTTTTCATACTTCCACTCGTTCCTGATGCCAGATCACACAGAGTTGTTCTCGTTTTTGGCGAGGAAAACCAAAATCCAAGCCACTGCATTGAAACCTGATCTTGCTTTACCTTAACTTGCCATAATCTATCAGGAAGGTAAGTATTAACTGGAGCTAATTCTACATATGCATTTGCACCAACTAATTGTGGTGTATTCATGCGACTTATCAGTATTGAGTTATTAAGCAGGGGTTCTTTCAAACGTCCTATTTCATTGACGTCTATTACATTCTTTTTTTCTATTGGATTGAATATTCCATCTGCTACACAACTTGTCTTTAAGACAAAGTGCTCAGAATTTAATGCATCATCGACACTATTGACAGAAATGCCAGAATCCAAAGATCTAATAATATCGGTTAACGTTGATCGCTTCCACTCCCCACTAAACCTTACTCCATTGTTATCTAGCAGGCGTTTTGTGCCGGTGAGCAGTTGCTGCATCAGGGCTTTTTTCTGCTGCTGACTGTTGGCCAGCAGTTGTTCAGTGGTGGTGATGGCCTTATCCCAAATGGAGAGGATTTGGGCGATTTGCTTTTGTTCCAGTGGCGGAGGGATCAACACCTTGAGGCTTAGTAACTCGCCTTTTGTGATGTTCTTCATCGAGCCACTTGTACCAGTAGCCAAATTAGACAGGGCATAGCGAACAGGGCTTGACGCTAAGATATAACTTAGCCATTTCATATCCGAGTCTTGTTTGGGGATAGTCTGCCAGAGCTTGTCTGGTAAAAATAAATGCGGATAGTCCCTATCTATGTATGCGCTTGCCCCAACTAGTTCCTCAGTGTTACTTCTACTGATAATTATCTGCCCACGTTTTGGGTTTGTCTTAGCTCTATCTAACTCTAACCCATCAATAACTTTAGCGGCAGTAGGATCAAACGTTCCATATGTAACAGCACTAATCTTTAATACAGCGTTTACGTCACCAACAAAATCTCGATCTTCACCATTAACACTGACTCCCGATTCTAAACCTTCAAGAAGATCGCCGACTCGCCCATCAATCCACCCTTTAGGCACCATAGCCGAGCTCCTCCAGATACTTGGCCATCTCAGTTTCCAGCTCGGTCAGTTGGGCTTTCAGTTGCTCCCGCTCGGCGCGCACCGCCAGCAGATCGATCTCCTCTTCCTCCTCGAAGGTATCCACATAACGGGGGATATTGAGGTTGTAGTCGTTCTCCTTGATCTCTTTAAGCGAGGCGAGATAGGCGTATTTATCGACATTGCCGCCGTTGCGATAGGTGGCAACGATCTTGGCGATATTGTCCGCACTTAGCAGGTTCTGGTTTTTACCCGCCTTGAACTCGCGGCTGGCGTCGATAAACAGCACATTGTCATCCACTTTCTGCTTTTTAAAGATCAGGATGGCGGCGGGGATGCCGGTGCCGTAGAAGAGCTTCTCTGGCAGGCCGATCACCGCATCGAGCAGGTTCTCGTCGATCAGCAGCTGACGGATCTTGCCCTCGCTGGAACCCCGGAATAGCACGCCGTGGGGCACCACGACCCCCATGCGACCAGTCTTGGGTTTGAGGGTCTCAATCATATGGAGGATAAAGGCGTAATCCCCCTTGGTTTTGGGCGGGAGCCCGCGCTTGAAGCGACCGAACTTATCGTTCCCCGCTTCCTCATAACCCCATTTATCCAGCGAAAAGGGCGGGTTGGCGGTCACGATATCAAAGCGCATCAGATCGCCGTTTTTATCCAGCAGCTTGGGGTTGCGGATGGTGTCGCCCCACTCGATCTTGTGGTTGTCTTCCCCGTGCAGGAACATGTTCATCTTGGCCAGCGACCAGGTAGAGCCAATAGCCTCCTGCCCGTAGAGGGCGTAGTGCTTCTCGCCATGGTTTGCCACCACCTTGCGGCCGCACTTCATCAACAGCGACCCCGAGCCACAGGCCGGATCGCAGATGGTGTCGCCCGGCATCGGCTCCAGCAGCTCGGCGATAAGATCGGAAACTTCGGGCGGGGTATAGAACTCCCCCGCCTTCTGGCCGCCGCTGGCGGCGAAGTTCTTGATGAGATACTCATAGGCGTTGCCGATCACATCCAGGGTGCCGACCCGACTCGGTTTGAGGTTGAGCTCATCCTTGGCAAAGTCTTCCATCAGGTGGCGCAGTATGGTGTTCTTCTGCTTCTCTTCGCCGAGGCGGTCGGTGTTGAAGCTGATGTCCTGAAACACGCTCTTACCCGCGTCTTTGAGCTTGGTGCCGTTGGCCTCTTCGATGGCGTGCAGCGCCTGATCGATCCGCTCGCCGTTGCCCGGCTCGTGACGACGCTCGAACAGGCTGTAGAAGCTGGCCTGTTTGGGCAACACGAAGCGCTCGTTTTTGAGCATCTCTTCAATGAGCTCCGGCTCATCGCCATATTCGGCCTTGTAGCCATCGTAGTGATCCTGCCAGACATCGGAGATGTATTTCAGGAACAGCATGGTGAGCACGAAATCTTTATAGGTATCGGCACTGATGGTGCCCCGGAAGGTATCGCAGGCAGACCAGAGGGCCTTGTTGATATCGTCCTGGTTTATCGAGGTAGTCATAAGTCACAATTCCTTGGGCAGTGGCCGGATAAACGGGAAGGCGCGGACGCTTGAGCGGGATGCAGGATTCATCGTTCAAGCCAGCGGGCCGCGCGGGAGAGGCCCGGCACTGAGGGTGGCAAGCGGCGGCACGTTCACAACATTTCGCGTTATCGCCAATGATGCGGCGGCAGTCTGTCGCAACTGGCGCAGGTGCGTCAAGCGTGCCAGCTCGCATTTTGCCTCTATCGTTATGATCGCCATAAAGATCCGCCGCGAGCGAACCATCGACGCAAATCAAGCCACTTATATTGCCCAATCAACGCCCGGCAGTTGCGCAATTCATGCACCGCGCAAATAGAAAGACCCTGCGATGCAGGGTCTTTCAGTTTCCAACTTAAATGTCCGAGCTCACTAACCGAGATCATTTTTGTAATTTAATTACAGTTAATCACCGCAAAAAATAAAAGGGCCCTGCTGTTGCAGGGCCTTTGAGTTTCCAACTTAAATGGTCGGTTTCCAACTTCAATGTCACGGTTTCCAACTTAAATGTCCGTGATCAGCGCCGCGATTACTTGGCGTAATCCTCGGTCGGCACGCAGGAGCAGAACAGGTTGCGATCGCCATAGACGTCGTCGATACGGTTGACCGACGGCCACAGCTTGCTGGCGCGCACCGCGTCGGACGGGAAGACCGCCTCGGCGCGGCTGTAGCCACGGTTCCACTCTGCATCCATCACGTCGTCCTGGGTGTGCGGCGCATGGACCAGGGGGTTGTCGGCAAGGCTCCAGTGACCGTCCTGTACCCGGGCAATCTCGGCGCGGATGGCGGTCATTGCTTCCACGAAGCGATCCAGCTCGCGCTTGGATTCGGATTCGGTCGGCTCGACCATCAGGGTGCCCGCTACCGGGAAGCTCATGGTCGGCGCGTGGAAGCCGTAGTCCATCAGGCGCTTGGCCACGTCCATCTCGCTGATGCCACTGGCTTCTTTGAGCGGACGGATGTCCAGGATGCACTCGTGGGCCACCCGGCCGTTGCGACCTGTATAGAGCACGGGGAAGGACTCGCCGAGCTTCTTGGCCAGGTAGTTGGCGTTGAGGATGGCCACCTGGGTGGATTTCTTGAGCCCCTCGTCCCCCAGCATGGCGATGTACATCCAGCTGATGGGCAGGATGCTGGCCGAGCCGAACGGGGCGGCAGACACGGCGCCGTTGTCACGGCTCTCCTTGTCGGTCTTGACCACGGCGTGACCGGCCACAAACGGTGCCAGGTGTTTCTTCACGCCGATGGGGCCCATGCCCGGACCGCCACCGCCATGAGGAATGGCGAAGGTCTTGTGCAGGTTGAGGTGAGAGACGTCCGCGCCGATAAAGCCTGGCGCCGTCAGCCCGACCTGCGCGTTCATGTTGGCGCCGTCCAGGTACACCTGACCACCATACTGGTGAACGATGTCGCACACCTCCTTGATGGTCTCCTCGTACACCCCGTGGGTGGAGGGGTAGGTCACCATCAGGCAGGAGAGCTGGTCTCCGACCTCGGCGGCCTTGGCCCGCAGGTCGTCCAGATCCACGTTGCCGGCCTTGTCACAGGCGGTGACGATGACTTTGAGGCCCGCCATCTGGGCGGAAGCCGGGTTGGTGCCGTGGGCAGAGGCCGGGATGAGGCAGACATCGCGATGCCCCTCGCCGCGAGACTCGTGGTACTTCTTGATGGCCAAGAGGCCCGCGTATTCGCCCTGAGCGCCGGAGTTGGGCTGCATGCAGACCGCATCGTAGCCGGTCACCTTCACCAGCCAGTCTTCCAGATCTGCCAGCAGCAGCTGGTAACCCTGGGTCTGCTTGAGCGGCGCGAAGGGGTGCAGCTTGCCGAATTCAGGCCAGGTCACCGGGATCATCTCGGCGGTGGCGTTGAGCTTCATGGTGCAGGAGCCCAAGGAGATCATGGCGTAGTTCAGGGCCAGATCTTTCGCTTCGAGACGGTGGATGTAGCGCAGCATCTCGGTCTCGGAGTGGTACTTGTTGAATACCTCGTGGGTCAGCACGGCGTCGGTGCGCAGCAGATCCTGCGGGATCGCCTGATGCGTCTGGGCGGCCTGGTCGAGGGCCTCCACATCGAGGCCGTGACCCGCCCCAAGGAACAGGTCGAACAGCTCGGCCACATCGCCTCGGGTGGTGGTTTCAGAGAGGGACACACCGACCGCACCATCGAGATCCGCACGCAGGTTGATGCCGAGCCCTTCGGCCTTGGCAATGAGTGCAGCCTTGTCCGACGTCAGTACTGTGAGGGTATCGAACCAGCTTTCGTGCTTGAGGGCCACACCCTTGGCGGTGAGGCCGAGCGCCAGGATGGTGGTCAGACGGTGCACGCGGGAGGCGATAGTCTTGAGCCCCACCGGGCCGTGGTAGACGGCGTAGAAGCTCGCCATGTTGGCCAGCAACACCTGGGCGGTACAGATGTTGGAGTTGGCCTTCTCGCGGCGGATGTGCTGCTCGCGGGTCTGCATGGCCATGCGCAGGGCGCTCTTGCCACGGGCATCCTTGGAGACGCCGATGATGCGACCCGGCATGGAGCGCTTGTAGGCATCGCGGGTGGCGAAGAAGGCGGCGTGGGGGCCACCGTAACCCATGGGCACACCGAAGCGCTGGGCACTGCCGAACACCACGTCGGCACCCAGTTCACCCGGGGATTTGAGCAGCAGCAGGGAGAGCATGTCGGTCCCGACGCAGGCCAGCCCCTTCTGGGCCTGGACGGCGGCAATGAGGGAACGCAGATCGGTCACATTGCCGGTGGTGCCCGGGTACTGGAACATGGCACCGAATACCTCTTCGCTCACGGCCTCGCCCGCAGGGCCGACCACCACATCGAAACCGAAGTGGACCGCGCGCTCCTTGACCACGTCGATCACCTGGGGGTGAACGTCGTCGGCCACGAAGAAGAGGTTGGATTTGGATTTGGCCATGCGCTTGGCCAGCGCCATGGCTTCGGCGGCGGCGGTGGCTTCATCGAGCAGGGAGGCGCTCGCCAGATCCATGCCGGTGAGATCCAGGGTGAGCTGCTGGAAGTTGAGCAGGGCTTCGAGACGGCCCTGGGCCAGCTCGGGCTGATAGGGGGTGTAGGCGGTGTACCAGCCCGGGTTTTCCAGCACGTTGCGCAGGATGACGTGGGGCACGTGGGTGTCGTGGTAGCCCATGCCGATGTAGCTCTTGGCGATCTGGTTCTTGGCCGCATAGCCCTTGAGCTTGGCCAGGGCCTCCACTTCGGTCATGGGGGCGCCGATACCAAGCGGCCCCGGACGACGGATGGCGGCGGGGACCGTCTGCTCAATCAGATCGTCCAGGCTCTCGGCACCCACGGTGGCGAGCAGGGCCCGCAGTTCTTCCTCACCCGGGCCGATGTGACGGCGGATGAAATCGGTTTTTTGCTCGAGTTCAAACAGTGACTGGGTCATTTCCCTATTTCCTGGTAATAGGTCCTGGCATGACATCCTGATAACCAAGACCTGATGTTCCTGTAGCCGGTCGATACCGGCTCCACTCATGTTCTGTGTCCGCCGCGGGCAGACGGGGAATGCGGCAAGGGCATCCCGAAGGCGCAAAGGCTGCGCCCTTCCTGCAACCGCCATGGCCGCAGGATGGCAGTCATACAAGAGGGCCCTGCTGTGTTGGCAGGGCCCGGAGGCATTACTCTTCGTCCACCACGTTCTGGTAGCCTTCGGCATCCAGCAGGTTGGCGAGCTCGCCCGCGTCGTCCAGCTTGATGCGGAACAGCCAGCCGGCGCCGTAGGGGTCGGAGTTGACCAGCTCGGGGCTGCCTTCCAGCTCTTCGTTGACGGCCAGGATCTCGCCGCTCACCGGGCTGTAGATGTCGGAGGCGGCCTTGACGGACTCCGCCACGGCGCAATCTTCACCGGCGCTCACCTGCTTGCCCACTTCCGGCAGATCGACGAACACCATGTCCCCCAGCAGATCCTGGGCGTGCTCGGTGATGCCGACCACGGCTTCGCCGTTGGCTTCAACACGGACCCACTCGTGGGAGGTGGCATATTTCAGTTCGCTCGGGATATGGCTCATTTGTGCTTCCTTTATGCTCTTGGATCGCTTCAACAAAAATGGGGCGGCGAAGGTCAACCCTCGCCGCAATCAATGATTACACCAGCGGCTGGCCGTTGCGCACGAAGGCCGGCTTGGTGACTTTCACGGTGACCTGCTTCTTGCGGATCTCCACCTGGGCCTGTTCGCCGATATCACGGGGCACCCGCGCCAGGGCAATGCTGTAACCCAGGGTGGGCGAGAAGGAGCCGGAGGTGATCACCCCCTCCCGTGTCTCGCCGCTCTCGCTGGTGAAGGTGACCGGCATGCCGGCACGCAGCACGCCCTTTTCTTCCATCACCAGACCCACCAGCTTGGGCTGGTTGCCGGCGGCCTTCTGGGCTTCCAGGGCGGCGCGGCCGATGAATTGGCGGGAGGCAGGCTCCCAGGCCAGAGTCCAGGCCATGTTGGCGGCCAGCGGAGAGATTGACTCGTCCATGTCCTGACCGTAGAGGTTCATGCCCGCTTCCAGGCGCAGGGTATCACGGGCACCCAGGCCACAAGGGGCCACGCCGTTGTCCAGCAGGGCCTGCCACAGATCGCATGCCTTCTCTTGGGGGACCACGATCTCGTAGCCATCTTCGCCGGTGTAGCCGGTGGTGGCGATGAAGAGATCCCCGGCCTGCACACCGAAGAAGGGCTTCATGCCTTCGACCGCCGCATTCTGCTCGGGGGTGAACACCTTGGCCGCCTTGGCCTTGGCGTGGGGGCCCTGCACAGCGATCATGGCAAGCTCGGGGCGCTCGGTCACGCTCACGGCAAAGTCGATGGCGTGATGGCGGATCCAGGCCAGATCCTTCTCGCGGGTGGCGGAGTTCACCACCAGGCGGTAGAAGGTATCGGTCAGGAAATAGGTGATGAGGTCATCGATGACGCCGCCTTCCGGATTGAGCATGCCGCTGTAGAGGGCCTTGCCGGGGACGGTGAGTTTGGCCACGTCGTTGGCCAGCAGGTGTTGCAGGAAGGCTTTGACCCGCTCGCCGGTCAAATCGACGATGGTCATGTGGGAGACATCGAACATGCCTGCATCGGTGCGCACCACATGGTGCTCTTCCAACTGGGAACCGTAGTTGATGGGCATCTCCCAACCGTGGAAGTCCACCATCTTGGCACCCGCTTCCAGGTGTTTCGGATGCAATACAGTAGTCTGGATCATCGCTGTGTTTCCTTAAGCGTTCGCGACAACACTCGCAATCCGCCCCGGCTCGTCGGGAACTACGGACCACAAGCTCTGTGCTCGTTCCCGCCCGGGCGGGCAGGAGTGATTCCTTGAACGGAGCGGATTATATGACAAGCGTGCCGGGGCACCGCTCAAAAAAAACTAATCCTCACCCGACTCACTGACACCAGACACTAAGGCAAAAACAGTGATAAAAACAGCCAAAAACGCGCCATTGCGGGATTTAATGTTGATTTTTACCGTCCCGTCACAATTTACAGAAAAACGTTTCGCTTCTCGCCAACATTAAAGGCTGACACCCCGAAGGGTCATCTCGCCCTGTCAGATTAGTTTTTTTGTTAAAACCCCGGGGTAAGATTAGATTTTTTCACCTTTGGCCAGGGTGGGCAGCTCCCCATCCAGCCCCATGGCGGCCCGGATCATGCCCTGCTTGAGGGGGCCAAGACCGTCGACGGCGCGAAGCCCCACCCCGCGCACCAGCTTCTTGAGGGGGTTGCTGCCCGCAAACAGTCGCTTGAGCCCCTCCATGGCCGCCAGCATGCGCGCCGCCTCGCTCTTGCGCCAGCGCTCGTAGCCCCGCAGGTTGGCGAGCAGGCCGATGTCCGCGCCCTTGCCGTGATGAATGAGGATCTGCTCCGCCAGGGCGGCGGCATCCAGCAAGCCCAGATTCACCCCCTGCCCCGCCAGCGGGTGGATGGTGTGGGCCGCATCCCCCACCAGCACCAGGCGCTCGCGGGCAAAGTCGCGGGCGTAGCGGGCGGTGAGCGGAATGGCGCTGCGAGCCCCCTCCACCTTGCACAGCCCGAGGCGCCCATCAAAGGCGGCGGTGAGCTGGCGGTTGAAGCCGTCGTCATCCAGGGCGCAGAGCGCCTCGGCGCGGGCCGCGGGCACAGACCACACGATAGAGCAGAGGTCGGGCTGCCACAGGGGCAGGAAGGCGAGCGGCCCCTGGGGGGTGAAGATCTGGCGCGCCACCGCCTCATGGGGCTCGGCACAACGCACCGTCGCCACCAGGGCGTGATGACCGTAATCCCAGCTGGTGAGCGGGATATCGGCCTGACGGCGCACCCAGGAGTGGGCGCCGTCGGCGGCCACCACCAGCTTGGCCGAGAGGGCCTGGCCATCTTCCAGCAGCAGCAGGGCGCCCGCTGGCCCGCACTGCAGGCTGGTGGCCCGGGCCGGGGTCAGCATCTGGATATTGCTGGCCCCCGCGATGGCGTCCAGCAGCGCAAGCTGGATCACCCGGTTCTCGACGATGTGGCCAAGGGCCCCCTGACGCAGGCTGGCAGCATCGAAATCGATGTGGCCGAAACTGTCCTGCTCCCACACCTGCATCTTCTCGTAGGGCTGCAGGCGGCGCGCCACTATGCCGTCCCAGGCGCCGACCCCTTGCAGGATGTGCTGACTCGCGAGGCTCAGGGCACTGACCCTGTTGTCCGGCGTCTCACCGAGCGTTGCATCGGGCAGCCGGCCTTCCACGATGGCCACCTTGATCGCCCGGTTCTTGAGGGCGGCAGCGAGCCCCAGGCCCACCATGCCCCCCCCCACGATCACCACATCCACATCTTGCATCTGCATTCTCTTGTGTCCTTTCCGGGCGGGTCGCCAGGATCTGCGAGGCGACGCCCACAGGCGTGCCTCTTGCTCGAAATCGTCTTTGCCGCCGGGGCGACAGCGCTTATTGGCCGCACACCTCGTCCACGAATCCCAGGGTGCGGGAGGCGAGCGGTGCCTTGAGCCAGGGCACTCTGCCCATCAGGGAGAGCGCCAGATTGCGGCCCACCACCAGGGGAGCGTGATGGTTTGAGAAGAGCTGGGCCAGGGAGGACGTGAGCCAGACGGTCTGGGCCTGATCGTCCCGCCGCTGCTGCCAGTAGCCGCTTAGCACCTCAAAGCCGCCGATGTCTTCCCCCGCCGCGAGCGCACGGGCCAGGGTCCGGGTCAGCACGTCCAGATCCCGCATGCCGAGGTTGAACCCCTGACCGGCGATGGGGTGCAGCAGGTGGGCGGCGTTACCCACCAGCACGGTGCGCTGGGCCAGCGGGTAGTCGGCCACCGTCAGCACCAGCGGATAGAGGTGGCGCACGCCGGTACGCTCGATGCGCCCGAGGCGCCAGCCAAAAGCCTGCTGCAGACGGGCGAGAAAGGCGGCGTCATCCAGTGCAAGCAGCCCCTGTGCCTCGTCCCGCGGGACGCTCCACACCAGGGAGGAGAGGCCGTCTTGCATGGGCAACAGGGCCAGCGGCCCTCCGTCGGTAAAGCGCTCGAAGGCCCGTCCGGCGGGGTCCTCGGCGGTCTTGACGGTGGCGATGATGGCGCTATGACCATAATCGTGGCGACTGACCGGCATATTGAAATGCTGGCGCACGAAGGAGTGGCCCCCGTCGGCCGCCACCAGCAGCCGGGTGCGGTAGCGCGCACCGCCCTCCAGGGCGAGCGTCACTCCCCCCTCGTCGGGGTCGATGGCCTCAAGCCTAGCCGGGCACAACATACGGATCTGCGGGCAGGCGGCGATCGCCTCTTGCAGCACGATGCCCGCCGCCGACAGCTCGATCACCTGACCGAGGGCGGGCAGGCCATACTCCGCCGCCGACAGCCGGGTCTGGCCGCAGTGGCCCCGATCCGACACATGGATATGGGTGATGGGGGAGCAGTGGGGCGCCAGGTGCGGCCAGAGGCCGTGACGGGCCAGCGCCTCGCAGGTACCGGCGGAAAGCGCGATGGCACGGGCATCGAAACCGGGATGAGCATTGAGCTCGGGCGCACTCGCCTCCAGCAGCAGGATCTGCAGGGGGGCGCCATCCTGTCCTTTCAGGGCGGCAAGGGAGAGGGCCAGCACGGCACCGCTCATACCACCGCCGACGATAGCCACGTCGACGTGAACCAGATCAGATTGAGACATGAGAAGAGGGCATAGGCGAAAAAACGTGGGCCAATCCTACCACAAAGGTGGCGGACGGGATGCGAAGCCACGGGCAAAAAACCGCTTTGGCACCATGGGTTAGCAGAGTGCCTCCCCTGCTCTCGCCCCTTGTAAAACAGAAAGAGCGCCGTGATGCGCTCTTTCATTGACCCGGTGGGCGGGCAGATCAGTGCAGGGTCGGCGGCGTGCTCGGTGCGGCCGGGCGCTTGCCAAACTCCTCGAACGCCATCATGACCCCGAGGCGCACATGTTCGTAGAGCACCAGGAAGGAGGCTTCGTTCTCTTCATCTTCCTGATCGAACTCGGCAGAGACCTGGGTGATGCTGGCGATGTCCTGAATCATCTCCTGCAGCTCTTCGGATGCCTTGGAGAGCTCCTGTTGGACCACGCCAAAGCCGGCCAGGAAGGCCTGGGACCAGTCCACCAGCGAGTCGATGCGCTCATCGAGCGGCGCCTCGTCGCTTGGCAGCAGCAACTCGACGCCCTTTTGTGCCATCAGGCTCTCGATCACCTCGTGATAGAGGTCGGTCATCACCTGGCGCACCGGTGCCGGCAGACCGAAACCGTCGTTGATCAGATCATTGAAATGGGGCTGCCAGCTTTTGTCGTCCAGGGCCACGCCACCGCACACCAGGCCGCAGATCACGCCATGGGCCTCGACGGCCGTCGCCATGAGGTCGTGCTGTGCCATCAGGTCCGCCACGACGGCGTATTTCAGGGGGTTTGTTTTGCTCATCTAGGATCCGCTCAAAGTTCAGGCAAATATGCAGAATTTATGGCCGAGATCCTAGCATTCTCCCCCTGCCAGAGCCAGCAAGGCCTTGAAACTTCTGCATCTGCGCTATATAGTCCCGCCCAGTTGTCCACGTGGATAAAGGCGGAAATCAGCCCCGCCGTATTGAGGAAGGCATGAGCATAGAGGCCGTAGAAATCGTCATTCTGGGACGTCCCTACAAGGTGTCCTGTCCCTTGGGACAACAAGATGCCCTGCGCCAGGCCGCCGACCAGCTGACCGACAAGCTCATCGAGCTTCGTCAACGTTCCAAGGTCTCCAGCAACGAACAGCTGGCCGTCATGGCAGCGCTCAATTTCTGTCACGAGCTCTGCCTTGAAAAAGAGAAAAACCACCAATACTCTGAGACCATGGACAAGCGGATCAAGATGCTGCAACGCACCATCGAAGCCGCCTTGATCGAGCACGGACAATACGGTGAATCCAGCGAAGAGGCGCAACAGCCCTAATCGCACCGAGTTTTGAAATTCCCTGGAGTGTTTGTCAGCCGGTTCAAGTCCCCGAGCCGATATTCATACCAAACAGGGGGTCTGCCTTCTGGCTATTGAGCATGCTCGGCCCGACCGAGAAGCCTGCGGCCAGATTAGATCTCCGCCTTGAACCGACGGTTCAAGGGCCCAAACCGGCAACGGCATCTCCGGGGTACCTACCCAAAAAAGCCCGTCATCATGACGGGCTTTTTCTTTGCCTGCGCGGCAACCCCCTTCCACTCGCCTGCGGCGTCTCGCCACCCGGCAGGAGGCAGTAAAAAGCCCGCCAACGGGGCGGGCTCTTGGCCGTGTCAGACGGCCATCTGCTCGTGGGGCGCGCCGTTGTGGCGCAGCCACACAAAGCTCAAGGCCACGATCAGCACCATCACCGTCATGATGGCCCCCAGGGTCACCTGCCCCGTCATCGGGAAGCTGGCGGCCAGCAGGGTTACCACGCCAGCCCCCAGATTCTGCATGCCCCCGAGCACGGCTCCCGCGGTACCCGCCTGGCCCGGGAAGGGCTCGATGGCACAGGAGGTGGCGGTCGGATAGAGAATGCCGCTGCCAATGAAGTAGACCGCAGCCCCGCCCACGAGGGAGGCAGCGCTCACCATGCCGAGCAGCCCGGGTACCAGGATGATGAGCGACCCCAGGGCCAGGAAGGCGATGCCAAGGCGCATCAGCTTGCCCTGGCTCAGGCGAAAACTCAGTCTCGCGGAGAGCCAGGCGCCGAACAGATAACCGGGCAGCGGCAGCACGAACAGCACGCTGACGGTGCGGGCACTCAGCTTGAGCACGTCCCCCAGCAACACCCCGGCCGCCGCCTCGAACACCGCGAGGCCGGCAAAGGTGGCCATCAGACAGAGCAGGTTGCCCTGAAAGCGCGGGTTGCCGAGCACATGACGATAGGCGGCGCCCACCCGCAGCGAATGCTGGCGGGCGGATGCTGGCAGCGTCTCCCCAAACCAGGCCAGCAGCGCCAGGGTGGTCAGGGCACCAAAACCGAACAGGAACCAGTAGCCGGCACGCCAGTTGAACAGCTCGGTGAGCCAGCCGCCCAGCACAGGTGCCAGCAGAGGGGAGAAGATGACCCCCATGCTCACCAGGCTGTTGGCACGGTTGAGCTCGGCGCCACTGTAACGGTCGCGCATCACGGTCCGGCTCATGGCGCCCCCTGCCCCGGTGCCCAGCCCTTGGATCAGGCTGCCCGCCAGCAAGGCGGTGAAGCTCGGGATCAGCTGGATGGTGAGGGTGCCGACCAGGAAGATCATCATGCCGATGATGAGCACAGGGCGACGACCGATGCGATCCGACAAGGGGCCATAAACGAACTGGGAGAGGCCGTAGGGAATGAGGTAGCAGGCCATCACCGCCTGCAGTTGGCCGGAGGCCACATGGAAGTCCCCCGCCATCATGGGAATGGAGGGCACATAAAGGGTCTGGGTCATCTGACCCACGGCGACCATCAGAATGGTCAGGAAAAACAGGGGATAGAAGCTGTGCCGATACATACTGTCGTCCGAAAAAAATCAAAAAGCCGCCACCCTCCGGGCAGGGATCTGCAGGAGGTGTCTGACAAAGGTCGTTGAAGAGGAACAAGGCGGAGGACCCGCACCCGCCAGCAGCAGGACGCTCTCTGGCTTGCGACAATCTTAGTGATTCATATCACAAAAAACGAACGAAACTTTATAATCTGCTTACCCAAGTTTTTCTAATGCGACGGGGCCCAAGGCCCCGTCACTGTCATCTCATCATGGGGGAAGGGTTCATCCTGTCCCCTCTTTACCCCACTCTTCTCACCTCGGCCGACGCGCCTTCGAACATGGGGGTACCTGCCTCCCCGAGTCTCAGACAACGAGGAGCAACCTTGCCGGCCAGCCCCTCGTCATGGGTCACCAACAGCAAGGCGCAGCCTATCTCTTCCAGTTCCTCCAGCAGACAGGCGATGGTCTGTTGCTGGCTCAAGGGATCGAGCCGGGACGTGGGCTCATCGGCGAACAGCAGCACGGGGCGCAGCAGCAGGGCCCGGATAAGCGACAGCCGCTGCAGCTCCCCTCCCGAGACCTGGTTTGGCAGACGCGTCAGCAGCCGTTCATCCAGCCCCAACCGGGCCAGATAGTCGACAAGCCGATGGCGGGGCAGCCTGTGCAGACGCAGCACATCATCGAACTGGGTGGCGAGGCGCACCCGGCTGGCAAAGGCCTGCACCGGATCCTGATAGAGCTTCTGCCAGCGGCAGGGGGCTACCCCTTCCCGTCGCAGCACCTCCCCTTGCAGGGGGCGTTGCAGACCCAGCAGCACGTTGCCGAGGGTGCTCTTGCCCGCGCCGCTCGGCGCCATGATGGCCATTCGCTCCCCTTGCGCCAGGGCAAGGTCCAGCCCCGTGAACAGGGGTTGAGCCCCATATCCCATGGCAAGCCCCTTTCCGCGGATGAGCCAGTCACCGGTAGGAGGGACGGCCGCCTCGGGCCAGGCGGAGGGCTCCGCCGCCAGCAGGGCCCGGGTATAGGCATGGGATGGCGTGTGCAGCACACGCTCGGCGGGCCCCTGTTCCACGATCTCTCCTCCCTTGACCACCAGCACCCAGCCCCCCAATGCGCGAGCCAGGGAGAGATCATGGGTGATGGTCAGCAGATGGCGTCCACGGGCCAGGTAGCCCAGCAACAAGGCACCCAGCCTGGCTGCGGCCCGGCTGTCGAGCCCCTTGGTGGGCTCGTCGGCCACCAGCAGACGGGCCTCCCCCAGGGTGGCGGCGGCAAAGGCCGCGCGCTGGGCCATGCCTCCCGAGAGCTGGTGTACAAAGGCGCCCTCCCGCCCGGCCAGTCCAAGCCGCTCGAGGGCGGCGCGGGCCCGCGATCGGGCCTCCTTGCCCCCTGGCAGCCACCCTTCCTCCACCTGGGCAAGCAACCCCATGGTGGGATCCAGCGCCAGCACCGGCTCCTGGGGCAGCATCGCCAGCTCCCGCCCCCAGAGAGTGCGCAGGCGAGGCGTGTCGGCCAGGTTGTGATGGCGGCCACCCGACACCATCTCGCCCCGGCCTGTCAGGGGGGCTGGCAACGTCCCCATCAGGGCATGAGCCAACAGGGATTTGCCCGAGCCGCTCTCCCCGATCAGGGTCAGGGCGCTGCCGGGATGAATGGTGAAATTCAGCGCCTGCAACAGGGTTTTCTGGCCATCATCGACCTGCAACCCCTTGATATGAATGGCCGTCATGAGGTGGCTCCTTGTGAAGATGGCATGTCAAGGCCGCGCGTCTGATGAAGCAGCACCAGAGCCAGCAACATCAGCCCCATGACAAGAATGGGGGCCAGTAGCAGACGGGGAGCCTCCTGATAGTGGGGCAGCGCCTCCGTCATCATCAGCCCCAGCTCGGGCGTGGGCGGCTGAATGCCCACTCCGACAAAGCCCAGGGTAGAGAGGGTTAGAATGGCACCCGCTAGGCCGAAGGCCATCATGGTGAGCAACTGGGGGGCGAGCTCGGGCCAGAGATGGCGCCGCACCACATGGGCATGGCCGAATCCCAGCAGACGGGACGCCTCCACCTGGGGCGAGGCGAGCAGCCCCCGGCTGCGGGCACGCACCACCCGGTAATACTCCACCCACTGGGCCATGGCCAACCCGAGATAGAGGATGGCAAAGCCACCCTGGGCCATGGCGGAGAAGAGCAGCACCAGCAACAGGCCTGGCAGGGCCAGCACGCCGTCGGCCAGGCTGCGCAGCAGACCGTCGACCCAGCCGCCGCGCCAGGCCGAGAGCCAGCCCAGCAATGACCCCAACAGCGCCGCCGTGATGACGCACAGCAGTCCCAGCAGCAGGGAGAGCCGGGTCGCAGCCGCGAGGCGCGCCATCAGGCTGCGCCCCATCTGATCCCGCCCGAGAGGCTCCTGCCAGGAGGGATCAGCCAGAAACTGTGCCAGATCCTGAGCCGCCGGATCGGGCCAGAGCACGGGGCCCAGCAGGGCAAACAGCACCACCAGCAGGAGCAGGCCCAGCCCCGTTTTGACAGACAACGACATGATCAGGACTCCTTGGGACCACGGGGGTCAATGGCAAGACAAAGCAGATCGGTGAGGGTATTGAGCAGCACGAAGAGCACCGCCAGCACCAGCACTGTCCCCTGAACCATGGGGATGTCGCGCCAGAAGATGGCGTGCACCAGCGCATGGCCGATCCCGGGCCAGGCAAACAGGCTCTCGACCACCACGACCCCCTCGATGAGCAGCACCAGCTGCACGCTGGTGTAGGCGATGATGCTGACCCCGGTGTTGCGCAGACCGTGGCGCCAGAAAACCCGGGCCGGCGAAAGCCCCTTGGTGAGGGCAAATCGGTAATAACCGGACTGCACCACGGTGAGCACGCTTTCACGCACCACCCGGGAGAGCACGCCGGAGAGCCCCAATCCCAGGGTCAGGGCGGGCAGCAGCAGGTTGCTCCCCTCCCCGTGCCCTGCCGCACTGACCCAGCCCAGCTCCACCGAGAGCATCACCATGAGCACCAGGCCGAGCAAGAAGGGGGGCAACGCACGCATCAACACGCTCCAGCCCAGGGTCAGGCGATCACACCATCCCCCCGGGCGCAGCGCACTCAGGCTCCCAAGCGGCAGCGCCACCACCAGCGCCAGCACCACGGAGGCGCTCGCGAGCGTCAGGGTGGCGCCCAGGTGATGACCCACGTCGGTGGCGACCGGTGCGCCCGTCACCAGAGAGCTGCCGAGATCCCCTTGCAGCAAGGCCCACAGCCAGTCGCCAAAACGGGCAAGGGCCGAGCCGGCCAGCCCCAGCTCGCTGCGCACCGCGTTGGCCGCCTCGGCGGTGACATAGTCATAGCCATAACGACCCGCCGCGATGCGAAAGGCGATGTCTCCGGGCAGGGACTGCACCATCAGAAAACAGAGTCCGGCCACCAGCAGGGCAACCACCAGCGCCTGCACCAGACGCTGACCCAGTATCCCCATGACGCGAGACAAGGGTGTCGCTGTCATCGTGCGCTCCATGTCAACTTGTCCAGGCCATAGCTGCGCTCCTGGGGATCGAGTTCAAACCCCTCCAGCCCCCGACTGACCGCCGCGCTCTGGCGGTACCAGGCGATGGGCAGGAGCGGCAACTCCTGTTGCAGTGTTGTGGCTATCTCCCGGCGAGCCGCGGCGGCGTCTGTGGGCGACAAGGCTTGCGTGGCAAGGCGGGTCAGTGTTTGCGTCATGGCCGGGGAGTGCCAGTTCATCACCCCCCAGTCCGCACCGGCAGGGGCCAAGTCCCCCAGCAAAGTGACCAGGGGATCCGGTACCAGGGCATAATTGCGGGCGTAGAGACCAAGCTGGAGGGAGCCGTCCTGATGGCCCGCCGGGATCTCGCTCGAGTTGCCCACCGCCACCTTGAGAGCCACCCCCACCGCCTTCCACTGCGCCTGCAGTGCCGTGGCGAGGAGCGGCAGCTCCGGACGGTCAGGGAAGGTACGTAGGGTCAGGGCGAAGCGCTCTTCCCCCTTGCGCAGCACACCGTCCTCCCCCGGCTGCCAGCCTGCCGCCGCGAAGGCCGCCCGGGCCGCCTTGACGTCATAGGCAAGCGGCGTCAACCCGAGCTGGTGCCACTCCCCCAGAGTGGGAGGAAAGAGCTGGGTTGCCGCCATCTCGGGATCCCGCAGCAGGGCGGCTGCCATACCACGACGATCGATGGCTAGACTCAGGGCACGGCGCACCACCGGATCGCTCAGACGAGGATCGGCGCCATTGAGCTTGAGCTGGATGGTCCGTGGCAGGGTAACCGAGGCGATGGAGACCCGTGACGCCTGCTGCAAGCGGCGGATGCTGACCGGATCCAGCCCCCAGGCGATGTCGGCCTGACCGCTCTCGGCCATCAGGGTGCGGCTCTCTGCACGCCCCACCGTCAGGTAGCTGACCTCCTCGATTGCGGGCCTGGCCCCCTGCCAGCCGTCGAAACGCACAGTCTCTATCCGCTGGGGTTGTTGCAGGCGGGTGATGCGGTAGGGGCCAGAGCCTATCACCTGGGTTACCTCCCCCTTGGCATCGTAGGCGGCCTTCGCCAGGATCTGGGTGCTGGGGTGGGCCAGCACGGCCGGCAGGGAGGCGAAGGGTTCGCTCAGGGTGACCTTCAAGACGCCATCTCCAGATCCGATGGACGCAATGGGAGCACTGGTCATCACGCCGGGCTTGCGCCAGGCCTGTTGCAGGGCAAAAGCGGCCTGCTCAGCGCTCACCTCGCTGCCATCGTGAAAACGGGCCCCGGGACGCAACGTGAATCGCCACTGCAGACCGTCATCGCTACGCGACCACTCACTGGCAAGCCCGGGTTGCAGATTGCCTTTCCCATCGACATCCACCAGGGTCTCCGCCACCTGCATGCGAGTAAAGAAGACCCCGTTGCTGGCGGGGTCGACACTGTGGATCTCCCAGGGCCCCACCATGGCAAGCGGTTTGCCGTCGGCTGCAGTCGTTCCTGCCATCAGAGCCAGGGCGAACCACCCGGCTGCGGTGCATTTTTTTGTCATCCTTTCCATCCAAGCTTCATGTTCATCAACCAAAGAGGTTGCGTTATAACATAACAATTAATCAGGGAGAATGACTTTTGATTTTTGATAAATGGCTTATTTGAAAGACAAAAAGCGACTGCGATGCAGATCGTCAAACAACGGGGAGTCAAAGGGGAATAAAAAAGATGGCCCGTCAGGGCCATCATGATGGCGTCAGCGAGTCACCATCTGCTGCGCCCGCTTGACCTGATCCTCGGGGCTCTCATTGCGCGGTGGAATGGTGATGCCCTTCTGGCAGGCGGGCCTGGCTTCCATGCGTGCCATCCATGCCTGCAAATGCACCAACCCCTCGATGGAGATACCACTCCAGTCGTGGATGCGCACCCAGGGCCAGGTAGCGATGTCGGCGATGCTGTACTCGTCTGCCAGATACTCATGGTGTGCCAGATGGCCGTCGAGCACCTCGAACAGGCGTCGCCCTTCCTTCTGGTAACGCTCGATGGCGGCCGGGATCTTCTCGGGGAAATAGCGATAGAAGACGTTGGCCTGCCCCATCATGGGACCGACGCCTCCCATCTGGAACATCAGCCACTGGATGGCCTGGGAGCGGCGCTTGGGATCCTGCGGCAGCAACTTGCCGGTTTTTTCCGCCAGATAGATAAGGATGGCGCCGGACTCGAACACCGCGAAGTCACCATTGTCCCGATCGATGATGGCCGGGATGCGGCCATTGGGGTTGATGGCCAGGAACTCGGGCTTCTTCTGCTCCATGGTCGCGAAATCAAGGGGAATGACCTTGTAGGGCAGCCCCAGCTCTTCGAGGGCGATCGACACCTTGAACCCGTTGGGCGTGGCGGCAGTGTACAACTCTATCATCTTGGACTCCTTGAACGTTCAGGGGAAAGGATCAGGCCTGGGCGCTGGGCCGGGCACTCACCCGGTCATGCCAGTCCTGCAAACGGGGCTGTTCGGGGGTGATACGCAGGCCAACCACCTTGCCAAAATCAATGGTACAGAGGGCAAGAATGTCGGCGATGGTGAAGCGCTCCCCCGCAATATAGGGCACCTCGGCAAGACGGGCATCGAGCTTGTCAAACCAGATCTGAGCCTGTTGCTTGCACTCCTCCCCCCATTCGGGGAAGACCCGCTCCCGGTCTTTGTAAAAACCGGTGATATGACGAAACGCCATACCGGTCGGCAACCAGAGGTTGAACTCGATGAAGCGACTCCACATCTCTATGGTGGCGCGCTCCAGCGCGGTGCTGCCAAACAGGTTCGGCTCGGGGTGGAGCTCTTCAAAATAGCGGCAGATGGCCAGGGTTTCACTCAGACAGGTTCCGTCATCGAGTTCCAGCACAGGAATGCGCCCGGCCGGGTTCTTGGTCAAAAAGGCGGGCGCCAGGTTTTCCCCCGCCCCCAGATCGACCTGTTGATATTCCATCTCGATCCCCTTCTCCGCCAGAAACATTCTGACCCGACGGGCATTGGGGGCTCGTCTCAGCTCATAAACCTTCATGTCACCTCCGTCGACGAACACACAGTGAGCCGCTGCACAGGCCATAGCAAAGCGGCACAATGTCGGTCAGTTATGACAAATATTGTGCCGCTTGAACAGCCCGCATCGAGGGGGAGATGATTAGCTGCTCAGTACCCCTGGTTGGCGCTGGCGCAGCAAGATAAGACGGGAAAGCAGCGGAAAATAGGATTCAAACTTGCTTTGCAGCACCAGGCTGCAGGCAGGATCCGCCAGTTCGGCCTCATCCAGCAGAATACCGTTGGAGACGAAATAAAAATGCGGATCCCGGACATCCGGCCCCTGTGGAGGATGTTCATACTGTCGATGCACCAACAGGGGAAGCACCGGCAATCCCAGTGCACTGCCTCCTGCTGGCCAGAGCGGAACAGGCCAGGCAGCGCCCTCTTCTTCCAGCAGCAGGATCGCCGCTTCGTCCTTCGACGGTTGCCACTGCTGGGGCTGCGCCACCCGGACCTCGGTGACATAATCGCTCTCTTCGCTGGCGGCACGCAGTGCGGCCAACACACCCAGAGTCGTCGGCGACGACGGTTTCTGACTGATTAATGACAGATTCATGGCTCATATCCCTATGCTCACCACAGCCTGTTATCCGGCTGTCGCGATAAGACTAGTTGATTACAGGTCTTTATTGGAGCCGTCAGATCTGTCAGTCCCCCCCCTGACCGAATGAGGGCATAGCAGTTGCTATTCCCGAATATCTTGGTAAGATGTCGCGTCCTTTTATCCCCCGTTCTTTAACATCCAGTGGTGAACCTATGCATCCGATGCTGAATATCGCCGTGCGCGCTGCGCGCAACGCCGGTCAAGTAGTAGTAAAAGCCTTTTCTCAACCCGAGAACATCGAGGTTATCCAGAAAGGCAGCAATGACTTCGTGACCAACGTTGACCGTGACGCCGAAGCGGCCATCATTCACACCATCAAAAAATCTTACCCAGAGCACAGCATCGTTGCTGAAGAGTCTGGCGAGATTGCCGGTACCAATCCGGACTACCAATGGATCATCGACCCACTGGATGGCACGACCAACCTGGTCAAAGGCATTCCGCACTTTGCCGTTTCCATCGCTCTGCGCGTCAAGGGCAAGACCGAACAAGCCGTTGTCTACGATCCCATCCGTGACGAGCTGTTCACTGCCACCCGTGGCAGCGGCGCCCAGCTGAACGGCTACCGTATCCGTGTCGGCAAGGCCAAAGAGCTCTCCGGCACCATCCTGGCCACCGGGTTCCCGTTCAAGCAGAAGCACCACATCGAACCCTACCTGAAGATGTTCCAGAGCATGTTCATCGAGTGTGCCGATATTCGTCGTGCTGGCTCCGCCGCGCTGGATCTCGCCTATGTGGCCGCTGGCCGCGTCGACGGTTTCTGGGAAATCGGCCTGAAACCCTGGGACACCGCCGCCGGTGAGCTGCTGGCCAAAGAAGCCGGCGCCATCGTCACCGACTTCGTCGGTGGTCACAACTACGAAAACTCCGGCAACATCGTGGTAGCCAACCCCCGCGTGCTGAAAGAGATGCTCGGCAAGATCCGTGAAAACCTGCCGGAATCCCTGGCCAAGTAATCCCGGATACCCGCGAAAAAAATGCCAGTCGGTTCGCCGACTGGCATTTTTTATTCCTGACTACAGCGAAAATACCGCCCCTCTCGATGACTCAACTGGATCAGATAGTGCCGTTGCGTCCCATGTTGATCACCACCCGACGGTTCTTGGCTCGGCCAGCTTCCGTTTCGTTGGAGGCCACGTGCTGTTTCTCACCGTGCCCTTCCACCGAGATCTTGCCCTCCTCGATGCCGAGATCCACAAACACCTGCTTGATGGCATCCGCCCGCTTCTCGGAGAGCTTCTGGTTTGGCCAGCGGCCGCCATAGCTGTCGCTGTAGGCGTCGATCACCACCACATCAATGCTCTTGTCTGCCTTCACATAATCACCGATCATCGCCAGCCGCCGCTTGGAGGCCGGTGACAACTGATCGCTGTTCTTGTCATAGGAGAGCACGCTGAAGGCGATGTCGTTGAAGCTGTAGGGCAGCAAGCCACTCAGGCAGTCCATGAACGCCTGGTACTTGACCCTGAAATTGACCGACGAGAGCGATACCCGCACCGGCCTGTCCTGACGATACCAGTCGCGATACTGGAAAGTAGGCATACGCCCTCCTTCCAGCTCGTCCAGCATGGTCCAGGCGGTCTGCCCCGCCACCAGGCCGTCAAACTGCTGATAGAACTGCAACTGGCTGATCTGACGCCCGGCCACCCCGGGACGCCAGCTGGGGGGCATGATCCCGAGGCTCACTGTCTGGGTACGCGCCTGGGGTCGCTGCCCCTTGAGCTCGAAATCCAGATTGATCTTGCGCCCGGCCCGGCTGACAAAGGCCCCGGTTCCCCAGCGGGGAATAGGATGCTCCAGCCTGCACTCCACCTGGGTATCAGAGGTCAGGCGCCAGACGGATTGATCCAGACCGGCGCCAAATTCGGTCACGCCCGCCTGCAACTGCATACTCACTGATATGCTGATCAACCCCAACACCCAAGCATTCAACGGCTTGTCCTCCACACTATCTCGAATTATCTATCGGCAGCGGCAGGACAAGCTTTAGGTCAAAACGCTCAATGGGAGGAAGAAGGGGCCATCAGCTTGAAGCTGGCGATGCGTCCCGCCAGATCCCGGGCCAGGGCATCCAGTTCGGCACTGTGTTGTTGCAGGGTATGGGAGTGCTGGCGATGGGCTTCATACACGTCACGGATGGTCATCACGTTTTGCTGGATGTCGTCGGTCACGTAACGCTGCTCCTCGGTGGCGGTGGCCACCTGGGCCGTCATGTCGCTCACCTTGCGCACCTCGTTGACGATGTCGGTCAGCTCGCTCCCCGCCCGCTTGGCCTCCGTCACGCTAAGGCCGGCCTGTTCGGTCCCCGTGTGCATGGCAGCCACCGCCTCGTTGGCCCCCTGGCGCAAACGGCCCAGCATCCGCTCTATGTCGTCCGCCGCCTGCTGGGTACGGGAGGCAAGCGCTCTCACTTCGTCGGCCACCACCGCAAAGCCGCGCCCGGATTCACCGGCACGGGCCGCCTCGATGGCGGCATTGAGGGCCAGCAGGTTGGTTCTGTCCGAGATCTGCTTGATGAGGCTCAAGGCCTCCCCCACCGACTCGGTATCCCGATGCAGGCTGTCCACCAGGTGCCGGGTATCCACCAGCGTGCCCGCCACCTGCTGGATGGTGTGGATGGTCTGATCCACCTCCTTGTCACCCTGCTTCGCCCGGCCGATGGCCTGCTGAGTCGCCTGGGAGGTCTGGGTTGCGTTGCGGGCAATTTCCGCGACAGTCGATGCCATCTCGGTGGCGGCAGTCGCCACCAGATCCACCTGCCCGCATCCCCTGACTACGCCGGCATTTACCTCGGCAATGACCTCGGCCGAGCTGGCGGCGCTGCGTATCAGCACGTCACAGGAGTGGCGCACAGCCAGCAGCAAACTCTCCAGGTGCCCGAGGAAATGGTTCAGATCCCGCGCCAGGGCCCCCAGCTCATCCCCGGATCGCCAGTCGACCCGCACGGTCAGGTCGTTCTCCTGCACCAGGCGCTTGAAGGTCTGGTGCAGGGCCATGAAGCCCAGATGCAGATCCCGCACCACCCGCCAGCAGACGAAGGTGGTCAGGACGATGCACAGCAACACGCCAGCCGCCCCCCACCAGAAGTCACTGGCACTCCCGACCCGCATCTGTTCAACCCGCTCGAAGAGCTGCTGATAGAGGCTGTCTTCTATCTCCTTGAGCAGGCCTATCTTGTCGGTACTCAAGGCAAACCAGGCCTCCGCATCGACACCAAAACCGCCGCTGGCCGCCTTGTCCAGGGCCAGTTTCTCCATGGCGGCCACCTTGGCCACCACGGGTGAGGCGAGGCTGTCGTTCAGCAACTGACGCTGGGCTGGACTCGCCACCGCCTGGAAACGTTCGAGATAGGTGTTCTGGGCCGCCAGCAGGGAGATGAACTGCTGCAACAGCGCAGGCGTGAAGCTGTCACGGCCAAAGACGTTGCTGAGCGTCGCCCGCTCCAGCCCCGCACGCTCCTTGCTCTGCAGGAAGGCAGCGTAGGCATTGGTCTGCAGGGCGATGGTGGCATCCATGCTGTCGACGCTTATCTTGTCCACTACCGCCAGCAAGGCGGTCACGAGGCGGGTATAGAAGCCGACCTGTTCCGCCACCTCGACCCCCAGGGCGCTGACCCGCTCACGCATGGCGGTGAGTCCCGCCACTCCCTGCTGCACCTCGGTCAGCGCCAGCAAGGCAGGATCCTGATGAAAACGCTGCAACAGGCTGTCCACCACCTTGCGCTGGGCAGGCAGCGCATCGCGAAACTTGTTGCCGCCAGAGCCGAGGAAGCCGGCCGACATGCCACGCTCCCGTTGCAGCTCATGGGCCAGCTGCGCCGCCTCCTTCACCACCGCCAGCGCGACCAGGGCGCCGCTCATCTCCTGTTCGACCCGATAACGTTCATAGACGTACCGGCCGGAGAAAAACAGCAGGGCCAACAGCGGCAGACAGACCACCAACATCATCTTGTGTGCCAATCCCAGCTTCTTCATCGTCCTCTCCCTCCATGGTTGACGTCGCCCATTATAAGCACAGGTGTTTCAAAATGGTCCTCTTGCCGTCCCATGGCGGCAGATAAGGGACAAGGGCACGCTTTTTTGCCATAATGCCGCCTCCTTTCACGCCGACCGAGATACCATGACCGACGCCGTTCACACCCTCAAGGGCCGTTTTCGCGGCTTTTACCCCGTCGTCATCGATGTTGAAACCGCCGGATTCAATGCCAAGACCGATGCCCTGCTGGAAATAGCCGCCCACACCCTCAAGATGGATGAGCAGGGCTGGCTCGTCCCTGACCAGATCTTCCATTTTCATGTCCAGCCCTTTGAGGGCGCCAATCTGGAGAAAGCGGCGCTGGAGTTCACCGGCATCGACCCCTTCAACCCGCTGCGGGGCGCGGTGGACGAGAAGGAAGCACTCACCGAGATCTTCAAGGGGGTGCGCAAGGGCATGAAGGAGCAGGATTGTGGTCGCGCCATCATAGTGGCCCACAACGCCACCTTCGACCACGGCTTCGTGATGGCCGCCGCCGAGCGGGCCGGCCTCAAGCGCAATCCGTTCCACCCCTTCGCCACCTTCGACACCGCCGCCCTCTCGGGTCTTGCCCTGGGGCAGACGGTGCTGGCCAAGGCCTGTCAGAGCGCCAATATCCCCTTTGACAACAAAGAGGCCCACTCGGCCCTCTACGACACCGAGCGCACCACAGAGCTCTTCTGCCACATCGTCAATCGCTGGAAGAGCCTGGGAGGCTGGCCTCTGGCCAACCCGGATGAAACGACGGACACCGAAGACGAGGGCTGAACACTCCCAGCCCCTGCCCAGACAGGCTGCCCATGGCAGCCTGTCTGCATGAGGGGACCTGTCTGGGCAACGAAGAAGGGCCATTTTCCCGGTTCCCGTTCACCTCCAGCAGAAGATGCGTCCCTTGGCCGGGATCTGCCGATTTTTTTCTCGACATTTAGCCTGTTTTTCGCAAACTAGCTGGCTTTCACACGACTGACAGCAACACAATCCATAAGGAAATCAAATGAATCCTGTTGTTATCGCGGTGGCGCTGATGCTGGTGCTCAGCCTGCTGCGGATCAATGTGGTGGTCTCCCTCGCCATCAGTGCCATCGTGGGTGGCCTGCTCGGCGGACTCTCCCTCGAGCAGACCCTCAGCACCTTCACCGGCGGCCTGGGCGGCGGTGCAGAAATCGCCCTCTCCTACGCCATGCTGGGGGCTTTCGCGGTGGCCATCTCCCGCTCCGGCATCACCGATCTGCTGGCCCGCAAGGTCATCAACCAGCTCGGCAAGGATGCCAGCAGCACCCGCATTCTCTGGGTCAAGAGCCTGCTGCTCACCTCGGTGCTCGCGGTCTCCATCTCCTCCCAGAACCTGATCCCGGTGCACATCGCCTTCATTCCCATCCTGATCCCGCCGCTGCTGCATGTCATGGCCCAGATGCAGATAGACCGCCGTCAGGTGGCCTGCGTCATCACCTTCGGCCTGACCGCAACCTACATGCTGCTGCCGGTGGGCTTTGGCGGCATCTTCCTGAACAACATCCTGGCCAAGAATCTCGTCGACAACGGCGTACCGGTGGAATTCAGCCAACTGCCCCTGGCGATGGCCATCCCGGTATTCGGCATGTTCCTCGGCCTGCTCATCGCCGTCTTCTTCAGCTACCGCAAGCCTCGTCAGTATGATCTGGAGAAGATCCTGGCCGCCGAACCCGAGACGGTCGAGCTCAATCTCAACCACATCTGGGTCGCCCTGCTGGCCATCGCCGTGGCACTCGGCCTGCAACTGATGACCAACAGCATCGTGCTGGGGGCGCTCGCAGGCTTCATCATCTTCACCTGCGGCGGCGTCATCAAATTCCGCGAGAGCCAGGATGCCTTCACCCAGGGTGTGCGCATGATGTCCCTCATCGGCTTCATCATGATCTCGGCCGCAGGCTTCGCCGCCGTCATGAAGGAGACCCACGGGGTGGAGAGTCTGGTGCAGTCCGTCTCCACCATGATGGCCGGTCACAAGGGACTGGCGGCCTTCCTGATGCTGCTGGTGGGCCTGCTCATCACCATGGGGATCGGCTCCTCCTTCTCCACCGTGCCCATCATCGCCACCATCTATGTGCCCCTGTGCATCCACCTCGGCTTCTCGCCCATGGCGACCATCGCCCTGGTGGGCACCGCGGGCGCGCTGGGGGACGCGGGTTCCCCCGCCTCCGACTCGACGCTCGGCCCCACATCGGGCCTCAATGCGGACGGTCAGCACGACCACATCTGGGACAGCGTGGTGCCAACCTTCATCCACTACAACATCCCTCTGGTGATCTTCGGCTGGATTGCCGCCATGGTGCTCTGAGTCCATCCCGAGCAGACAGACAAAAGGCGACCCCGGGGTCGCCTTTCTTGTCTTGCACATGCCTCAGATGGCCGGTTGCAGTCCCCGCCTGCCGGCCAGGGCGCAGAGACAGGCCACCAGGGCCAACCCCATGCCGGCTGCTCCCACCCCGATCCAGTGTCCCTGTTGCCAGACCAGCATCCCCAGGCTGGAGCCGAGGGTTCCCCCCAGGAACATGCCGGTCATGAAGAGGGTATTGATGCGCCCCCTGGCCTCAGGTCTCAGACCATAGATGCGCTGCTGATGGGCGATGAGTGCGCTCTGCACTCCGAGATCCAGCAAGATGACCCCGCACGCCAGCCCGGCCAGAGAGAGCCACAGCTCGAAGCAGATCCAGGCAAGCACCACCAGCACGGCACCGGCCAATACCACTGGTCTGGCCCCCAACCGATCCGCCATCCGGCCTGCCAGAGGGGCCGCCACCACCCCAGCCACCCCGATGACGCCGAACAGACCCGCCATGTCGGCCCCCAACCCATAGGCAGGTTCGGCCAGGTAGAACGCCAGCACGGTCCAGAAGGCGCTGAAGGAGGCAAACAGCAAGGCCTGGGTCAGGGTCGCGCGGCGCAAGGCGGGCTCCTCGCGCCACAGACCGACCAGAGAATGAAGCAGACGGCCATAACCGAGGGGAGAGCGCGGCAATCCGGACGGTATCATCCTGGCCATCAGCAGGGCCCCCGACAGGGCCAGGGGAATGGCCAGCCAGAACATGGCGCGCCAACTGCCATAGGCGGTGACCAGGCCGGCGACCGTTCGGCTGAGCAGTATCCCGGCCAGTAGGCCACTCATCACGCTGCCGACCACGGCACCACGGCGGGCGGGATCTGCCAGGGTCGCCGCCACCGGAACTATCTGCTGGGCCGCCGTGGCCCCGATGCCGAGCAGGACGGAGGCCAGCATCAAGGTGGTGGCACTCGTGGCCGTGGCCGCCAGCAGGGAAGCCAGCGCGATCAGTGCAAACTGCCCCGGAATGAGCCAGCGGCGCTCGACCACATCGCCAAGCGGCACCAGCAAAAGCAGACCCATGGCATAGCCGAGCTGGGTCAGCATGGCGATCAATGGCATGCCCGAGTGCCCGGGAAAGTCCTGCGCCATCACCGCCAGCATGGGCTGGTTGTAGTAGATGTTGGCAACTGCCAGGCCGCATGACAGGGCCATGGCGAAGAGCAGGGAGGGGCCGGGGGTTGCGGCCCCTCCGGCAGAAGGCGATGTACTCATGATCTTCTCCTCGTGGTAGAAGGGCTCCCGCCAGGATACGGGCCCCATGCGCACAGCCTACCCGGGGAGCGTCGCCACCAGTAGAGCGGTGGGGACCATAACAGTTATTCCGCTGGCGTATGCCCCACGCCGGGCAGGCCGGTCACGAATGCCAGAAAGGCGCTCGCCTTGGCACCAGGCTGGCGACCTGCCGGTAGCAGGGTCCAGAGCTCCTGCATGGGCAGTTGCCACTCGGGCAGCACCGCCACCACCTCGCCGCGGGCAAGCTCGGGGGCAAACATCCACTCCGAGGCGATACCGAGCCCCAGTCCTGCCAGCACGGCGGCGCGCATGCCTTCGGCCGCCGAGACCATCAGCCTGCCTTCTCCGGAAACCACCCTCTCCTCGACGCCACGGCGAAATCTCCACTGCTGCCCCACTCCGGGCCGTGGACTGTAAAGCACCAGGTCATGCTGTTGCAGGGCCTGAGGGGTCTCAGGCTCTCCTTTGGCGGCCAGATAGGCCGGCGTCGCCAGCACCCGCATGTCGCTTCGGGCGAGACAGCGGGCGACCAGCGACGAGTCGGCCTGTTTGCCGATCCGCAGAGCCACCTCGATGCCCGCCGAAATGAGATCCACATTGCCGTCATCCAGCAGGATCTCCAGATCCAGTCCCGGGTGAGCCGCCAGAAAACCGGCAAGATGGGGAATGATATGCAGGCGGGCGAAGGTGACGGGAGCGCTCACCCGCAGACGCCCGCTCAGGCCCGCCCGGCATTGCTGCACCATGGCATCGGCCTCGTGGACCTGGGCCAGGATCTCTCTCGCCCGCAGATAGTAGGCCTCTCCGGCCTCGGTGGGCGCCAGCCCCCGGGTCGAACGCAGCAACAGGCGGCTGCCAAGGTGCGCCTCAAGCTGGGCAATCAATCTGGAAACCGTGGGTTGCCCCATCCCCAGTCGGCGGGCCACCGCCGAAAACGAGCCGGTCTCCACCGCCAGCACGAACACCTCCATCACCCCCAAGCGATCCATTTATGGCTCCTCTGCCCTGTGGCACTGTTCGTGGCACAAGGTAGCACCGGGCCTGCCCTCTCGCACCCTCGTTCTGGCTGGAGGCACAAGAAAACCGCGTCAAGGGCGGTCCTGCCATGGAAGAAAGGTGTCGGGATGAAATATCAACCAGGAACGATCGAACAGAGGGACTCGAAGACAAGGCTACAGGGGCTCGATTGCCCCAAGGCTACCCCAGTGCCACTTCCTGAATGGCGGCGCTGTGGGCGAAATAGCGGTGACAGAACTGCATGAACTCCGGCAGCGGCAAGGGACGCGAGTAGAAATAACCCTGGATCTCATCCACCCCTATGGTGAGCACCGCCTTGAGCTCATCGCTGTTTTCCACCCCTTCTGCCACGACACGCACCCCCAACTGATGAGAGAGGGTGGTGATGGTCTCGACGAAGAGCGCCTGCCGGGTGTCACTGTCGATCGCGGTGATAAAGGATCTGTCTATCTTGAGCTTGTCGAAATAGAGTTCACGCAGGTAAGAGAACGAGGACCAGCCGGTCCCGAAGTCATCGAGGGCCACCCGCACCCCTATCTGGCGCAGGGAGTGAATGATCTGCTTGCTGAGGGCGATGTCATCGAGGGCGATGGTTTCGGTCAGCTCCACTATCAACTGGTGCAGCCCCAACGGTCCATATTCCATCTTCTCTTCAATCTCCCTGGCCAACCCCATGTTGAACATGGAGTTGGAGAGGTTGATGGAGATCTCGAGCGGTGCTAGCACCTCCTCCGGGAAGCCGGACAGGTCGAGCTGCATGCGCCGGATGATCCAGCCCCCGAGCGCCTCGCCCAACCCGTTCTCTTCTGCCAGCGAGATAATGTCGAGGGGGGCAATAAAGCCATATTCCGGATGATGCCAGCGGATCAGCGCCTCGGCCCCCAGCCTCACCACACTCTGGCCGCGCACGATGGGCTGATAGTAAAGGGCCAGTTGCGGGCATTGCGGGCAATGGATAAGCTCCCGCAGCTCGGTCGACAGCCGGCGTTTGCGCTGATAGTGCTGATACATGCTGCTGGAGAAGAGCACATTGCGATTCAGCCGTTTGCGCTTGGCGCTGTCGAGGGCGATATCGGCAAACAGCAGCATCTCTTCCGGTGAATGATCCGGTTTCACGTACTGGCTGGTGCCCATGAAGACCCGCACCCGGTGCGCCGGATCGGCGGCAAACACCAGATCCGCCAGCTCGCTGCGCAGTTGCTCCAGAAACGGGAAGCGCAGATAGGTGGGCATGGTGCCGGTGATGATGAGGGTGAACTCGTCACTGCCGGTTCGGGCAACGAAGATCCCCTGGCCAGAGGCGGCGCGGATCCGCTCCGCAAGCCGTTTGAGCAAGGCGTCCCCCACTTCGTAACCCAGACTGTCATTGACCTCCCTGAAATGCCCCAGATCCATGAGGCAGACGGTGATGCTGCTGCGCCGCCCGGGGTGGCTGGTCCACTGCTGGAGGTGCTTGATGAGCGCCGCCCGGTTGGGGAGACGGGTGAGGGGATCGTTCCACGCCAGAAAATGCTGGCGGCGCACTTCGCGAAACAGCACCATCAACATCACCATGGTCGCCAGCATCAGAAATCCCAGGATGAAGAAGTTCTGGGTTCTCGATTCGTTGAGCAGCTCACGCTGGGCGATGGCAGAGGGCCCGGTGAAGTTTTTCACCATCACGTCCCGCACCCCGCGCATCTCGTCATCGAGTGCGGCCGTGAACATCTTGAGTGCGGGGGAATCCGGCTCCCCTTGCACCACATCCTGCTCATAGCGTTCGAAGAGGGCGAGGATCTTGCCGACCGCCTTGTCCGCGCCGAATCGGGCCCTGACCGACTTTGCCTCCTCCCCGTGCAGGAAGACATCGAGCCGGTTCCAGGCAATGTCAAAGCGCTTGTTCATCTCCTCCCGGCTGGCGGCACCAGCACGATAGAGCTTCAAACCTTCTTCGAAGGCGTGGATCTCCAGCTCGAGCTGGGCCAATGCCCAGGCGGAGAGCTGGGTGTAACGCGTCACCGCATTGAACGCGCGGTCATAGTTCCAGACCGACCAGAGGGTCACCCCCAAAAAGGTGGTCACCATCAGGATCAGGCTCAAGAACTTGCCGCGCAGCATCTTATTTGCTCTCCAGCGCCGTCAGCTGCCACACCATCCGGCTGTGATAGAGCTCCTTGTTGAGTTCGGGATGGTCGGTGAGGGGATAAATGACCCAGAGCGGCCCCTTGTTGCGCAGGGTCAGAGCCTTGCCATCCTGCTTCTCGGCCACCAGCACCGGGTACTTCTCCCCGTCTTCCAGCGGCAGTGCGGCCCAGTATTCATTGACCGCGAGGGCCTTGACCTCCTGGCTCTTGAGACCGTAGATCCTGACCAGGTCCCGCAGCAACACCCCGCGATAGAGGTGCTCCCCCTCGGTCCAGGGCGTCCCCGTCTTAACCTCCGTCTGCGGCAAGGCCTCAAACTCGGTACGGGTCAGCACCACCTCCCCCTTGCCATTGCAGCACCCCGCCCCCGCAATTCTGAAGAAGGGCTCCTCCGCCAACACCATACCCGACACGAGCCATCCAGATATCAGCAACACCTTGCCAAGCCACTTGCCCATCACGCACCTCTCTGTCATACGGTTTATTTATTCATCTCACTCTGCTGACTCATATGCAAACAACAGAATGCACCTTCAGACCAAAGTCGCAGTCGTTTGCAACCAGCAACGATTCTGCGTCTTCCCAAAGTATCCAATCGCTTCCCAAAGAATGACACCAGGCGCCACCCCCAGGCAAATGGATTGCACCATTTTCTTTTCACTGGCTCCTCATAAAGCCGGATGCCCACCACGGCCGGAAAAAGGTGACAATCTTCGCTACGCATCTGAAAAACAGACACAAAAAAGGCCGCTCCATGGAGCGGCCTTCTCATCAGTGCAGTCAGGGTTTAGCTGTCGCGGCGCTTGTTGCCACCGAATTTGCGACCCTTGTCGAAACCGCCTTCACGGCGATCCTTGTTGAAGGGACGGTCACCCTGGGGACGGCGATCCTTGTTGAAAGGACGGTCGCCACGGAACGGACGATCACCACGGGGCGGACGGGGAGCAGTGTTGCCACCGGCCGGCACTTCGGTGTAACGGGTGATCTGCAGCGGACGCTGGCAGACACGGGCCTTCTTGATCACTTCCAGCACCTCGGCGCTCATGCCCTTGGGCAGATCGACGGTGGAGAAGTCATCGGCGATGTCGATGTTGCCGATGAAGCGGCTCTCGATGTTCGCTTCGTTGGCGATGGCACCCACGATCTGGCCCGGCTTGACGCCGTGATGGGCACCCACATCGACGCGGTAGCGCTCCATCTCCACGTCCGGGTTGTCTTTCAGCGGACGCGGTTCGAGGGACGGCATGCGACGGGCCGGACGATCGCCACGGTCACCGAAGTCACGACCGCCACGGTCGTTGAACTCACGACGCTCGAAGCCACCGCGATCGTTGCCGGCGTTGAACACCGGATCCGGGATGGAGTCATCCAGCAGCAGCGGTTGATCGCCCTGTACCAGCTTGGCCAGTGCGGCAGCCAGCTCCAGCGGATCGGCAGAATCTTCTTCGATCAGCTCGTTCACCAGGTTGTGGTAGATCTCGAGCTCTTCACCCATCATGGTTTCGCGGATGCGCTCCTTGAACTTGGCCAGACGGTGCTGGTTGATGTCCTCGGTGCTCGGCATCTTCATCGGCTCGATGGCTTGACGAGTGGCGTGCTCGATGGCACGCAGCATGCGACGCTCGCGCGGCGCCACGAACAGAATGGCTTCACCCTTGCGACCGGCACGGCCGGTACGGCCGATACGGTGAACGTAGGATTCGGTGTCGTAGGGAATGTCGTAGTTCACTACGTGGGTGATGCGCTCAACGTCCAGACCGCGGGCGACCACGTCGGTGGCGATCAGGATATCCAGCTGGCCCTGACGCAGCTTGTCAACGGTACGCTCACGCAGCTTCTGCGGGATGTCACCGTGCAGCGCTTCACAGGCGTGACCACGGGCGGCCAGCTTGCCTGCCAGCTCTTCGGCGGCGTTCTTGGTACGCACGAACACCAGCAGGGCTTCGTAGGATTCCACTTCCAGCAGACGGGTCATGGCGTCCAGCTTGTGCAGACCGGTCACCTGCCAGTAGCGCTGGCGAATGGTGGTGGCGGTCGCGGTCTTGGAGGCGATCTTGATCTCTTTGGGCTGCTTCAGGTGCTTCTGGGCCACGCGACGGATCTGCTCCGGCATGGTGGCGGAGAACAGGGCAACCTGACGACCGGCCGGGCACTGATCCATGATCCAGTCCACGTCGTCGATGAAGCCCATGCGCAGCATTTCGTCCGCTTCGTCCAGCACCAGGGCTTTCAGACCGGAGAGGTCCAGGTTCTTGCGACGGATCAGGTCCATCACGCGGCCCGGGGTACCCACGACAACCTGGGCACCGCGGCGCAGGGCGCGGGTCTGGGTTTCGTAGGAAGCGCCGCCGTAGATGGGCAGCACGTGGAAATCGGGCATGTGGTGGGCATAGCGTTGACACGCCTCTGCCACCTGCAGGGCCAGCTCGCGGGTCGGGGCCAGCACCAGGATCTGAGTGTTGCGGTTACCAGCTTCCAGACGAGACAACAGAGGCAAGGCAAAAGCAGCGGTCTTCCCTGTACCGGTTTGTGCCTGCCCCAGCAGATCGTGTCCCGCCATCAGGTGGGGAATTGCTGCGGCCTGGATGGGAGACGGGCGCTCATAGCCCACGTCCTGCAGCGCTTTCAATACAGGCGCGGCCAGTCCAAGCTCACTAAAAAGGGGCAGTTGTTCGGTATCAGACATAGATTCTTCCAGATTAAGGCAGGCGGCTAACACCGCGGAATAGCAAAAAGGCGGCGATTATAGCGCCACTTTGTTCTGCTGTCTTGAAAAATGTGATAGGTGTCTCAAGACGTTGGCAATTATAGAGGGATCTCGCGACTATGGCTTGCTTATTTTTCACTCATGATGCGTTATTGCCGATCACGCTTCGCCAGAGTCCTTGTCCCGCTTGTGCTTGAGCACCGCCATGGTCAATCGGCTGGTGCACAATAAACGACCACGTTCATCGCGCATCTCGATCTGCCACACCTGAGTCGTCGCCCCCAGATGCAGCGGCGCGCAGCGCCCCGTCACCACCCCTTCCCGCTTGGCCCGTAGGTGATTGGCATTGACCTCCAGCCCCACGCAATAATTCTCCTCCCCCACCGCCATGTTGGCCGCAAGCGATCCCAGCGTTTCCGCCAGCACCACGGAGGCGCCGCCGTGCAGCATGCCGAGTGGTTGATGGGTGCGGTGATCCACCGGCATGGTGGCCTCCAGCCAGTCGGGGCCAAAGGCGGTGTAGACGATGTCGAGGTGGGCCATCAGGGTGTTGCGGGAGCTGGCGTTGAGCCCCTCTAGGCTCATGGGTTTGCGCCAGATGGGGCTGCTTTCTTGACTCATGGTGAGCGGACTCCTTGCGTGATCAACGGGTTATCGCTGCGCTGTAGCGGCAAACCAGCAGTGTCGGCGAAAAAGGAGCAAAAAAAAAGATGCCCACGCCGGGGCATCTTGCATCGAGATTGACCCTCACCAGGGATAGGTCACCCCTGGCCACTCGGCCCAGGGGCCGTCCCGCCCCGGCAGACGCGGCTCGGACCAGCGCCATACCTTGCCGAGCCAGGCGCGCAGTTCGGCTTCGAGTTCGCTGTCCATGAGCGGCGCCTCGGCCACCTTCCAGAAGAAGAGCTCCACCTGCACCTCCGGCAGCACCGACGGATAGAGGTAAACCCCGCCCCAGAAGCGGGGCTCCCTGTCCGGGCTCCAGAGGCCATAGGCAAAGGAGCGCTTGGCCAGAAACTCGGCGTGCTGCCACTCCAAGTCGGCCTCGTGCTGACTCAGGCTGAAATTGGCGGAGGGCCACACATCGTCCGGGCGAAACAGCTGATGGAGCTGATCCCGCTCGCGCAGGATGGCGACAAACTCCACCACGGCCTGGGACGGCGTGGTAGGGAGCAACAGAAAATGCGGGTGCCGATAGGCCTTTGGCACCCGGAATCCCTTGGGAAAGTGGAGCATCAGAGCAGTTCCAGCAGGGCCTGCAGCGGATGCTTGAGCTTCTCCCCCTCCATCCGCTTGACCTGGCTGCGGCACGAATAACCGGTGGCCAGACAACGGGCTTGCGGCAGGTGAGCCAGGGGCTCGGCCCAGCTCAGACCGTAGATCCCCTTGGAGTTCTCCACCTGTTTGGCGTCGTGACCATAGGTGCCCGCCATGCCGCAGCAACCCACCGACACCGGCTGCAAACGCGCACCGAAGCGGCCAAACAGGGTGCTCCAGTCACCGTGGGTGGTGGGCTTGGCGGTCTTCTCGGTGCAGTGGGCAAACAGATACCAGGGGTCGGTGCCAGCCTCTTCCCGCAGCGGCAGCGCCTCGGCAGGCAGGGAGAGCAGCCACTCCTGGGGCAGCAGCACCTGGAAATCGCCGCGGGCGGGGCCGAGCGCCTTCACGTACTCGTCCCGGTAGCAGAGCACCAGAGAGGGGTCGACCCCCACCATGGGGATGCCGAGGGCCGCCACCTTGTTGAGGAACTGGGCGCTGCTGGCAGCAGTGCGGGCGAAGGCGCGCAGGAATCCCTTCACGTGCTGAGGCTTGCCGTTGGGTTTGAACGGCAGCAGGTAGGGCTGATAACCCAGCTTGCTGGCCAGCTTCACCAGGTCACGCACCACGGGGGCGTCGTAGTAGCTGGTGAAGGGATCCTGCACGATGAGCACCACTTTTTGGCGCTGCTCGGGGCTCATTGCCTCGAGGCCCGGCAGATCGAAATAGCGGGCGCGGTGATCCCGCAGCTCCTCGGCCAGGGTCGGCACGGAGAGCAGCGGCACATCCACCATGCCGATGCTCTTCTCGGTCGCCTTCTGGGCCCACTCTTTTTCGAGGAAGAAGTTGACCAGCTTGGGGGCCTTGGCCAGCAGGGGCGCATAGCTTTCTACCGTGCCCACGAAGTAATCCTTGGGGCCGCGCAGATATCGGCTGTGATAGAGCTGCATGAAGCGGGCGCGGAAGGTGGGCACATCCACCTTGATGGGGCACTGGCTGGTGCATGCCTTGCACGCAAGGCACCCCTCCATCGCCTCCATCACCTCGTGGGAGAAGTCATACTCGCCCCGGGCGCGGGCCACCGTATTGCGGAACTTGTCGACGATCTGCTTGAAGCGCAGACCCCCGCTTTGCAGCGCCACCTCTTCGGCAAGGGGATCGAAGCCCTGCTCCGACAACTGGCGCAGCCATTCACGCATCAGGCCAGCCCGCCCCTTGGGGGAGTGACGGCGGTCGCGGCTGATCTTGACCGAGGGGCACATGGGGGAGTCGGTCTCGAAGGTGAAACACAGACCGTTGCCGTTGCAATCCAGCGCCCGTGTATAGCTCTCGCGCACGGCAATCGGGATCTGGCGGTCGAACTTGCCGCGCTTGGGCCCGTCCACCGAGACAAGCGAAGCGCCGCTGCCATAAGGCATGCAGATCTTGCCCGGGTTGATGCGGTTGGCCGGGTCGAACGCCCCCTTGACCCGTTGCAGCTCTTCCCACAGCTCGCCGAAGAAGGCGGGGCTGTATTCGGAGCGAAAGCCCTTGCCGTGCTCCCCCCACATCAGGCCGCCGTATTTGGCGGTGAGCGCCACCACCTGATCGGAGATGCGCCGCAGCAGCACCTCCTGCTCGGGATCGCACAAGTCCAGCGCCGGGCGCACGTGCAGCACCCCGGCATCGACGTGGCCGAACATGCCGTAGTCAAGGCCGTGAGCGTCCAGCAGGGCGCGAAACTCCATGATGAAGTCCGCCAGGGATTCCGGCGGCACGGCGGTGTCTTCGGTGAAGGCCACCGGCTTCTTGCGCCCCTCGGCGTTGCCGAGCAGCCCCACCGACTTCTTGCGCATGCCATAGATGGTCTCGATGCTCGGCAGGTGGTCGCACACCTGATAGCCAATGACCCCGGCTTCACCACGCGCCAGCAGGCCGTCGATGCGCCGGCACAGCTCCGCCACCTTGGCCTTGTGCGCATCCTCGTCGGTGTCGGCAAACTCGACGATGTTGAGCCCCTGCAGATCCTTGCCGGGCACATCCTGGATGAGATCCTTCACCGAGTGCCAGATGATGTCGGCGCGAGCCAGTCCCAGCACCCGGGAGTCCACCGTCTCCACCGACAGGGCGTGGGCCTGTACCATAAAGGGGGCGTTTCTGAGCGCGGAGGGGAAGCTGTCGTACTTGACGTTGACGAGTGTGCGGTAGCGCGGGATGGGGGTGATGTTGAGCCGGGCTTCGGTGATGAAGCCCAAGGAGCCTTCCGAGCCGCACAGCACCCGGCTCACATCCAGAGTGTCGGTATCGGGCTGATAGAGGTGCTTGAGATCGTAACCGGTCAGAAAGCGGTTGAGCTTGGGGAAGGTGGCTTCGATGTCGGCGCGCCGCTCGCGGCCGATGCGATAGAGGGTGCGATAGATCTCCCCTTCACGGGTCTCGAGGGCCAGCTTGTCCGCCAGACGCTGGCCGGTCACCGGCTCGGTGGCCATGAGATCGCCGTTCTCCAGCACGGCCTTGAGGCCGAGCACATGATCCGAGGTCTTGCCGTACACCAGCGACCCCTGCCCCGAGGCGTCGGTGTTGACCATGCCGCCTAAGGTGGCGCGGTTGGAGGTGGAGAGATCCGGCGAGAAGAAGTAGCCGTGGGGCTTCAAATAGGCGTTGAGCTGGTCTTTGACCACCCCGGCCTGGGCCCGTACCCAGCCCTCTTCCAGATTAATTTCCATGATCTGGTTCATATGGCGCGAGAGATCGACGATAATGCCGCCGCCCAAGGATTGGCCATTGGTGCCGGTACCGCCGCCGCGAGGGAAGAAACTCAAGGTTGCGTACTCGGGCCCCTGGGCCAGCTTGAGCATCACCGCTATGTCATCCGCGCTGCGCGGATAGAGAACCGCCTGAGGTACGACCTGATAGACGCTGTTATCCGTCGCCATCGCCAACCGGCTTGCATAAGACTTTTCGATATCACCACGAAATGCTGATCGCGCCAGCAACTCAAGAAACTGCAGGGTTGTAGGTGACAAACTGTCCTGGTAATCGAGTCTCGGGATCATGAATCCTTGTTCCCATCCTTTGCTTGATGCCGGCATTCCGGCGACAACGACCGTTCGGACCTGCCTCTTTGCGGGTGTCCGAACCAGTCCGCTCACATGTGAGCGGGCAGTATATCAGCTAGAAAACCGCTTGCGCGCGCAATCTTCACCATTTGAAAGGAGGACTTTTATGGCTCACTACAGCCATGTTATCAGTACGCTTATTCGCACCGAAAAACAGGCGCTGACCCTGTCGCTGTTTGGTTGCATCACCTTTGCCATTTTCGGGATCGGCTATGGTCTGTTCGTCGGTTCCAACGCCATCATGCTGGACGGCATCTTCACCCTGTTCAGCATGGGCATGACGGGCCTTGGGCTCATCACCGCCTACCTGGTTACCCGCCCCTCCGACGCCCGTTTCCAATACGGCTACGCCCACTTCGAACCCATCGCCAACGTCATCAACGGCGCCATCATTCTGCTGCTCTGCCTCGGTGCCCTCTATGGCGGCATCACCTCCCTGCTGGCGGGCGGACGGGAGATCGATCTCGGCCACGCCCTCATTTATGCCGTCGTCTCCACCTTCTTCTGCAGCATCCTCTATCTCATCGAGGCCGACGTGGCCGAGCGGGTCAACTCCGAGCTGGTGCGGGTGGACTCCAAGGAGTGGCTGGTGGATACCCTGCTCAGCGCCACCCTGCTCATCGGCTTTCTGGTCGCCATCGGGCTCGATACCCTGGGTTACGGCCACTACAACCGCTACATAGACCCGATGCTGGTCTCCCTGCTGGCCCTGTGCGCCACCCTCATTCCCATCAAGGTGCTCGGTCGCAACCTGCGGGAGGTGCTGAAGATCGCCCCTAAGGGAGAGGTCAAGCAGCGAGTCGAACACGAGATCGAGGCTCTGCGCCAGCGCCATGGCATCGAATGCTACAGCCACCTGGCGAAAAGCGGCCGCCGCTTCGATCTCGAGCTCAACATCCTGGTGGCCCCCGGCCAGGAGTGGCCCGTCGAGCGCCAGGATGCCCTGCGCCAGGAGCTCTGGTCCCGCCTCGGCGACACCCTGGGAGACGCTTGGCTCTCGGTCTGCTTCACCCGCGAGAAACGCTGGCTCTGATCCGGCGCTCGTCATTGCGCTGCAACGCGGGGCCCAGTCGCCCCGCGTCATGACTCCCGGCGCAACCGCCGCCAAGTTCCCTCCTCTATCCTGCTTACCCCCTCACTCCTCGCGCCTTCCCCCTGTCCCGTTCAACCTGTCAGGAGAAAACGTTTGCCACCCCTTCCGGATCAATATTCACTTTCATCCCAGGGAAAAATAATAAAAATTCGTTGCTAAAATAAAGTACCGCCGCTATTTATTCCGATCAGGGATGAAGGCTATTTCCTGCCTGGCAATGGAATTGTTGTTAACCGGAAAAATAAAATAATAAATCTCGTATCATTAAACAGTTGAGGTAATGTCCATGAAGAAAGTACTGATCGCTGCCATAACCCTGGCCATGGCGGGTGCGGCGAGCGCCGCCATTCCCCAGTTGAATTATGAGTGCCCGGGTCAAATCCAGATGCACAGCGATGAAGGTGGCCCCGTCTATATCAATGGCAAGGAGGCCAAACTCAAGAAGTACAGCGAGGAGTTCTACGAGGCCAAGGGCGCCGGCGTCACCCTCTCCATCAGCAACACCGGGGGCCAGTACGATGTCTCCTACACCAGCAAGAAAGGCTCGGGTACCTGCCAGCCAGGCTCCTCTGCGGCCCCTGCTGCAGCCACTGCCTCAGCCCCTGCCCACAAGGGCAGCCTCGCCGAGAAAGCCTGCCTGCAAGCGGTCTCCGCCAAGACCAAGGTGGCCCAGAGCAAGTTGCAGGTGACCGATGTGATGGACTCCGAGGCAGGGGTGGGCGTGACCATCAAGGTGCCGGGTGCCGATGCCCCCTGGTCCTGTCTAAGCGACAAGAAGGGGCATGTTCAGGGCGCGGCCTATACCGGCAATTGACCTGACGACCAGGGTTAACGTCCCCTGAAACAACCCGTGTGAGCGCAAACGAGGAGGCCTGGGCCTCCTTGCTTTTTATACGCTGAATATATGATTAATGTGAATTAGTTGGTGGCGAACAAGTTAAATTTAGAATAATAACTCCATATCAAACACCATAACCCCCTCTATTCCTTCTTTCTCCCATGACACAGCCGCAATATTTCCCCCTGAAACAAATTATTACAAAAATAATGGATATATATGAGCCTGATGAATCCGGTTGTTGGTATCAGAACGTTTATTTTCCTTGTTCAGCACCTATATTTGTGATCGTGTCAATGTGTCGCTCTTTTATCTCCAGTCAAACTTGGCTGCGCATCAATGCCCCTTTCCCTTGCCTCCCCCGTCGGCAATCCCCTCGTCGCGTCCCCCTGACAGCCCCCTTGCCAAATGGCGGCGAGTCGTTATCATCAGGGCTCACTTTTGACCCGAGGTTTTATTGCCCATCATGGACAATCCCCGAAGTAGCCCTTCGTCTTTTCCCATCAAAGCCTATCTGTACCTGCTCAACCAACGCCTCTGAAGCGATCGTCTCCGTCACCACGGCCACGCCGTGACCACGATTCACTGCATCTGTCTTCATTGAGGTCAATCACATGGAATTCTTGCTGGACCCGTCAATCTGGGTCGGTCTGCTTACCCTGATCATCCTGGAAATCGTTCTCGGGATCGACAACCTGGTCTTCATCGCCATCCTGGTGAAAAAACTGCCCCCCGCCCAGCGGGACAAGGCGCGCATCATCGGTCTCTCCCTGGCCCTGCTGATGCGCCTGGGACTGCTCACCATCATGTCATGGCTGGTCACCCTCACGGCTCCTCTGCTGCACATCTGGGATCACCCCTTCTCCGGTCGGGATCTCATCCTGATGGGAGGCGGCCTCTTCCTGCTGTTCAAGGCCACCTCCGAGCTGCATGAGCGACTCGAGGCCAAGCCCGAGGAGCAAGGCGGCACCGGCGTCTATGCCGGGTTCGGGGTGGTGATCGCCCAGATCCTGGTGCTGGATGCGGTCTTCTCCCTGGACTCCATCATCACCGCCGTCGGCATGGTGGATCACCTCGGCGTCATGATGGCGGCCGTGACCATCGCCATGGTGGTGATGGTGCTCGCCTCCAAGCCCCTGACCCGCTTCGTCAACGCCCACCCCACTGTGGTGGTGCTCTGCCTGAGCTTCCTCTTGATGATCGGCTTCAGCCTGGTGGCGGAGGGCTTCGGCTTCCACATTCCGAAGGGCTACCTCTACGCGGCCATCGGCTTCTCGGTGCTCATCGAGTTCTTCAACCAGCTCGCCCAGCGCAGTGCCCTGCGCCATGAGGCGCGCCAGCCCCTGCGCGAGCGCACCACCGCCGCCATCTTCAAGCTGATGGGGGGGAACAAACGCTCAGCCCACCCGCAGGAGGACGAAGAAGAGGTGCAGGCTCAGCCCCTGCCCCCCGGTTTCGGTGAAGAGGAGCGTTACATGGTGAGCGGCGTGCTGTCGCTGGCCGAGCGTTCCATTCGCACCATCATGACCCCGCGCTCCGAGATGGAGTGGATCGACGTGAGCGACAGCGAGGACGAGATCCGCGCCCTGCTGCAACGGGCCCCCCACAGCCTGTTTCCGGTCTGTGACGGGGAGCTGGACGAGATCATCGGGGTGGTCAAGGCACGGGATCTGCTGTTTGCCCTCAACGAGGGGCAATCCCTGGCAGCACTTGCCAGACAGAACGAGCCCGTCATCGTGCCCCAGACCATCAACGTGATCCGGCTGCTGGCGGAGCTGCGCCAGGCCAGGGGCAGCCTCATCCTGGTGGCGGACGAGTTTGGCGTCATCCAGGGGCTGGTCACCAACCACGATCTGCTGGAGGCCATCGTCGGCGAGCTGCCGGACGAGGACGAGACCCCCGATGTGGTGCGCGAGGGCGAACACTGGCTCATCCACGGCACCACCAACATCCATCAGGTGGAGCAGGCCCTGAACTGCGACGGTCTGGTGAGCGAGAGCGACGAGTACGTGACCCTGGCGGGCATGCTGCTCTCCCACTTCGGCAGCCTGCCCGACGTCGGTCAGCAGTTGCACCTCGGCCAGTTCCGCTTCGAGGTCATGGCCGTGAGCGAGCGGCGCATCGAGCGAGTACGGGTCACCCCACTCTCCCCCTGATCATCGGTGGCAATGCAGCAAAAGAGGGCCTTTGGCCCTCTTTTTTCTGGCCCGAGCCCGGCCCCTCCCGCGCCATTGCTGCGATAACGGCAATTCTCTTCTGCAATACCCCCTCTTTTTCACAATAACAATCCCCTCTAGAGTCACCTCACTCCCAAAGATTGAGGAATCCATCATGCACCACGATCCCCTGTTCTGCCCCCTTCGCCTCGGCCAGCTGCACCTTGCCAACCGCATCGTCATGCCCCCCATGACCCGCTCCCGCGCCAGCCAGCCCGGGGACGTGGCCAACGCCATGATGGCGACCTACTACGCCCAGCGTGCCGGGGCCGGCCTCATCATCAGCGAAGGCACCCAGATAGATCCCCTGGGCAAGGGCTACGCCTGGACGCCGGGCATCCACAGCGCCGAGCAGGTGGCAGGCTGGAAGCAGGTAACAGACGCGGTCCACGCCGAGGGGGGCATTATGTTCGCCCAGCTCTGGCACGTGGGCCGGGTCACCCATCCTGACAACATCGGCGGCGCCCAGCCCCTCTCCTCCTCCGCCATCCAGGCCAAGGGAGTGAAGGTATTCGTCGACAACGGCAGCGATGCCCCGGGGTTTGTGGAGACCGTCACCCCGCGCGCCATGACCCAGGCCGACATCGACGCCGTGGTGGGGCAGTTTCGCCGGGCCGCCCGCAACGCCATGGAAGCGGGCTTTGACGGCATCGAGTTGCACGCCGCCAACGGCTACCTCATCAACCAGTTCCTCGACTCCGAGTCCAATACCCGCACCGACGGCTATGGCGGTTCGCTCGAAAACCGGCTGCGTTTCCTCAAAGAGGTGACCGAGGCGGTCTGTGACGAGATCGGTCCCGAACGGGTCGGGGTACGCCTTGCGCCGCTCACCACCCTCAACGGCACCGTGGATGCCAACCCCCAGGAGACCTATCTGGCCGCCGCGCGCCTGCTGGGCCAGCTCGGCGTGGTCTATCTGCACGTCGCCGAAGCGGACTGGGACGACGCCCCCCTGATGGCGGAGAGCTTCAAGCAGGGGCTGCGCGACGCCTTCCCCAACACCCTCATCTACGCCGGCAAGTACGATGGGGAACGCGCCCGCGCCGCCATCGAGGCGGGCTGGGCCGACATGATTGGCTTCGGTCGCCCCTTCGTGGCCAACCCCGACTTGCCGAACCGCCTGCGCCACGGCCATCCGTTCGCCCCCCATGATCCCGCCACCCTGTTTGGCGGCGGCGAGAAAGGGCTGACGGACTACCCCGTCTATGGGGCAGAGCGGGCATAAGGCGGTTGGCGCCGAACCTCTTCTAGGGCGGGCCCTCCAACAGGGGGCTCGCCTTGTTGTCTTGCCAGTGCAACAGCAGTTCAAGGCATTGTTACGCCATGTGATTCAATCCGAGCCCCACCCCTCTCATCCAAGGAGTCACCATGACCCATACCCAGGCCTGGTGCTGGCACGCCCCCGGCGAACCGGACCAGCTCACCCTCACCCGGCAAGCGCTCCCCACCCCCGGCCCCGACGAGGTCCTCGTCGCCAACCGGATCATCGCCTTCAATCCGGTGGACTGGAAACTCATCGAACAGGGTCATCCCCACTGGCAGCCAGGCCATGTGCCTGGCGTCGATGGCATGGGCACCCTGGTGGCGCTGGGGGCCAACGTCACCCACCTGCGCCCCGGCACCCGGGTCACCTATCACACCGACCTGCGCCACGGCGGCAGCTTTGCCCGCCACACCCTGGTGCCGGCTCGCGCCCTGATGCCGGTGCCCGATGCCCTGAGCGACGAGGCGGCCGCCGCGCTCCCCTGCCCCGGCCTCACCGCCTGGCAGGCACTGGCCAAGCTGCCTCACCTGCACGGGGAGGCCCTGCTCATCACGGGGGCTGGCAGCAGTGTCGGCCGCTTCGCGGTGCAACTTGCCCTCCAGAAGGGGGCCCGCGTCTTTGCCAGCGCCAGCCCGCGCCATCACCAGTGGCTCAAACAGCTAGGCGTGCAGGGGGTGGCGGACTATCGGGATCCCGACTGGCTGGCCCAGTTGCAGGCCGCCAACGGCGGTGAACCCTTCGAGGGGATCATCGATCTGGTCTCCAGCCAGCAGGCAGAAGCCTTGCTGCCTGCCCTTGGCTATTACGGCCACATGGTGACGGTGCTCGGGCGCATCGCGCGCAACCCGCTGCCCGCCTTTAGCCATTGCCACTCGTTGCACGAGATTGCCCTCGGCGCCCAGCACGCCTTTGGCTCGGACAAACAGTGGAGCCGTCTGGTAGCGGCCGGTGTCGCCATGATGGCGCAGATGGCGAGCGGCGAGCTGACCCTGCCGCCGCTGGTGGTGGGCGACTTCGACGCCCTGCCCGCCCTGCTCACCCGCGTCAAGCAGGAGGGACAAGGGGAAAAGTATCTGGTGAGGGTGGGTTGATACCCGCCCAACGATGGCACAAAGAGGCCCGCCATGGCGGGCCTCCTCCATTCAAGGTGTGCAAGGCGGCCTGCTCAGTGCAGGCTCACCCCGTGCAGGGCGGCATGGAGGCGAATGTCCCGGGTCAGACGCACCTTGTCCGCGAGGCTCAACCAGCTCGCCTCCACGGCATTGAGACTGAGGCGGCACAACTGCTCCTGGCTGGCGCCAAGCCCGTCGGCCAGGGCCTGGAAGTTGGCCCCCAGGTATCCCCCGAAATAGGCGGGATCGTCGGAGTTCACGGTGACGCAGAGCCCCTGCTCCAGCAGCCTCAGCACATTGTGGTGGGCCATCTGGTCAAACACCCTGAGCCGCACGTTGGAGAGGGGGCAGACGGTGAGGGGCAGCCGGGTGTCGGCAAGATAGCTCAGCAGCGCGGGATCCTCGACGCAGCGCACCCCGTGATCGATGCGTTGCACTCCGAGCTCCCGGATCGCCTGCCAGATGTAGTCAGCCGGCCCCTCCTCCCCCGCGTGGGCCACCAGCGGCAACCCCAGCTCGCGGCAGCGAGCGAAGACCCGGGCGAACTTGCTGGGCGGGTTGCCCTGCTCCCCCGAATCGAGGCCGACCCCGTGCAGGCGCGCCAGGTGCGGCGTGGCCTCTGCCAGGGTGGCGAATGCCGCCTCTTCACTCAGGTGGCGCAGGAAGCTCATGATGAGCCGCCAGCTGATGCCAAAGGCTGCTTCGCCAGCCTGCAGCGCCCGCTCGATGCCCCCCAGCACGGTGGCGAAGGGCACGCCGCGGGCGGTGTGGGTCTGGGGGTCGAAAAAGATCTCCACGTGCACCACGTGATCGGCAACGCAGCGCTCGAGATAGGCCCAGGTGAGGTCGAAGAAATCCTGTTCGTGGATGAGCACGCTGGCGCCGAGGTAGTAGAGATCGAGGAAGGATTGCAGGCCGTCGAACTCATAGGCAGCGCGCAGGCTGTCGACATCGGGCCAGGGCAGCGCCACCCCGTTGCGCTGGCCGAGGGCGAACATCAGCTCGGGTTCGAGGGTCCCCTCGATATGCAGGTGCAGTTCCAGCTTGGGCAAGCCGGCAATAAAGTGCTCCATGATGACGGCTCCATCGTCAGACTCCGTGCGGACACCACCGGGGCGGCGCCCTCCCTTCGCCTTCATTGTGCACCCATCTGGCCCGCCGGAGGAGACTTGTCATCAAAGGGCCTTATAATGGCGGCACAAAAACCATAACCGATTGAAGAGACGAACAGAGGGATGCCCTGTCCCCGCTCTTGCGCCCTACAAGGAGAATTCATGAAGAAAAACGTCATCTGTGACATTGACGGCGTCATCCTGCACAACAACGATCTCATTCCCGGCGCCGACCGCTTCGTCCACCGCCTGCTGGAGCAGGGCAGCAAGCTCCTGTTCCTCACCAACTACCCGGCCCAGACCCAGAAAGATCTGCAAAACCGCTTCCGCTCCGCCGGAATAGAGGTGCCCGAGGAGTGCTTCTACACCTCCGCCATGGGCACCGCCGACTTTCTCAAGCGCCAGGATGGCAAGAAGGCCTATGTGATTGGCGAAGGGGCCCTGACCCACGAGCTCTACAAGGCCGGCTTCACCATCACCGATATCGACCCGGACTTCGTGGTGGTGGGGGAGACCCGCAACTACAACTGGACCATGATGCAGCAGGGCGCCAAGTTCGTGGATCAGGGGGCCCGCTTCATCGCCACCAACCCCGATACCCACGGCCCCCTGATGTACCCGGCCTGCGGCGCCCTGTGTGCCCCCATCGAGCGGATGACCGGCAAGAAGCCCTTCTATGTCGGCAAGCCGAGCGCCTGGATCATTCGCGCGGCCCTCAACCGGATGGAGGCCCACTCCGACGACACCATCATCATCGGCGACAACCTGCGCACCGACATCCTGGCAGGCTTCCAGGCCGGTCTCGAGACGGTGCTGGTGCTCTCCGGGGTGAGCAAGGTGGCGGACATCGACCGCATGCCGTTTCGACCGAACCACATCTTCGACTCCGTGGTGGACATCGACATCGTCTGATCCCGGGTGCCGCCCTTCCGGTAGCCTTCAGCCTGCACGGGCCCCCTTGGCAAAGGGGGCCCGTTTCGTTTAACGTAAGCGCAATATCGTTAAACAAACTAAACGGGAGCAGGATGCTCCTTCGCCACTCAAGGACGCACCATGAAGAGCCTGAACGACTGGATCCTGCTGGACAAGCACACTGTCTCCCCCACCCCGATGATGCCAGCCCCCGAGCGCATCAGGGCCGGAACGCCGAGCCAGACGGCATGGAACCACTACTCCGACCCGAGCCAGCAGTTTCACGTGGGCTTCTGGGCTTGCGAGCCGGGCTGCTGGGCCGTTCACTATACCGAACACGAATACTGCCAGATGCTGGAAGGGGAGGCGGTGATCCACGACGAGCAGGGCGGCCGGCTGCACCTCAAACCGGGGGATCAGTTCGTCATTCCCGCCGGTTTTGTCGGGCAGTGGGAGACCCTCACCCCTTGTCGCAAGCTCTATGTGATCTTCGAACCCGCCGCGACTTGACGCGCACGTCAACCCTGACCCTCTCTCTTCAGGCGGCCGGACGGCCGCCATCCCCTGGTGCAACTTGACGCTTACGGCATGATTTTCTGCGGTTTTCCCGCTTGCAAAAGGGTTTTCCGCTAGGCATTGTGATTGGCGAGGAATGTAAATGGAATTTCGAGCCCAAACGTGGGGGGCTCATATAAAAATCAAGAGGATTACCGCCAATGTGTTCTATTTTCGGCATTCTGGACATCAAGACCGACGCCACTGCCCTGCGCAAATCGGCCCTGGAGATGTCCAAGCGACTGCGTCACCGCGGGCCTGACTGGTCCGGCGTCTACAGCTCCGACAAGGCCATCCTGGTGCACGAGCGCCTGGCCATCGTCGATCCGGGCAACGGCGCACAGCCTCTCTACAACCCCGAGCGCACGCACGTATTGGCCGTCAACGGCGAGATCTACAACCACAAGGAGCTGGAGAAGAACCTCAAGGTCGACTTCCAGTTCCAGACCCACTCCGACTGTGAAGTGCTGCTGGCCCTCTACAAGGAGAAGGGCCCGGCGTTCCTGGACGATCTGAACGGCATCTTCGCCTTCATCCTCTATGACGCCGAGCAGGATGCCTACCTGATTGGTCGCGACCACATGGGGATCATCCCCCTCTATACCGGCCGCGACGAGCACGGCAACTTCTACGTCGCCTCCGAGATGAAGGCCCTGGTGCCCGTGTGCAAGAGCGTCGAGACCTTCCCGCCGGGACACTACCTGTGGAGCAAGGATGGCGAGCTCAAACAGTGGTACAAGCGGGACTGGATGGAATACGCGCCGGTCGAGCACAACGTCAGCGACAAGGCCGAGCTCAAAGCGGCCCTGGAAGCGGCGGTCAAGCGCCAGCTGATGTGCGACGTGCCCTATGGCGTGCTGCTCTCCGGTGGTCTGGATTCGTCCGTCATCTCCGCCATCACCAAGCTCTATGCCGCCCGCCGGGTGGAAGACGATGGCAAGAGTGAAGCCTGGTGGCCCCAGCTGCACTCCTTCGCCGTCGGCCTGGAAGGGTCGCCGGATCTCGCTGCCGCCCGCAAGGTGGCCGATCACCTCGGCACCATCCACCACCAGATCCACTTCACCGTGCAGGAAGGGCTGGATGCCCTGCGGGACGTCATCTATCACCTCGAGACCTATGACGTCACCACCATCCGCGCCTCCACGCCCATGTATCTGATGGCCCGCTACATCAAGGCGATGGGCATCAAGATGGTGCTGTCGGGAGAGGGCTCCGACGAGCTGTTCGGCGGCTACCTCTACTTCCACAAGGCCCCCAACGCCCGTGAGTTCCACGAGGAGAACGTGCGCAAGCTCGCCTCCCTGCACCTCTATGACTGCCTGCGGGCCAACAAGTCCATGGCCGCCTGGGGCGTGGAAGGCCGCGTGCCCTTCCTCGACAAGGAGTTCATGGACGTGGCGATGCGCCTCAACCCCGCCGACAAGATGTGCGGCAAGGGCAAGATCGAGAAGCACATCCTGCGCGAAGCCTTCGAGGATCTGCTGCCCCACGAAGTGGCGTGGCGCCAGAAGGAGCAGTTCTCCGACGGCGTGGGCTATTCGTGGATTGACAGCCTGAAAGCCATGGTCGAGGAAGAGGTGACGGATCAGATGTTTGAGGCCGCGGCGTTCCGCTTCCCCGTCAACACCCCGCTCACCAAGGAGGCGTACTACTACCGCGCCATCTTTGACGAGCACTTCCCGCTGGAGTCCGCCGCCCGCACCGTGCCCTACGGCAAGTCGGTCGCCTGCTCCACCCCGACCGCGCTCGAATGGGATGCCAAGTTCAAGGAGATGGCCGACCCCTCCGGTCGCGCCGTGATGGACGTCCACCAGCAGGGTTACTGATAATCCCAGCGGACAGTTTCACTGCGAGATAACCAAGCCCCTTTCGAGGGGCTTTTGTTTTTCTAAGTTCGCAATCAAAACACATCAATGAAAAAAACCAACTCTCTCTGATCGTTTACCTATTAATGTGATGGATGATGTTGCTCAGGCTGGGTAAGATGATTAACGTGTTTATGACACATAGGCTGACATCATCAGAGAATAGGAGCTACCTTGGTATCACCACGACTGGTTGCAAAAATTGAAGCTGAAGAACCAACCCTACGTTTGGCTGTGCTCATTGATGCAGACAATGCCCAAGCAGCAGTTATTGAGGGGTTGCTGGCAGAAATTGCACGGTTTGGAGAGGCCACTGTAAAACGTATATACGGTGACTTCACTGCGCCAACAAGTGCGTCGTGGAAAAAGGTGCTACAGCAATATGCCATAAAACCTATCCAACAATTCGCATATACGACCGGTAAAAATGCCACGGACAGCACCCTGATTATTGATGCAATGGATTTGCTCTATACACGAAAGTTCGATGGCTTTTGTCTGATTACGAGTGACTCTGATTTTACTGGGCTCGCAATGCGATTGCGTGAAGAGGGGCTTACTGTCCTTGGCTTTGGTGAGAAAAAGACACCAGATGCCTTCCGCAATGCCTGTCATAAATTTATATTTACTGAATTTCTTCGTCCAGGAGCCACAACCGAGATAAGTGTGCCCGATAAAAAGGTTGAAAGTGGTCAGAGGTTGGCCCACACTCCCGCTCCCTCTAATACCACAGATACTAAACCACTATTTCCTGCAAACTTCCTATTGGCCGCATTAGAGCAATCAAGTGATGATGCAGGGTGGGCACAATTAGGAACTTTTGGTAGCTACCTAACTAAACTACAACCTGACTTTGACTCGAGGCTATATGGCTACAAGAAGTTATCAGATCTTGTCAAAGCAAAAACAGAACTCTTCTTAACTGAAGAAAGATTGGCCCCAGGTTCGACGTTAAAGGTTCTATATCTTCGTGCAAAGCAGTGAAGCATATTGGAGTAATATTTCTAGATAAAAAAGCAGCTTATTAAAGCTGCTTTTTTTCAATGACCCGGTTTGTGCTTGTGAGGTTTCAGATCTGGATGTTCTTTCTGCTTTTCAGGCGTAACCCGTTGCCGTTTATCTGGCGTCCCATCTTCATTTTTTCTTTTTGGACCGGGTTTAATTCCCATCATTAATTCCTTCTAATGTCGGTTTGAATGCAAAATAATGCTTACCCCTGCGCATCCGGCTGATTGGCGGGGGCGGCCTTGATAAAGGCCTGCAACTGCTCGCAGTTGGCGACGATGCGCGCAATGGTGGGGTAGTCATCCAGGGTCATGTCAAAGCGGCGCGCGTTGTAGACCTGGGGCACCAGCATGCAGTCCGCCAGGGTGACCTCGTTGCCCACGCAATAGATGCCGGCGGTGGTCATGAGAAGCTGCTCCAGCGCGGTGAAGGTCTCGTCTATCCAGTGGCGATACCAGGCATCCCGCGCCATCTTGCTCTGCCCCAACTCCTGCTCCAGGTAGTGCAGCACGCGCAGGTTGTTAAGGGGATGGGTGTCACAGGCGATCATGTTGACGATCTGGCGCACCCGGGCACGTTCGATGGGGGCAGAGGGCATCAGGGGGTAGGCGGGATAGGTCTCGTCGAGGTACTCCATGATGGCCACCGACTGACCCAGATGCACGTCATCGTCCACGAGAAACGGCACCAGCCCCTGGGGATTGACCCGGCGGTAGGCCTTCTCCTTCTGCTCACCCTGCCGCAAGTTGACCGGGTGCTGCTCATAATCGAGCCCCTTGAGTTGCAGTACCAAACGCACGCGAAAGCTGGCCGATGAGCGCCAATATCCAAACAACTGCAGCATAGTGTGTCCCTGTGGTGGCAGGTGTCTGCCACCTGCCGTGTCGCCCGCCCCTCCCGGGGTCGGGCTCTCCTAGCTCGCCCGCTCGGCCGTTGCTTGCGTGACCCGCTGCAAAATGGTGCCAAACAGACTCATCCCGTTGCGATCCTGCATCGCGATGGACACTGTATCACCAAAGCGCAGAAAGGGTGTAGTGGCTTGACCTGACTCGATAATTTCCAGCATCCGCCGCTCGGCAAGGCAGGAGGATCCCCGGCTTCTGTCGTAGTTGGAGACGGTGCCCGAGCCGATGATGCAACCCGCCCCGAGCGGCCTTGTCTTGGCGGCATGGGCAATCAGCTCATGGAAGGTGAAGGTCATGTCCACCCCGGCGTCGGGCTGCCCGAACAGGGCGCCGTTGAGGTGGGTCACCAGGGGCAGGTGGACCTTGCCATCGCGCCAGTCATCCCCCAGCTCGTCCGGGGTGATGGCCACCGGCGAGAAGCTGCTGGAGGGCTTGGACTGGAAGAAGCCGAAGCCCTTGGCAAGCTCCCCGGGAATGAGGTTGCGCAGGCTCACGTCGTTGACCAGCATCAAGAGCTTGATGTGGCTCGCCGCCCCCTGCGAACGGGTACCCATGGGCACGTCGTCGGTGATGACGGCGACTTCCGACTCGAAGTCGATCCCCCACTCCTCGGAGCCCATCACGATGGGGCCACGGGGCGGCAGGAAGCTGTCAGAGCCTCCCTGATACATCAGGGGATCGTGCCAGAAGCTCTCAGGCATCTCGGCGCCGCGCGCCTTGCGCACCAGCTCCACGTGGTTGACGTAGGCACTGCCGTCAATCCACTGGTAGGCGCGGGGCAGCGGGGAGAGGCACGCCTCCTCATCGAAGGGGAAGGCGTCGGGGCAGGCGTCCTCGTTGAGTCGCTGATAGACGTTCGCCAATTGCGGCGCCACTTCGCCCCACTGGTCGAGGGCCGACTGCAGGGTCGGGGCAATGGTCGTCACGTGGACGGCGCGCGCCAGATCGCGGCTCACCACCACCAGAGCGCCGTCGCGCTTGCCATTGTTCAGGGTTGCCAATTTCATATCGAATTCCTTATTTGCCGAGCGTCTCTGGACGCTGCCAGCTGGTGACATAACCGGGGTGTTCGACCCCTTCGCAGATCGGGCCGACGGCCAGGGCATCACGGGTGTCGAGCATCACCGCCACCTCGTCGGTGAAGGTCTTGGCATGAGCCAGCCCCGCCGCAAAGGCCTTGGGATGGGGACCATGGGTGAAGCCGGCAGGGTGGAAGGTGACCATGCCCCGCTTGATGTTGTCCCGGCTGAAGAAGTCCCCGGCGTGGTAGAAGAGCACCTCGTCGAAGTCGTCGTTGCTGTGGTAGAAGGGCACCCGCAGGGCACCTGGGTCACTCTCGATGGGACGCGGCACGAAGGTGCAGATGACAAAACGGCTCGCCACGAAGGTGGTGTGGGCCGAGGGAGGCAGGTGGTAGCGGTGGCTCATCAGCGGGCGGATATCCCGCCAGTTGAGGCGCACCACGCACAAGTCCCCGTGCCACCCTTGTGCATCCAGCGGGTTGAACGGCCAGGTGACGACCGAGACCTGATCGTGGCGCTTGATCTGCAGCGACCAGGGGTTTTCATCCTGCTGGGCCAGGAAGCGCTCGTTGATGGCGGGCACGTCCAGGGCCGCCGGATCGAAGATGGCGTGATTGCCCACCAGTCCCTTGTCCGGCAGCTGATAACTGTCTTCCGTCGCCTCGATCATCAGGATGAAGAGGGGCGCGGTGGGCTCGATGCGCCACATGGTGCCACGGGGGATCACCACGTAGTCCCCCTCCCGCAGGGTCAGATGGCCGTAGTCGCAGTAGAACTCTCCGCTCCCCTCGTGAATGAACAGGAGCTCGTCGCCATCGGCGTTGCGCACCAGAAACGGCATGGGCTCATGCAGGCGCCAGATGCGGTAGCGGCAGTGGGGGTTGCTGAGAATATCCGGCATCACCCAGGGGGAGAGGGAGCTCACCTCCTCCTGCAGATCGTTCAAGTCAAACGCCCGTGGCCGAAGCGGCCCTTCCCAGTTGACCCAGTCGGTGGGAGCATGCTTGTGGTGCATGTGGGTGGCCGGACCGAAGAAGCCCGAGCGCCCCAGCTCGCGCTCATAGATGGCCTGCTCCGGCAGATCGGCATGGGCCTGGCGGGAGTGGGTTCCCTCCCGATGGGGGAAGCTTATCCAGTTACGCATCGCTCGGTTCTCCGTTTTTCTGGCCCTGCGCGGCACTGTTCACCTCCCCTTGCGTGGATCCGTCCAGCACGCCACGGCGGATCTGATCCAGCTCGATGGATTCGAACAATGCCTGGAAGTTGCCCTCACCAAAGCCCTCGTTGCCCTTGCGCTGGATGATCTCGAAGAACACGGGACCGATGACGGTGTCGGTGAAGATCTGCAGCAGGATGCCGTCCTTCGTCGGCGAGCCGTCGATGAGGATGCGCAGCTCTTTCAGCGCGGCCAGATCCTCCTGATGACCCGCGACCCGGCTGTCCACCTTCTCGTAGTAGGTGTCCGGCGTCGGCATGAAGCCGGTTCCCCGCCCTCTGAGCGTGCGGATGGTGTGATAGATGTCGGCAGAGGCGAGCGCGATGTGCTGGATCCCCTCCCCCTTGTACTGGCGCAGGTACTCCTCTATCTGGGACTTGTCGTCCGCCGACTCGTTGATGGGGATGCGAATTTTGCCGCAAGGGGCCGTCATGGCGCGCGAGTGCAGTCCGGTCAGCTTGCCCTCGATGTCGAAGTAGCGGATTTCCCGGAAGTTGCCGATCCGCTCGTAGAAATTCGACCAGAGGTTCATGTTGCCGCGATGGACGTTGTGGGTCAGGTGGTCGATCTCATAGAGCCCCGCGTCCACCTCGGCCATGCGGGCCTGCCAGTCGGGGTAGAAGATAAAGTCCACGTCATAGATGGAGCCCCGCTCGCCATAGCGATCGACAAAGGAGAGGGTACTCTCGCCGATGCCGTAGATGGCGGGGATGTTGAGCTCCATGGGGCCGATTTTGCCCACAAACGGCTTGGCCCCCTGGCCAATGGCGTACTGCTGGGCACGGCCGGCATCGCTCACCCGAAACGCCATGCCGCACACGCTCGGACCATGGGCCCGCGCAAACTCCTCCGCCTGGGAGTGGGGCTCGGCATTGACCACGAAGTTGATGTCTCCCTGGCGATAGAGCCAGCACTGCTTGTGCCTGTGCTTGGCCACTTCGGCAAAGCCCAGTGAGACGAACAGCGCCTTGAGGGCCGCAATGCCCTTGAGATCCGGCGCCGTGTACTCGACGAACTCAAACCCGTCGGTGCCAAGGGGGTTGATGGTGTGAGTACGGGAAGAGGGGGTGGTCATGATGCGCTCCTTGCGATGAACTGATAACGAAACGGTTCACGCCGCAAGGGCTCGACAGGCAGCCCGCACGGCATTGTTAACAACTTGTTTCATTAGAGTGGCGAGCGCAGGGAATGAGAAGGGGCGGCGTTCAGATAGTTTGGCGGGGATCCGCGCCAAAAAATGTAAATTAAATGTGACATAGAAGCCCCAACCTTGCACTGCGCTCGTTAGCGTCCCGCAAGGCTGTCAGCTTTGCCTTACAGCGACCAATAACGGGGTTCGATATGGGGCAGCACCGCCCTCGCCTTTAGCAATCGAGTCCTTTGCGGGTTGATGAGCCAGGCCTGCACCCCCAACGCCAGCAGGGGCAGATCGTGCAGGCTGTCACTCAGGGTGAGTGCGGCCTCCAGGGTCAGGAGCTCAGGCAGCAGCTTGTGCCTGCCATGGCAATAGAAGCGCGGCACCAGGCCGCCGAAACGGTAACCCATCCGCGAGCCGATGATGCGGTGAGGGAGCCTTGGCAGTTGACGATGGAGCTGGGCACGGACCAGGGCGCGGGGACTGGCGGAGATGACCCAGCAGCGGTACCCCTCCCCCGTGAGGAGGGCTCGCGCCTCCCGATACAGGCCGGGCCGGGTCAGGCTGTACTGCCGTACCAGGGCGCGCCAGGCCAGGGGGGATAGCCCGAAGGTGATGGCCCACCAGATGAGTGCAATGCCGCGACTGCGCTGACCTGGCAGCAGATAGATCACGGCACCGAACGCCATCAGTGGCCACAGCAGCAGCGGCCAGAGACGGCGGCGCAAGATGAAACGCAGCAACCCCGCATGGCTGTCATCCGGCGCCAGGGTGTCATCGAAGTCGGCCAGGATCCAGCCGCGGGCTGGGACTCTCGCGGTTGCAGCGCTCATTCGGTGATCTCTGCGATGGCGGCATGCAACTCGGGCAGGAGGAACAGCGCTCCTTCATCGGGCGGACAAACGAGATCGAAGCTCTCACCTGCCAGGGTGAAGGCGAGGCGCCAGGCGTGCAGATAACCGCGATCCGCCGCCGTGCCGCCGTAACGCTCATCTCCGAGGATGGGGGCTCCCACGCTCTTCAAGGCCACCCGGATCTGGTGGGTCTTGCCGGTCCGGGGCTTGATGCGATAAAGGCGCAGCCCCTCGCGCACCGAAACGGAGTCGAACCAGCTGATGGCCGGGTTATCCTGGGTGCGGCTCAGCATCCAGCTGCCGCCTCGCCCTTTCTCCATGTCCCCCTTCACCCAGCCCTGCTTCTTCTTCGGCTTGCGATCGGAGAGGGCCAGATACTGCTTGCTCACTTCCCGCGCCGCGAAAGCCATGCTGAGGGCGCGATTCGCTTCGGCGGTGCGGGCCAGCAGCACCAACCCAGAGGTCATCTTGTCCAGTCGATGGACCGGATAGAGGTCAAGACCGGTATCCATTCTGACCCGATTGACGAGACCCGGCTCGCCGGCATCATCGTGCATGCCAATGCCCGGACGCTTGTTGATCACCATGAAATCTTTGTGCTGCAATTGTATCCGGTACATGTATAACCCTTTAGAATGTTACTTGTTAACAACTTGAATGCAGGCCTGCAGGCCATCTTCATGGACCCTCAGCACAAGAATCGCACGAATGAAAAAATGCCTGTTTTGGCTGTTGTTGCTTGGCATCACTTGCTTCTCGCCCCTCCAGGCCAGTGAACGGACACGTGATCTGCCGGAGAAGGTGGTATTGCAGTTGCGCTGGCTGCATCAGCCCCAGTTTGTGGGCTATCACATGGCCAAGGCCAAGGGGTATTACGCCGACGCCGGTCTGGATGTCGAGATAAGGCCAGGTGGCAAGGGAATAAGTCCGGTTCAGGAGGTGCTGGCCGGACGCGCCGACTTTGGCGTCGGCAACACCGAGGTGCTGACCCACTACGCCCAGGGCAAGCCGCTGCTGGCGCTGGCCAGCGTCTACCAGCACTCTCCCTCCATCTTCCTGGCACGCCGCGACAGCGGCATTCTCACCGTTGCGGACATGCGTGGCAAACGGATCATGATGTTTCCGGGTCATCAGGATGCCGAACTGCTGGCCACCCTCTACTATCAGGGGCTTCACGAGCGCCAGCTCATCCCGGTACCCACCTCGGTCAACATCGACGATCTGATCGCCGGCCGGATAGACATCTTCAACGCCTATCTGAGCAATGAGCCCTTTTATCTGGAAGAGCGCGGCATCTCGGTGTCCGTCATCAACCCTCGCAACTACGGCATCGATTTCTACAGCGACATTCTCTTCACCACCCAGGCACAGGAGCGGCTCAATCCGGAGCGGGTGGCACGTTTTCGTGCAGCCAGCCTCAAGGGATGGCGCTATGCCCTCACCCACCCCGAGGAAGCCATCGCCCTGCTGCGCACGGAGTATGGCGTCAACCGCAGCCAGGCCCACATGGAATACGAGTTGCAGATGAGCAAGGAGATGATCCAGCCGCTCTATGTGGAGATCGGGTATATGAATCCGGATCGCTTCGCTCACATCATGCAGCAGCTGGTGGAGATAGGCCTCCTTGCCAAACCGGTCTCCCTGACCCGTTTTCTCTATCAGGTTCCCTCAGAACAGTGGATCTTCTGGCGTCCCTGGTTCCTGCTGAGCCTGGGTGTTGGTGGTCTCATCCTGCTGCTCTCCCTCTATCTTCTGATGAGCAACAAGCGGCTCAACCAGGAAGTGGCCCTGCGCAAGCAGCGAGAGCAGGAGATACTGCAACTGGCCCGCCTCGATCCCCTTACCGGGCTGCCCAATCGCCTGAGCCTGATGGAGCAGTTGAAACACCAGGTGCAAAGCGACAATCCGGGCTGCCTGCTGTTTTGCGATCTCAATGACTTCAAGCGCATCAACGACAACTTCGGCCACAGCCAGGGGGATGCCATCCTCTGCCAGCTGGCCCGACGGATCCACGACGCCATCGGCCACCAGTGCTATTTTGCCCGCTTGGCGGGGGACGAGTTCATCCTGCTGCTGCCGGGCTACGATATCCGTCAGGCAGAGGAGGTCACCGCCGTGATCCGCCAGGCCATGCAGGCCCCCTTCGTGGTCAATGACCAGCCGATGCAGGTGGGCATCAGCATCGGCGTCAGCCACTACCAGCATGACTGGAGCCCGGAGCAGTGGCTCATCCAGGCCGACAGGGCCATGTATTGTGACAAGGGTGGCCGCGTCATCACGCTGGCGGAGCAGTCCGGCTGACTGGTTCATCTCCCGGCACACAGAGCCGATACCCCCATGAAACCATAAACAGGAAGGCCACCCCAGGGGTGGCCTTCCTGCATTGCATGAGTCTGACCGCTCTTACCCGAAGGTCTGCCCCAGGGATTTGAGCTGGCGAGCCTTGGTGAGCAGGATGTCGCTCGAAGCGTCCATGTCCTGCATCTTGTTGCTGTTGGTGTGGGAGTGCTGGGAGATGGCGTTGACGTTGCGGCTGATGTCCTCCACCACCGCCTGCTGCTCCTCTGCCGCCGTCGAGATCTGGGCCGAGAGGTCCACCACCCGTTCTATTTCCGCCAGCACCTGATGCAGGCTCTCTGATCCCTGGCGGGTCAGGGTCACGCAGGATTGGGTCTGTTGCAGGTTCTGCTGCATCATTCCCTTCCAGCCGTTCAGGGTACGCTGGATCTGGCCTATGCTGCTCTGGATCTGCTCGGTCGCCTTGTGGGTGCGCGTGGAGAGGGTTCGCACCTCGTCCGCCACCACCGCAAAGCCTCGCCCCTGCTCCCCTGCCCGCGCCGCCTCGATGGCGGCGTTGAGCGCCAGCAGATTGGTCTGATCCGCAATGCCCTGGATCTCGCTCATCAGCACACCGATGCGGTCCGACTCCTCCGCCAGTGCCACGGCGGCCGTGAAGGCATGCTCTGCCTGGGTGGCCAGCTCCGTCACCCTGTGCTGGGTATCTTCCAGCTGCTGATCGGTGTGTTGGCAGTGCGCCTTGGCCTGGGCTATCTGGTTGTCCGTCTCTAGGATATTGCGGGCAATCTCGTGGGCTGTCGCCGCCATCTCGGTGATGGCCGTCGCCACCTGCTGGGTCTGGACATCCTGTTCGGCGATGTCGGCGCTTGCCTCGCTGGAGGCTGTTTTCAGATGCACCGCGAGATCCTGCAGGGAGAGGGTCGCATCGTCCACTCGTCCAAGGACGGTGCGGATCCTGGCCTGCAACAGCTTGATGTGGAAGTCTGCAATGGCACTGGCATCCTCCCCCGAATAGATGAGCCGGGTCAGGCTGTCATATTCGTCCGCGAGCTGTCGCAGATAACGGGGGGTAGTGATGAGGGTGTCACGATAGATCAGGGCCAGCCACAAGAGAGGCAACAGGGTGAACAACGGCCCCCAGGGCCCCATCAGATAGCCCCCCCCCGCCAGCATCAGCAAGACACCGATGATGGCCAGCCCGTGGCGCATCGGGCGCAGGCTCAATCCGCCCTTTCGCTCCCCCCGCTCCACGCTCTTCAATCTGGCATAGGTGCGCCCGGCCACGGCTTTCATCTCCGGCGCGGCGCGACTGCGGACCGACTGGTAGCCATTGATCCGCCCCTGCTCGAAGATAGGGGTGACATAGGCATCCACCCAATAGTAACGCCCATCCTTGCAGCGGTTTTTCACCATGCCGCGCCAGGGTTTGCCCTGCTTGAGCTTGCCCCAGAGGTCAGCAAAGGCAGCCTTGGGCATGTCCGGGTGGCGAACCATGTTGTGGTGCTGGCCGATGAGCTCGGCCCGGCTGTACCCCGCTACCCGGCAGAAGTGATCATTGGCGTAGGTGATCACACCCTGCAGGTCCGTAGTGGAGACCAGCTGTTCATTGGCAGGAAAATCCACCTCTTCGTCGATGAGATGAACCTGGCTTTTCTTCATGGCGCACACCCCTTGTTTGATCACCCACTGAGCGTAGCCAAACGCCTACGGGCAAGCAACGCAGAGACCCAGTCGGGGAGGATGGCTGAGACACAATTTGCATCCTGTTTGACGCCGCGCAAGATTTTGACCCCAAAAGCCCAGGTTTGGCCAAAAAACACTCGGCATTTTCCCAGGTTCACCTCTCTCCCACACGATGCATCACACCAAAAAATGGTTCCAACGAGTCTGTGGCACTGGCGTTGCCAGGAGGCCGTCAGGGGAGAGCACACTTGATACGACCTTGGACCTAAGCATAATTGACGTTAACGTAAACGTAGTGTGAGATGATACCGTTCACCCTACACATCCAGCAGACACGCACCCCATGAAAGGAGTCACCATGTCCCACCTCTCCCCCTCGGCCGGCAAGCGTTTTCGCACGGCCCTGGCCAACGAAAAGCCCCTGCAGATTGTCGGCACCATCAATGCCTACATGGCGCTGATGGCAGAGCGCAGCGGCTTCCAGGCCCTCTATCTCTCCGGCGCCGGGGTAGCGAACGCCTCCTATGGCCTGCCGGACCTCGGCATGACTTCCATGAATGACGTGCTCATCGATGCCGAACGCATCACGGCTGCCACCCAGGTGCCACTCTTGGTGGACATCGACACCGGCTGGGGGGGCGCCTTCAACATCGCCCGCACCATCCGCGCCTTCGAGCGCGGCGGGGTGGCCGCCGTCCACATGGAAGATCAGGTGGCCCAGAAGCGTTGCGGCCACAGGCCCAACAAGGCCGTGGTCAGCGTCACCGAGATGGTGGACAGGATCAAGGCGGCGGTGGATGCCCGCCAGGACGAGAGTTTCGTCATCATGGCCCGCACCGACGCCCTGGCGGTGGAAGGGCTGGGCTCGGCCCTGGAGCGCGCCGCCGCCTATGTGGAGGCGGGCGCCGACATGATCTTCGCCGAAGCGGTCACCGAGCTCGAGCAGTACGACCGTTTCAGGCAGGCGGCCGGGGTGCCGATCCTCGCCAACATGACCGAGTTCGGCAAGACCGAGCTGTTTGACAAGGAGGCGCTCGCCGCCCACGGCGTGGACATGGTGCTCTACCCCCTGAGCGCCGCCCGCGCCGCCAACCAGGCCGCCCTCAACGTCTATCAGACGCTTCGCCGCGACGGCCACCAGCGCGCCGTGGTCGACACCATGCAGACCCGGGAGTCCCTCTACGATTTTCTCGGTTACCACCACTACGAGCAGACCCTGGACAGGCTGTTCACCCAGGATCTTTCGACCAAGGAATAAGACGGCGACCGGCCGCCTTATGCTGGCGGCTGGCGCATCAACGGACTGAATGAGGAAACATGTGATGAGCGCCCTGCCCGAAACCACCGGCTTCAAGCCGAAGAAATCCGTCGCCCTTTCCGGCACCGCCGCCGGCAATACCGCCCTGTGCACCGTGGGCCTCAGCGGCAACGATCTGCACTACCGTGGCTACGACATCCTGGACGTGGCCACCAGCTGCGAGTTTGAAGAGATAGCCCACCTGCTGGTGCACGGCCATCTGCCCAATGTGGCGGAGCTCGCAGCCTACAAGGCCAAGCTCAAGGCCCTGCGCGGCCTGCCCACCGGGGTGAGGACCGCCTTGGAGCAGTTGCCTCCCTCCGCCCACCCCATGGACGTGATGCGCACCGCCGTCTCCGTGCTGGGGTGCCTGTCGCCTGAGAAGGACGATCACAACCACCCGGGCGCCCGGGATATCGCCGACAAGCTGATGGCCTGTCTCGGCTCCGTGTTGCTCTACTGGTACCACTTCAGTCACAACGGTAAACGCATCCATGTGGAGACCGACGACGACTCCATCGGCGGCCACTTCCTCCACCTGCTGCACGGGCACAAGCCACGCGACTCCTGGGTTCGCGCCATGCACACCTCTCTCATCCTCTACGCCGAGCACGAGTTCAACGCCTCCACCTTCACCGGCCGCGTCATCGCCGGCACCGGCTCGGACATGTACTCCTGCATCACGGGAGCCATCGGTGCCCTGCGCGGGCCCAAGCACGGGGGCGCCAACGAGGTGGCCTTCGAGATCCAGAAGCGCTACGAGAACCCGGACGAGGCGGAGGCCGACATTCGCGCCCGCATCGAGAAGAAGGAGGTGGTCATCGGCTTCGGCCACCCGGTCTACACCGTCTCAGATCCCCGCAACAAGGTGATCAAGGAGGTGGCGCGCGAGCTCAGCCAGGAGCAGCACAACACCAAGATGTTCGACATCGCCGAGCGGCTGGAGTCCACCATGTGGAAGGCCAAGAAGATGTTCCCGAACCTCGACTGGTTCAGTGCCGTCAGCTACCACATGATGGGGGTGCCCACCGCCATGTTCACCCCGCTGTTCGTCATCGCCCGCACCTCAGGCTGGTCGGCCCACGTCATCGAGCAGCGCATCGACGGCAAGATCATTCGCCCGAGCGCCAACTACGTCGGCCCGGAGGATCTCCAGTTCGTGCCGCTCAAGGAGCGCAAGTGATGATCAACACGCAATATCGCAAGCCCCTGCCCGGCACACAGCTTGACTACTTCGACGCCCGGGAGGCGGTGAACGCCATCGCCCCCGGCGCCTGGGACAGGCTCTCCTACACCGCCCGCGTCCACGCCGAGAACCTGGTTCGCAAATGCGATCCGACCATCCTCGGCGAGTGCCTCGGCCAGATAGTGCACAACAAGCGCGATCGCGACTTCCCCTGGTTCCCGGCACGGGTGGTGTGCCACGACATCCTGGGGCAGACCGCCCTGGTGGACCTCGCTGGCCTTCGCGACGCCATCGCCGATCAGGGGGGGGATCCCGCCCAGGTGAACCCGGTCGTGCCGGTGCAGCTCATCGTCGACCATTCCCTGGCCGTTGAATGTGGCGGCTTTGACCCCCAGGCATTCGAGAAGAACCGCGCCATCGAGGATCGGCGCAACGAGGATCGCTTCCACTTCATCGACTGGACCAAGCAGGCGTTCAAGAACATCGAGGTGATCCCGCCGGGCAACGGCATCATGCACCAGATCAACCTGGAGAAGATGTCCCCTGTCATCCACGCCGATCGCGGCCTCGCCTACCCGGATACCTGCGTCGGCACCGACAGCCACACCCCCCACGTGGATGCCCTCGGCGTCATCGCGGTGGGTGTGGGCGGGCTGGAAGCGGAGAACGTGATGCTGGGGCGCGCCTCCTGGATGCGGCTGCCTTCGATCGTCGGCGTGGAGCTCTCCGGCAAGCCGCAACCCGGCATCACCGCCACCGATCTGGTGCTGTCGCTCACCGAATTCCTGCGCCAGCAGAAGGTGGTCGGCGCCTACCTGGAGTTTCGTGGCGAGGGGGCCGCCGCACTGACCCTGGGGGATCGCGCCACCATCTCCAACATGGCGCCGGAATACGGCGCCACCGCGGCCATGTTCTTCATCGACCAGCAGACCCTCGACTATTTGCGGCTCACCGGCCGTGACGACGACCAGGTGAAACTGGTGGAGACCTACGCCAGGGAGGCCGGCCTCTGGGCCGATGCCCTGGCGAGCGCCCAGTACGAGCGGGTGCTGCACTTTGACTTGTCCACCGTGGTGCGCACCCTGGCTGGCCCCTCCAATCCCCACCGTCGCCTGCCGATCTCCGCCCTGGCGGAGCGCGGAATCGCCGTGGATTTGGACAAGGCCCGCGCCCAGGAGGCGGATGGCCTCTTGCCCGATGGCGCCGTCATCATCGCCGCCATCACCAGTTGCACCAACACCAGCAACCCGCGCAACGTGATCGCCGCAGGCCTGTTGGCCCGCAACGCCAACCGGCTCGGCCTGATGCGCAAGCCCTGGGTCAAATCCTCCCTCGCCCCCGGCTCCAAGACAGTCGCCCTCTACTTGAAAGAGGCGGGACTGGACGAGGAACTTGAGCGGCTCGGCTTCGGCGTCGTGGCCTTTGCCTGCACCACCTGCAACGGCATGTCCGGTGCCCTGGATCCCGCCATCCAGCAGGAGATCATCGAGCGGGACCTCTACGCCACGGCGGTGCTCTCGGGCAACCGCAACTTCGACGGCCGCATCCATCCCTATGCCAAGCAGGCGTTTCTCGCCTCGCCCCCCCTGGTGGTGGCCTACGCCATCGCCGGCACCATCCGCTTCGACATCGAGAAAGATGTGCTGGGGGTAGTGGACGGTCAGGAGATTCGCCTCAAGGATATCTGGCCGTCTGATGAAGAGATCGACGCCGTGGTCAAGGCGTCGGTCAAGCCGTCCCAGTTCCGCCAGGTTTATATCCCCATGTTCACCCAGGAAGAGGATCAGGGTCCCAAGGTGACGCCCCTGTACGACTGGCGTGCGCAAAGCACCTATATCCGTCGCCCGCCTTACTGGGAGGGGGCACTGGCGGGCGAGCGCACCCTGCGCGGCATGCGGCCCCTGGCGCTGTTGCCGGACAACATCACCACAGACCACCTCTCCCCTTCCAACGCCATCCTGCCCGGCAGCGCGGCGGGGGAATACCTGGCGAAGATGGGCCTGCCGGAGGAGGACTTCAACTCCTACGCCACCCACCGCGGCGATCATCTGACCGCCCAGCGCGCCACCTTCGCCAACCCCCAGCTGGTCAACGAGATGGCGGTGGTGAACGGCGTGGTGCAGAAGGGGTCCCTCGCCCGCGTCGAGCCGGACGGCAAAGTAATGCGGATGTGGGAAGCCATCGAGACCTACATGGCACGCAAGCAGCCCCTCATCATCGTGGCCGGTGCCGACTACGGTCAGGGCTCGTCCCGGGACTGGGCGGCCAAGGGGGTGCGCCTTGCCGGGGTGGAGGTGATCGCGGCGGAAGGCTTCGAGCGCATTCACCGCACCAACCTCATCGGCATGGGGGTGCTGCCGCTCGAGTTCAAACCGGGCACCACCCGCCTCACGCTGGGCCTCGATGGCACCGAGACCTATGACGTGGTGGGAGCACGCCAGCCGCGCACCGATCTCACTCTGGTGATCCGCCGTCGCAGCGGCGAAGTGATCCAGGTGCCCATGACCTGCCGCCTCGACACCGCCGAGGAGGTCTCGGTCTATGAGGCGGGCGGCGTGCTGCAACGCTTCGCCCAGGATTTCCTGGCGTCAACCGCGCAAAAGGCCGTGAGCTAAATCTCAACCCCGCTCCGCCCCTTTGAAAAAGGGGGAGGCATAAAGCACCCTCTCTCTTTGGGAGAGGGTTGGGATGAGGGGAAAGTCTCCTCATCCGCCCTTCGGGTACCTTCTCCCAGAGGGAGCAGGATCTATGACTCTTTTCAGGACACTCTCTATGGCCCACATACCACAAGTAAAAATCCCGGCCACCTACCTTCGCGGTGGCACCAGCAAGGGGGTCTTCTTTCGCTTATCTGACCTGCCCGAGCGCTGCCAGCAGCCGGGCCCGGCACGGGATGCCTTCTTCCTGCGGGTCATCGGCAGCCCCGACCCCTACGGCGCCCACATGGACGGCATGGGGGGGGCCACCTCCTCCACAGCCAAGTGCGTGATCCTCTCCAAAAGCAGCCAGCCCGATCACGACGTGGACTACCTCTACGGCCAGGTCGCCATCGACAAGGCGTTCGTGGACTGGAGCGGTAACTGCGGCAACCTCTCCACCGCCGCCGGCGCCTTCGCCATCCACGCCGGCTTGGTGGACCCGTCCCGCATCCCGGAGCACGGCACCTGTGAGGTGCGGATCTGGCAGGCCAATATCGGCAAGACCATCATCGCCCACGTGCCGGTGACGAACGGCCAGGTGCAGGAGACAGGCGCGTTCGAGCTGGACGGGGTGACCTTCCCCGCCGCCGAGATCGTGCTGGAGTTTCTCGACCCGTCCGACGAGGGTGAAGACGGCGGCGCCCTCTTCCCCACCGGCAATCTGGTGGACGATCTGGAGGTGCCGGATTCTGTTGTAAAGAGCGGCGTACTGAAAGCCACCCTGATCAGCGCCGGCATCCCCACGGTGTTCGTCAACGCCGAGGAGATCGGTTATGAGGGCACCGAGCTGCGCGAGGCGATCAACACAGATCCGCAAGCGCTCGCCCGTTTCGAGGCGATCCGGGTTGCCGGTGCCCTGCGCATGGGGCTCATCAAGCGCCCCGAAGAGGCGGCCACTCGCCAGCACACCCCGAAAATTGCCTTCGTCGCACCCGCCAAGGATTACCGCACCGCCAGCGGCAAGGAGATTATTGCCGGCGAGATCGATCTGCTGGTGCGGGCCCTCTCCATGGGCAAGCTGCACCACGCCATGATGGGCACCTGCGCCGTGGCCATCGGCACGGCGGCGGCCATTCCCGGCACCCTCGTCAATCTGGCCGCCGGGGGCGGCGAGCGCGAAGCGGTGCGCTTTGGTCACCCCTCCGGCACCCTGAGAGTCGGTGCCCAGGCAGAGCAGGTCGCGGGACAGTGGACGGTCACCAAGGCGGTGATGTCCCGCTCCGCCCGCATCCTGATGGAAGGCTGGGTGCGGGTCCCTGGAGATGCCTTCTAGCCCGCTGCGGCATCACACCGACCAGGCCAGCCAGACGAAAAGAGCCCCAAGGCGACTGCCTCAGGGCTCTTTTTTGGATGTTTCAGGCTGTGAAAATCACATCATCATTGCGGTCTTGCCACACACTCCACCTTTCTTGGCACATTGTGCTTCGCGTCCCCGCCGATGAGCCGCTTGACCTGCCCTGGTGGGCAGCGACCGTCATCCACATAGGCGGTCTCCCCAAGGGGCAGCCTGCCTGGGGGCGGATCCTGACTCAGATAGGTGACGGGAATGGGCGCAGGCGCAAACCCACTGCACCCCGACATCAGGAGTGCGCCGCACCACAGAGCCAGCATGCCTCCCCTCTTTCCTGCAACCGCCATCGCTCACTCCCTGCCTCTGTCGGGGCACCGACCCGGCGCCCCTCGTTTCGGCAGTCTACCCAGGGATGGCGCCGGACCGACACCCGTCTCCGGCGCCGTTGTGACGATTCCAGACACAGGCAAAAATATCGGCTTTTCACGGCTTCGACCCGTAGTAGTGGGTCAGCAGGGCATCGGCCTCGTCCACGGGGATCGCCATCTGCGGCCAGCGCGCGGCCTTCTCCCTGATGTCCCGCAGGCTCCCCAGCTCCGGGCGCAGTGCGCTGCCGAGGTGGCGGTTCAAGGCATCAAAGCGGGCGATCACCCCCTGTCGGCTGAAGTGCCCGGGCGCCAGATCCATCCGGTAGCCCTGAAACAGCCACTGGAGTCCCTGATAGACGGCGGGGTGGTAGACGCTGTGGTGATCCTCCTCCTCGAAGTAGCGGCTGGTGACGTGCAGGTTTGCGCCGGGTGCCCCCACTACCTGCCGCGCAAACTGCTGCAGGCGATCCCGGTGAAACGCCGAACGCCCGAATCCCGGGGTGAAGGGGTTGTTGGCCACCGCCATGAACAGCGAGGAGGCGTGCTTGAGCGGCCCGGTCAATTCCGACGCGATGCGCTCGTAATTGCGGGGGTAATCGAACCAGAGGCTGGCGTCGATGGCGATCACTCCCTGGAACTGGCCGCTATCTTGCGCCTGTGCATCGAGCGCCAGCAGGCCGCCGAGGGAGTGGCCCACCAGCAGGGCCGGCGCCCGGGTCCGAAACCTCTCCTCGATGAGGGGGCGCAGCTCCTCACTCAGATAGCGCAGGAACCGGGGCCCGCCCCCCGTCACGGCATAGCCGGGCCCCGCCGGTGCCCCATTGGGCAAGGTCATGGTGTGGCTCGGGGTGTAATCCCGCATCCGGTCGGTGTTGTGGACCGCGACGATGATGAGGGGGGGAATCGCCGGATTGAGCCCGGCCCGCAGGGCCCGGGTGATGCCGACAACCTCCAGCAGGCTCTTCTCCCCGTCGAGCAGATAGAGCACGGGGAACCGAGCCCCGGGCTCGCGTTCATATTCCTGGGGCAGGGAGACGCTGTATTGCCGCGTCTCCCCCAGCAGGGCCGAATGGTGGGTGAAGCGCTGGGCGTAGTGGCGCATGTCTGCCTGGGCAGAAGAGAGTGTGATCATGGTGAGCAGCAGGGTGATGAGTCTTGTCATGAGATGAACCAGGATTGTGTCGCCAGCCTTGGGGATCCCCCGTAGGGCGGCGCACAGAGACGACAACAGGGCCCGCAGGCCCTGCTGTCGTCGGTCGTTACAGCTTGTAGGTGAAGCCTGCCATCAGGTTCGCCGGCTCGCCGTACATGTTGAAGGTGCTGGTGGAGCCGACCCGGTAGAAGTACTCCCGGTCGAGCAGGTTGTAGAGGTTCAGGGTCGCCTGCATTCTGTCGTTGATCTCGTAACGCACCGCCGCATCGAACAGGGCATAGCCCCCCTGATGGGTCTCGACCCCCTTCTGGTTGAAGCCGTAGTCGCTCACCGCCGTCATTCCTGCCCCGAGGTGCAGCCCCTGCACCCAGTCGGCCAGGTGGTAGTCGGTCCAGAGCGAGAGGGTGTGACGGGGGATGGTGTCGAATTTCGGGTTGTGATCCCCGGCCTTCTCCTCGATGTCGGTGAAGGTATAGCCGGCCATCACCATCCAGTTCTGGCTGAGATAGCCGCTCGCCTCCAGCTCCACCCCTTGCGTCTCCACCTTGCCGGTAGCCCAGTAGGTGTTGGTGATGGCAATGCCCTGATCGTCGTAGGCCTGGGCCGCGATGTTGTCGTCCTTCATCAGGAAGAGGGTCGCCCGGGTGTTGAGCAGGCCGTCACGCAGCGAGGACTTGATGCCGGTTTCCCACTGGCTGCCCTCCCGGGGCTTGAGCAGGTTGCCGCTCTCGTCCTGGCTGGTCTGGGGCTTGAACACCTTGGAGTAGCTGGCATACCAGGCGTGTGCGTCGCTCAGGTCATAGACGGCCCCCGCGTAGGGGGTGAGCTTGCCGTTGAACTCACTGGACTCGCCGCTCTGGGCTCCGGAACTCAGGGTCGTGCTGACGGCATCCAGATCGTACCAGGAGACGCGGGCCCCGGTGATCACCGCCAGCGGCTCCATCAGCCGCCAGGTCACCTTGCCATACAGACCGAGCTCCGACTGCTCCTCATGGTCATTCTTGGTGTAGCTGTAGTCCGGCTTGGCGACCCGGGTCGGGTCGAAATCGAACACATTGATCTTGCCGAGGTTGCGGTTGGTGTAGGTCTGAATGTCCGACTCGTAGCGCTTGTAGTCGGAGCCCAGCACAAACTCGCTCTTGTGCCCCAACAGATCGAACATCTGACTGTAGTTGGCATCGAAGGCCATGTTCTTCTGCTGGTTCCCCTGGCCGTTGAACATCAGCCCGGTGTTGCCCGCCACGTCCACGGGGCCGTTGGTGAAGGTCTGCTCCAGCCGCATGTCGTGATCCATGTAGCGGGCCGAGACCTGACCCACCCCGCCGTTGGCAAAGGCGTGTTGCAGCGAGGCCCCCACATCCGTGGTGTCGGCGTCGAAGAAGTCTTCAGCCGACCCCAGGTAGGTGCTGCGGCCGATGTCGAGCAGGGAGCCGTCCTTGTACGCCGGCAGGCCGTTGGTGGGCAGGATGTCCTTGGTCTGGTGCAGGGCGTAGACGGAGAGGCGGGTGCGATCCGAGAGATCGAACTCCAGGGTGCCGTAGTAGGTACCGTTGTCGTTGTTGTTGTAGTCCACCTGGTTCTTGATGTCGGCGTTGGCCACCACGACGCGGCCGCGCAGGGAACCCTCGTCGTTGAGTGCGCCCCCCATGTCCGCCTCCAGGTAATGCCTGTCCCAGCTACCATAGCGCGCCGTGACCGAGCCCTTGAAGGCGTCGGTCGGACGCTTGAGCACCATGTTGATCACGCCCCCCAGCTCGCTGGTGCTGTTGAAGAGGCCGGAGGGGCCCCGCATGATCTCCACCCGATCCACCGCCGCCAGCGACGGCAGGGTGCCGTACTTGCTCTGCATGGGCGATGGCAGGCCGTTGAGGTTCACTTCGTCGTACTCATAGCCACGGGAGAAGATGGAGGAGCGACCGCTGTCGTTGACCAGGGTGCGCAGACCCGGCGTGAACTTGGCCAGATCGTCCACCGCCACGAAGTTGCGCTCCTCGATGTAGTCGTTGGTCAACACGGTGATCGACTGGGGGATGTCTTTGAGGGCCGCCGGCGTCTTGGTACCGACGGTGGCCGAGTCGACCCCATAGCCTCCCGTCTCCTCCGACGGCGACATCCCGTAGAGTGGATTGCCATAGACGACCAGGGTTTCGTCCGGCTTGATGTCCGGTGTGTGTGCCCCTGCTGGGGCGGCAACGGTGACGGCCAGAGCGGCAGAGATGGCCAGAGCCAGCGGGCTTCGCGCTTTATCCTTCAAGACAACCATAGTAAGAGTGACCCCAAGATAGAGATGATAATCATTTTCATTTGATTTTCCGGGGGCTAATATATCACTCCATCTTCCGCCGCAGTTTTGCGGTGTGGTCATTTCACTCTTCGACATGGTCAAATTGCACATGACTGACACAGTGGCAAGGGACACCAGCGCACGCCAACGGGGGCGCTTCACCGGCAGGGTGGAGAACCTGGTGATCCAGGAGGGTCTTCGCTTTCACAACAAGGACATCGTTCACAAGGCAGACTTCGCCACCGAGCGGGAGTTGCCGCCGCAGTTGATCATCGCCATTCCCCTAGAGAGCCGGGCCCTGATGACCTATGGCGCCACTCACAGGCTCAAGGGGTGCCGCTTCCACGAGTCCGACCCCATAGTGGCAACCGCCATCCTCTATACCGAGCCCGACATCGTGCAGGGGGCGGCCAAAGCCCAGGTGCGCAGCCGCAGCATCGTCCTTTCCCTGGACCACACCTGGCTCGCCCACAATCTGGCACAGGCGCATCGCAAGGCTTTCGCACAGACCTTCAGCCGCCATCTGAGCCGCGTCGACTGGACCCTGCCCGCTGCCCTTGGACAGATTGCGGAAGCGCTCAATCTCACCAGCAGCCAGAACGCCTCCGAGATGCTGATGCGCAAGGCCTTTGCCCTCAGTGTCTGGGAGAGCCTGATGACCCACCTCCAGCAGGCCGCCTCCCCCTGCTGCCAGCGCCAGAACGAGCAACCGACGCGCCTCAAGATGCTGCTCAGGGATGAAAAAGTGGACGAGATGACCCTGACCGAGATCGCGGCCACCCTCGGCATGAGCGTCTCCACCTTGCAGCGGGCCGCAAAAAAAGAGCTGGGCATGAGCCTGCAGCGCTACCTTCGCCAGCGAAAGCTGCAAGAAGCGCGGGCCAGGCTGGAGGCGCGCAGCCTCTCTCTGCAAGGGGCCGCCGCCTACGCCGGCTATGACCATGTGGCCAATTTCATTACGGCGTTTAGAAAGCAGTTCGGCTTCTCGCCGACGCGGATCGCCAGACAGGGTAAAGAACAGGAGCAGGCGCCCTCTGCAACGCCTTGAGCCTCCTTGTTCATGCGCAATACATCTTTGCTCTGGGATAGTAGGCACCACGCAGGTGGGGTGGCGCTTGAAATCAGCGCTCGTCATCCACACATTCAGTGCATACAATGCGTTAACGAAGCACAAATGGTCGCTTCACCCCGGAAATCAAGAGGACATCAAGATGGATACCCGTTCTATCTACACTGGCACCCAGGGTGCCGTGCGCGACACCAACAAGGTGCTGCGCAACACCTACATGCTGCTCTCCCTCACTCTTGGCTTCTCAGCCGTGGTAGCCGGGGTAGCAACCGTCATGAACATGCCGCCCCTGCACTGGGCCGTGTTCCTCATCGGTGTCTACGGCCTGATGTTCCTGACCGAGAAGAACCGTGACAACGGCATGGGGCTGGTGTTCACCTTCGCCCTGACCGGCCTGCTGGGCTATAGCCTCGGCCCCATCATCAACATGTACATGAACAACGGCGGCGGCGAGATCGTGATGACGGCGCTGGGCGGTACTGCGCTCACCTTCTTCGGCCTGTCTGCCTATGCCCTGACCACCAAGCGGGATCTTTCCTTCCTCGGCGGCATGCTGTTCGTCGGGTTCTGGGTACTGCTGGTAGCCATGGTTGCCAATATCTTCCTGCAGATGAGCGCCCTGAGCCTGGCCCTGTCCGCCATGTTCATGCTCTTCTCCTCCGGCGCCATCCTGCTCACCACCCAGCAGATCGTGCGCGGCGGCGAGACCAACTACATCTCTGCCACCGTCACTCTGTATGTCTCCATCTACAACATCTTCCTGAGCCTGCTGAGCCTGCTTGGCGGCAACCGCAACTGATGGATGCTTAAGATGCACAAGACCCCGCTTCGGCGGGGTTTTTATTGGCGCCCATTTCTGTCAGGATAAGTTGCAAATCAAGGATATGAAGCGAAGTGGCCCTGATCCAAATCAGGGCCGTTTCGTTATCGACAGGTTATGCTGTCGCTTTCGTTTCGCTCAAGGGTTGCCTTCATCCCATGCCCATGGACTTCTCAGGTTTATTGCGCCGTCTGCTGACCGACAGCCACATCTATTTCGCCCTCAAGGTCCTGCTCGCCATCGCGGGGCTGCTCGCCTTCGCGCTGGCAACCGGTGACATCCAGCTCACCGTGCTGCTCTCCCTCGGGGTGGTGGCCGGCGCCATCGCCGAGACCGACGACAGCCTCTGGGGCCGGGTCAAGAACCTCGCCATGACCCTGCTCTGCTTCCTGTTCGCCTCATTGTGCGTGCAGTATCTCTTCCCCACCCCCTGGCTCTTTGCCATCGGGCTCGCGGGCTCCACCTTTATCTTCGTCATGGTGGGTGCCCTCGGCCAGCGCTACGCCACCATCAGCTTTGGTTCCCTGCTGATTGCCATCTACACCATGCTGGGGGCCGCCAAGGCGCCGGATCTCTTCTATCAGCCGCTGGCCCTGTGCGCCGGGGCCCTCTGGTACGGCCTGGTGTCCCTGGTCTGGCTCTGGCTGCTGCCCTACAAGACCCTGCACGAGCAACTGGCCCAGAGCTACTTCGCCCTCGCCCGCTACTTGCAGGAGAAATCCCGCTTCTTCCCGGCCGACGAACACGGCGCCCAGGCCATCCGCCACAATCTGGCCCAGCTCAACATCAACCTGGTCAATGCCCTGAACCAGGCCAAGACGGCGCTCAATGCCCGTCTTCATGCCCCCGGCCGCCACGGGGTTGCCCCCGAGCTCGCGGGCCTGCTGCGCCTCTACCTGCTTGCCCTGGAGATCCAGGAGCGGGCCACCTCCAGCCACTACCCCTACAGCAAGCTGGAAGCGGAGCTCAAGCAGGGCATCGTCCTCGACGGCTTCCAGGAGGTGCTGTCACAGCTTGCCGACGCCTGTCAGCAGCTTGGCTACGCCATCCTGGTGCACAAGCCCTACACCCACCACAAACGCATTCACTGGACCCTGGAGGCCCTCGGCGATCAGCTGGAGTTCACCCACCTCAAGCAGCACTACCCCAAGACCCTGCTGACACCGATGAAGTTCCTGCGTCGCAACCTGGCCAGCATCAACCAGTTGCTGCAAAGCGCCGAAGAGCTGCAAAACCCCGCCGCGCCGCCCACCAGCCTGCCTCCCCTGGCACGGCCGATCGCCCTGCCCCTGCTGGCATTGCTCAGGCAGAACCTGACCCCGAACTCCATGGTGTTTCGCCATGCCCTGCGGCTCTCCCTCGGGCTGGTAGTGGGCTATGGCATTCTGCAGGCGTTTCACCTGGACAAGGGGTACTGGATCCTGCTCACCGTATTGTTCGTCTGCCAGCCGAGCTACAGCGCCACCCGCCGTCGCCTGGTGCAGCGGATGCTCGGCACCTTTGCCGGTATCCTCATCGGCGTGCCCGTGCTCTGGTTCTTCCCCGAGCTGCACCTGCAACTGGGGATCATGGGGCTGGCCGCCTTCCTGTTTTTCACCCAGGTGCGCAGCAACTACAGCGCCGCCGTCTGCTTCATCACCCTCTACGTGCTGATGGCGTTCAACCTGCTGGATGGCATCGGCTTCGCCATCCTCGGACCCCGGCTGCTCGATACCCTACTCGGCTGCCTGCTTTCCTACGCCCTGGTGGCCTGGCTCTGGCCCGACTGGCAATACAAGCGGTTGCCGACCCTTATCGCCAACTCCCTGTCCGCCAATGCGAAGTACCTCTCGGCGGTGCTCGCCAGCCTGCATCGCCAACGGGATGAATCCCTGGACTACCGGGTGGCCCGCAAGTGTGCCCACCTCGCCGACAGCGAGCTGGCCATGGCCTGGCAGAGCATGCTGGTAGAGCCGAGCAAGCGCCGCCGCTTCCTGGATCTCTGCTTCACTCTCACCTGGCGCAACCATGCTCTGCTCTCCTATATCTCGGCGCTTGGGGCCCATCGCGACAAACTCGAGCCCATCGAGGGGCTGGAGGAGATAAGCCGCCACATCAGCCAGACCCTGGAGCAGGCCGCCGGTCACCTGGCGGGGGAGATGCCGACGCCGCTCGCGGGAGCCTGTCCAGCCATCGCTCCGGAGAGCAGCGAGGAGCAGCTGATGCTGAGCCAGCAGCTCACCCTCATCAGCCAGTTGGCAGACGAGCTGTTGGTGCTGGCCAACGACGGCCAGTTGCTGACAGGTCAGGGGCGAACCTAGCCGGACATAGCCGCCGGACCAGTCCCGCCCGAGGCAGGTGCCAAGCGCCGCCCCGGTTGCCTGACGGGACGCAAGGCGCTACCATGCCCGCCCCATTGAGATAGCCTTTTCGAGGAAGCGTCATGTCCGAGCCACACCATTTGCAGTTCAACGGCCAACTCATCGAGACCGATGCCCAAGGCTATCTGCGCCACAGCGAGCAATGGAGCGAGGCGCTGGCCCTGGTGCTGGCCGAAAAAGAGGGGATAGTGCTGGAGGATCCCCACTGGGAAGTGGTGCGTTTCGTGCGGGCCTTCTATCTGGAGTTCAACACCTCCCCCGCCATCCGCGCCCTGGTCAAGGCAATGGAAAAGCAGTACGGCCCGGAGAAGGGCAACAGCCGCTACCTCTACAAGTTGTTCCCGGAAGGCCCCGCCAAGCAGGCCACCAAGATCGCAGGCCTCCCCAAGCCGGTGAAGTGCATCTAGGCCTCCTCGGCAGCCCGATAGCCCGATAGCCACACTGCCTCCCCCGTGTTGGACACAAAAAAAGACCGCGCCCATGTTGCCATGAGGCGCGGTCTTTTCATTTCATCATGCTGTCAGGGGTTGTAGGCCACCACGGAGCCGCTCAGGCCCGTCATCTGGCTGATCCGGCTCTGCATGCCCTGCAACTTGGCCTTGGAGACATCCGGCCCGATGAAGACCCGGTTGATCTGCCCCTGCACCGGGGTTCTCGGCGACGTCTGGGCCGAGTAGCCCGCCGCCCTCAGCTTGCTCACCAGGGCATTGACGCTGTCTGCATTCTTGAAGGCGCCGAGCTGCAGGATCCAGCTCCCCTGAGCCGGGGCTGCCGGTGCCGTAGTCGGCTGGGCCATCTTGCTCGCGATGAGATCATCCATGGTCTTGATCTGGCCCGCCTGTGGCTTGGCCTCCACCGGTTTTAGCACCTCTACCGGCTTGGTTGGCACCGGCTTGGGTTTAGGCTGCTCCACCGGTTTCTTGGCGATCACTTCCGGCTTGGGCTCGGGTTTGGGCTGGGGCTGGGGCTTGGGTTGCGCCACGGCCTGTACCGGCTGCTGCTGGGTAATGGGAGCCTGACTGGCTCCCGCTGGATTGGCTCCCCCCTGATTGGCCAGGGTCACGGTATCGCCAATCTCCTCTACCTGCCACTGGGTCGCGGCAGAGGCCTGCTGCTGACTCGCCAGATGCTCGGCCGGCAGGGTGCTCGCCGCCGAGACCTGAAGCGCAGGTTTGGCGGGCTCGAGCTCCGGACGCAGGGGTATCTTGGCGAAGGCCTCGTCCTTCTGCTCCAGCTTGTTGCCGTCCATCAGGTCCGGCAGAAAGATGACCACCAGGGCGACCAGGATGACGGTCCCCACCAATCTGTTTTGAAACTTCGAAGCCAAGTTAATTTCCACCCATGTTACTTAGGATCCATTGCAATCTTGCACACTTCGCAAAGAACGCCTCCCCTCACGCCGGCTGGCGAAGCCGGGTCCCTCGCCACCCACTTGGCCTGAAAGGGGATTATCCAGTGCAAAACCCGGCCCGTCGTCACGATGACGGAGCCAGGGGAGCGAACGGCTCAGACCGAGCCCAGAGCCAGCACGTCGGCGACAGTGTAAAACGAGCCGAACACAATGACCATATCGTCAGGACTCGATGCGGCCAAGGCGGCGCCGTAGGCATCCCCCACGCAGGCAAAAGTGAGCGCCACGCCCCGGCCGCTGCCAAGGGCCGTCGCCAACTGGTCGGCCGTGGCCGCGCGCGGGCCGTGGAGGCTTGCCAGGAACCACTCGTCAATCACACCGTCAAGCTCGGCCAGCGACCCCGCCATGTCCTTGTCCTTGAGCATGCCAACCACGGCGCGGCGCCTGCCCTTGCCGGGGCGCTGACGCAGCTGGCTGGCGAGATAGGCGGCAGAGTGGGGATTGTGGGCCACGTCGACGATGACCAGCGGCGAGGTTTGCAACTGCTGCATCCGGCCAGCCAGGCGGGCATTGGCCAGGCCGTCGCGGATGGCGGACTCCGCCAATGGCAGACCGAGGGACTCCAGGGCCGCCAGCACGGTGACCGCATTCATCAGCGGCAGGGCCGGTTTGGGCAATCCCGACCAGTGGTGCAGGCCGTGATAATCCCAGTCACCTTCATGCTCGTCACCACGAAAATCGATGCCGACCTGACGCAGGCAGGCGCCGAGGCGCGCCGCTTCGCTTGCGATGGTCGACGGCGGATTGGGCTCCCCGCTGATGGCGGGTTTACCTTTGCGATAGACGCCAGCCTTCTCCACTGCCACCGCCTCCCGGGTATCCCCGAGCCAGTCGCAGTGATCCAGGGCAATGGAGGTGATCAGGGCGACGTCCGATTCCACCACATTGGTGGCGTCGAGCCGCCCCCCCAGCCCCACTTCCAGCAAGAGCACATCGGGCGCGGCGCGGCGAAACAGCCACAGACCCGCCAGGGTGGCGAACTCGAAGAAGGTGAGGGCGATGTCGCCCCGGGCGGCTTCCACCTCGGCAAAGGCCGCGCAGTGATCGCCATCGGCCAGCTCCTGGCCATTGACGCGCACCCGCTCGGTAAAGCGCAGCAGATGGGGGGAGGAGTAGACACCGACCCGGTAGCCGGCGGCCATCAGGATGCTGGCAGCCATGGCGCAGGAGGAGCCCTTGCCGTTGGTGCCCGCCACCGTGATCACCTTGAACGGCAGTTCGGTGAGGCCCATGCGGCGGGCAACCGTGCCGACCCGCTCCAGCCCCATGTCGATGTTGGCCGGGTGGATCTGCTCCAAATAAGAAAGCCAGTCGACCAGCGACCGGCTTTGGGATTGTTGCATGTGTGAACTCATCTTCAGTCTTCGATGACCTGAGTGTTCATCAGCTTGGCCAGCAGACCGGCCAGACGGTTGCGCATTTCGCGCCTGTCGATGATGAGATCGATGGCACCCTTCTCCAGCAGGAACTCGGAGCGCTGGAAGCCTTCCGGCAGTTTCTCGCGCACGGTCTGCTCGATGACGCGGGGGCCGGCAAAGCCGATCAGCGCCTTGGGTTCGCCTACGTTGATGTCACCCAGCATGGCCAGACTCGCGGAAACGCCACCCATGGTGGGGTCGGTCAGCACGGAGATGAAGGGCAGGCCCGCCTTGGTGAGGCGATCTAGGGCCGCACTGGTCTTCGCCATCTGCATCAGGGAGAACAGGGCTTCCTGCATCCGCGCACCACCGGAGGTGGAGAAGCAGACCAGGCCGCGGCCCTCCTTGATGCTCTCCTCGACGGCACGCACGAAGCGGGCACCGACCACGGAGGACATGGAGCCCCCGATGAAGGAGAACTCGAATGAACAGGCGACGACCGGTACCCCCTTGAGGGTCCCCTTCATCACCACCAGCGCATCCTTCTCGCCCGTCTCTTTCTGGGCGGCAGACAAACGATCCTTGTAGCGCTTGGAATCCTTGAATTTCAGGATGTCTTGCGGCTCCAGCTCGGCCGCGACTTCGCTGCGTCCCTCGGCGTCGAGGAAGCTCTCGAGACGGGCACGTGCGCTGATGCGCATATGATGGTCACACTTGGGGCACACTTCGAGATTGCGCTCCAGCTCTGCCCGGTAGAGCACCTGTTCGCAAGCAGTACACTTGGTCCACACCCCTTCCGGAATGTTGTGACGACGCGGTGTGGTGATCTTGCTCTTGGGAAGGATCTTCTCAAGCCAGCTCATGGAATTCCTTAATGCATTTGTGCCTGACAAAACACATCGAGCCTTGATTGTTCAATGACTTAACGGCTCGATGGCAATAAACGACGGATCATTAAACCACAAATTTTCGGGCCCAGTTACTAAAAACTGGTCGTACCCGGTGCCGAGTCCGGCAGCCACAGCGGGCCGAGGGGCGGCCGGGGCAACCCGAATTCGGCCGGGTAATCCACATCCACCAGATAGAGGCCGCCCGCCTTGGCGGTCGGGCCCGCCAGGTTGCGATCCTTCGCCGCCAGCACCTCGGCAATCCACTCCACCGGTTGAAGCCCCTGCCCCACCAGCAGCAGGGAGCCGGTGATGTTGCGCACCATGTGATGCAGGAAGGCGTTGGCCTTGATGTCGAGCACGATGTAGGGGCCGGAACGGCTGACACACAGGTGGGTCACATTGCGCCAGGGGGTGTTGGACTGACAGGCGACAGCCCGGAAGGTGCTGAAGTCGTGCTCCCCCAGCAGGCTCTGGCCGGCCTGGTGCATCAGCGTCGCATCGATGGCTTCGTGGTAGTGGCTGACGCCTTGGCCCAGGATCGCCGGGCGGTAGTTGTGGTTGTAGATGACGTAACGGTAGCGACGGGCGGTGGCGCTGAAGCGGGCATGGAAATGCTCGTCCACCTCCCTGACCCAGCGCACCGCGATGTCTGGGGGCAGGTTGGAGTTGAGCCCCAGGGTCCAGGCGCCTTCTGCGCGGTTCGACTCGGTATCGAAGTGGATCACCTGGCCAGTGGCATGCACCCCCGCATCGGTGCGACCGGCACACTGGATGGAGACGGGGTGGTTGGCGATGCGGCTGAGGGCTTTTTCCAGCTCCTCCTGGACGCTGATCACTTCGCGCTGGCGCTGCCAGCCGAAGTACCGGCTGCCGTCATATTCAATACCAAGGGCAATTCGCATGGGTAACGGTGTCTTCTGATGAAAGGATGCAGTGAAAGAAACGGGGCGGATTATACGCGCTCGAGCTCAAAAGTCCCAGACCGGGCGAGGCCGCGGTGCGTGGCCCCCAAAGAGAGAGGGCAGCCCGTGGGCTGCCCTCTCTGGTGCATGGATGACAAGCGCCTGCCTAGCCCAGGCGTTTGAGCAGCTTCTGCGCCTCGCTGCGCTGGTGCTCGCTGCCCTGGGCCACCGCCTCTTCCAGCAGCTCGCGGGCGCTCTCCTTGTCGTCGATCTCGAGGTAAGCCCGGGCCAGATCCAGCTTGGCCCCCACCCCGCCGTCATCGGCATCCACATCAAAGCCGTTGGACTCCGGCAGCACCTCGGGGAAACCGTCCAGCCCCACATCCAGGGAGAAGCCCTGATAGGGTTCCTGCTCCGTGCTGCTGGCATCGGCATCGGCCAGCAGCTTGTCGATTTCAACGAAGTCGCTGTCTTGCACCTGCTCGCGGGGTTTCACCTCCCCCTGATGGGACTCCACCTCGGCGAAGGCATCCTCGAAATCCGCCAGGGCCAGCTCGCTGGGATCCCACTCGGACGCCGCCAGCTTGGTGGGCTCCAGCCCGAGCTCGGCCAGCATGTCGTCCACATCGTCCTTGCCAAACCCCGTCTCGTCGATGTGCGGCGCCTTGGCGGCAAGCTCATCGTCGGTCGGCTCGCCAAACCCGGTCTCTAGATCGCTCAGATCGAAGTTGGCCAGTGTCTCGTCACGCTGGCTGCGGCTCTCCTCCTGGGCCTGGGCCAGATCCGCTTCCAGATCCGCGTCCAGCTCGGCAAACAGGGCGGCCTGCAGCTCCTCCTCGGTCATGATCTCGTCATGACCACGAGCAGAGGAGCTGGGCTCGTCGGAGAGATCGAGTTCCGGCACCACGGGTAGATCGAAGTCACCCTCGTGGGCCAGATCCAGCTCGGGCACCAGATCCGGATCCCGGTTCGCCGTCGTCACCGCAGGCTCCACATCAAAAGCGGAGAGCGCCGTCTCGTCATCCCGGAAGATGACATCGGCGGCAGCACTGGCGCCATCTTGCTTCCTGATCACTTCCGGCTCGTTGAGATCCGGCATGCCATGGAGGGGCTCGTCATCCGCGATGCCCACCGTCATCAACTGATCAAACTCGCTGTTCTCGTCTCCCATGACCATGGAGGTCGACTCGGAGAGGCTCTTCTCCTGCTCTTCCAGCTCGCGGCGGGCACGAGCACGCAGCCAGAGCGTGACCAGGGCAAGCACCAGGAGTACCGGCAGCAGGATGATCATGGCGAGATTGAGCGGCGAAGAGAGCAGCTCCATCAGCCAGCTCTGTTTGGGCACCGGCGCCACCACGGGAGGCGTCGGATTGGCCTTGAGTTCCGCCACCTCTTTTTGCAGGGCGGTCTGATCCTGCAACTGGGCCTTGAGGGTTTCCACCTCTTCGGTCAGGGCTTGCAGGCGCAGCTTGAGCCTGTGGTTCATCTCGGTGACCTGGCCGAGCTGGGCGTTGGCATCTTCCAGAGCCAGCGCCATCTCGGTGGAAGGTTTGCCCACCGCAGTGGCGGGCAGGGGCGCCGGCGCCGTGCTGTCGGCGCTGCTCGCAGCACCGCTCACCACCACGGGAGTGGAGACGACCGCTTTGGTGGTCTCCTTCACCTCGGGGGCAGGAGCCGTCGCCTTGGGTGCCGCCGGGATCGGCGCCGCCTTGGGCGGTGTATTCTTGGCCACTACAGCCGGCTTGGCCGGAGCAGGCTTGCTCACCACCGGCTGGGCGACGTGGGATTGCTTGTTGGCCAGGTATTTGGGGCTCAGCCCCTTCCAGCTCGCGTTGTCGCTGTTGAAGCGACGGCGTGCTTCGGCATCCGTGATGCGCCCCGCCTCTGCGGCGGTGGGCAGCAGGATGTGGGAACCCACCAGAATATGGTTGATGTTGCCGTCTGCGAAGCTTCGGGGGTTCTTGTCATAGATGGCCACCATGGTCTGGTAGACACTTACCCGGTTGGACGGGCGATGCTTGCTCGCCAGACTCCAGAGGGTATCGGTGGGACGCACGGGACCATAACTGCCAGCCGACGCAGCAGGCACCTGACGCACGATGGGCTGGGCTCTGGGCAGGGTGACGGGCGCCACGGGCTGGGCCCGGGGCTCTGGTTGCACCGCGGGGGGCGGTGAGCCATCCGGTCCCTTGAGTTCGACAAAGAAGGGTTCTCGCGCCCCCTCTTCGGCCTGAACCGTGCCCAGAAGCCCCAATGCGAGTAGCGTTGCCAGCGTTATGCGGGAATGTCCCATATTCGTTCCTTCGTATGACGGCCCTATCACATTGAAAAATCTGGATAGTTACCCCAAAACAATCGGCTCAATATAAATCAGGCGCCGGTCTCAAGCCAGCGATCCGACATATTTCGCGCCCGGCGGCGACCAGAAAGCAGCCCCAGACGCGAACCAGAGTGTAGAAAAAAACCTAGTCCACTGATATCACACGGTATTCCAAAAACCGGAGAGTGGGTTCCCGGTCACATCCCGGGGCCAGGGCGCCCACATCAAGGCGGGGTTCCCTCCCCGCCCGGGGCCGACATCCGGCCTCAGAGGTAGTCGCGTACCAGCAGTTCTGCAATCTGCACGCTGTTGGTCGCCGCGCCCTTACGAACGTTATCGGCCACGATCCACATATTGATACCACTCGGATGAGAAATATCCTGGCGCACCCGCCCGACCATCACATCATCCTGGCCGGTGGCATCGCGTACCGGGGTCGGGTAGTCCCCTTCATCATCAAACAGGGTCACCCCCGGGGCATTGCGCAGCAGCTCTTTCACCTGTTCGGCGTCCAGCGGCTGGTGCAGCTCCACATGGACCGCCTCGGCGTGACCGTAGAAGACCGGTACCCGCACGCAGGTGGGGTTCACGGCGATGCTGGCATCCCCCAGGATTTTCTGGGTCTCCCACACCATCTTCATCTCTTCCCGGGTGTAGCCGTTGTCGGTGAAGTCATCGATCTGCGGGATCAGGTTGAAGGCGATCTGCTGCGGATAGAGGGTCGGCTCCACCGGACGGCCGTTGAGCAGGTGGGCGGTCTGGCCCGCCAGCTCGCTCACCCCTTCCTTGCCGGAACCGGAGACGGACTGGTAGGTCGCCACGTTGATGCGACTGATGCCTACCTCGTCGTGCAGGGGCTTGAGCGCCACCAACATCTGGATGGTGGAGCAGTTGGGGTTGGCGATGATGTTGCGGTTGCGAAAATCGGCCAGCGCGTCCGGGTTCACTTCCGGAATGACCAGGGGAATGTCCTCGTCGTAGCGGAAGCAGGAGGTGTTGTCGATGACGATGCAGCCGTGCTCGGCGGCGATGGGCGCCCATTTGGCCGAGACCTCGGCACCGGCGGAGAAGAGTGCGATCTCCACCTGGCTCCAGTCAAAGGCCTCCACGTCAAGGATGTCGACGTTCTTGCCGCCAAAACGCACCGTGTCCCCAGCGCTGCGACTGGAGGCGAGCGGATAGAGGGTCGCTACCGGGAAGGCGCGCTCCTCCAGGATCTCGATCATGGCCTGACCCACGGCGCCGCTGGCACCCAATACCGCTACGTTGAATTGCTGACTCACTGATCTGTTCTCCTATGATGCGGCCCGTCGGGGCCGGGCATGAGGGCCCCGGCTGGCACGCGTATCGGTTTGATGACAGGCCCGCCTGATGCCGGGCCGGGGGTGGCGCCGCCTGGGCAAGCCCCTCCCCTTGTTGAAATCGGGTTTATTGCCCCGAGACGGCAAAGCCCAGTCGAGCCAATCTGTCGTCGGCGAAGGGCCCTTTCAGTTGCAGGGCGCCAAGTTCGCGCCGCTCGGGGTAGCGCTTGCGCTGCTCATCGAAGCTGCCGGGCAGCCCGATCCGGTTGCGAAAACGGGCGTCGTCACGGCGCACGTCATAAACAAGGTGGACAAGCTGCTTGATGAGCGCCTGATCCGCCGGCTGCCCCGGCGTCAGCTCGCGCACCTCTGGGGCAGGCAGCAGGGATTGCAGATCCTGGCGCGGGGTGCGCCCCAGTTGCCGGCACAGCGCCTCATAGAGCATCCAGGTGCCACGGGCCTTGCCTTCCAGGCTGTAACCGGCGATGTGCGGGGTGGCCAGCTCGGTATGGGGCACCAGTTCATTGAGGGGCTCGGGCTCTCCTTCCCACACGTCCATCACCAGTCGCAGGGGATGGGGTCCCTGCTGGCGGACAAGCAGGGCACGGTTGTCCCACACCTCGCCGCGGGAGGCGTTGATGAGGATCTGCCCGGCCGGACGCTCGGCGATCTCCTCGGCTCCCAGCAGGTGGAAGGTGGCCTCATCCCCTTCACGAAGATAGGGGACATGGAAGCTGACGATGTCGGCATCCAGGGCAGTGCGGTAATCCACGAAGTCGCCAGCGGCGCCGCTACGGGCCAGGGGCGGGTCGCAGCGCAGCACCTTCATCCCGAGCGCCTCGGCCTTGCCGGCCACGCTCTCGCCGGTGTTGCCGGCACCGATGACGGCGAGGCTCATCTCGCTCAAGGTCAGCTCATGGCGTTCCGCCAGAACCAGCAGGGCGGAGAGCACGTAGTCCCCCACCGACACCTTGTTGCAGCCGGGGGCGCTGAAGAAGGGGATGCCCCGCGCCGCCAGCAGCCCCTGATCGATGTGATCCGTGCCGATGGTGGCCGTGCCGACAAACCCCAGCCTGGGGCAACTTGCCAGGAGCGCTTCGTTGACCCGGGTCACGGAGCGCACCAGCAGCACATCCACCTCTTGCAGATCCGCGGCCTTTATTTCTCGTCCCGGCAGGGGAACCACTTCACCAAATTCCGCAAACAGCTCCACCGCATGGGGCATATTTTCATCAACGACGATCTTCATCGGCACGCATCTCGTCCACAAGGGCCACAGGCGCGCCATTCTAGCCCAAACGCGACGGATTTTCAGAGGCTTGTTGGCAGACCGCTCTGCGGCCATCTTTCCGCCTCCCGGCCTCAGGTGCGGGCACGATGCCCGGCAGCATCATATGTAACAGCCTGTTGCCCTCGCCCCCTTCGCCTTGACCAGAGCAACCTGACTGGCACAATGACGCCTCTTTTTAGCCGCTCGCGCCACCGAACCGGACCCCTTGATGCCGACTCACTCCTCTTCGTTGCCACGCCGCAAGGTGCTTCATTTCAATGCCCTCCTGCTCCTCCCCCTGCTGCTGCTCGTCTGCCTGCCCTGGCAGCCGTTCATGACCCAGGCCCTGCAATCGGGCTGGCTATGGTGGCCCTACGCCCTCACCCGCATGGTGGACTTGCCGGGGCTGGTCTTCACCATCGCCGCCCTGCTGCTGCTCACAAGACACAAGCTGACGCTGGACGGTCGCGCCCTGCTGGCGCTGGCTGGCGCCCTCTTTGCCGTGCTGGCGAGCGACTGGGTCATCAAGAGCCTCATCAAGCTGCTGACCGAGGAGCCCAGGCCCTACCTCATCTGGCTGGAGAGCCAGGAGCTGATCCCCGCCATCCGCCAGTTCTATGGGGGAAGCCAGGCCCTTCGCAGTGAACAGGTCCACGCCGCGACCCAGTTGCTGGCGCTGCCCGCCTGGCTCGGTCAGCACTGGCAGGCAGAGGTCAACTACGCCTTTCCCTCCGGTCACAGCATCGCCGCCATGAGCCTCGCCCAGTTCTTCGGCCTGATCTGGCTGGCCCGGGCACCCGCCGGGGCCTGGCTGCTGCCGCTCTGGGCCATCGGGATCGGCCTCTCGCGCACCCTTATCGGCATGCACTGGCCCCTGGATGTGCTGGCAAGCGCCCTGCTTGGCAGCCTCACCGCCCTCCTGGCCGCCCGCTGGTGGTTGCGCCACTACTGACGTCCAATAAAAAACGGGCACCTGGGTGCCCGTTTTTATCGCTTGTACGCTACTCACCCCTTCTGCTGCCAGCCCTCGGGATACTTGTAGCCGACGAAGCGCTTGGCGGCATAAGCCTTGAATTCAGGGGAGTTGTAGGCCGCCGCCACATCCTTGGCGAACGGCTTGCCCGCATCGGCGCTCTTGACCACCACCCAGTTGATGAAGTCATAGCTGCGCTCGAGGAAGAGGCCGGAGCTGAACGGGATCCCGCTTGAGGCGGCAAAGTTGCCGTTGATGACGGAGAAGTCCACATCCTCACGGGAGCGCGGCAGCTGCGCCGCTTCCAGCAGCACCAGCTTGAGGTTGTGGGGGTTCTTCACCACGTCGAACTCGCTCGCCTTGAGGGGATTGATCCCCTCCTTGAGGCTCAGCCAGCCCAGATCCTGCAACATCAGCAGTGCTCGGGCCTGGTTGGTGGGATCGTTCGGGATGGCGACCGTGCTTCCCTCTTTCACCGCCTTCAGATCCCCCAGCTTGCCGGCGTAGAGCCCCATGGGACCGGTCGGCACCTGGGTGATGGGCGCCAGAGAGAGACCCCGGTCTTTGGCGAAGCTCTCCAGATAGGGCTTGTGCTGGAAGCAGTTGACGTCAAGCGACCCGTCCGCCAGGGCGATATTGGGGGTCACGTAATCGGTGAACTCCACCAGTTTGACCTTGTAGCCCTTGGCTTCGAGCTGCGGCTTGATGGCGTCGGTGACCATGTCGGCAAAGTCGCCAACCGTGGTGCCGATGACGATCTCTTTCTTCGCCTCATCGATGGCAAAGGCGGACAGAGGCAGGCTGCTGGCGAGCAACGCCAGGGCGGAAAGGGTGAAGAAGGAACGACGTTGCATAAAAACTCCCTGTCAACATGATCATCAAAACGGTGAGCGGTCGGGGGCGCAAACATGCAGTCAGCGCACAACCATCTAGCCATCCAAACGGCTAACTGAGCACACCATAACAGAGCTCGTAGCCTTCGCCAAGCAACAAAACCGGGCAAGCTTGGCCAGCACGAAGCAAAGCGCATCCCACAACTGGATGAAAAATCTTTGACAGAGCGCGCAGTTATGCGCCTTGCCCTCTCCCTGCCTGGCGTCAAACTGGCTTATTGTGGTCATTCGATACCCATTTACACAAGTTCCAATGAGGGCCTGATGGGCTGATCTACACCCAGGCAACACAAGGAGTCACCGTGTTCGATCATGTAGAAATCAAGGTGGTGCGTTTTGACTCCTGTCAGCACTTCTACGCCACCGTGCTGGCTCCTCTTTTGATAGAACTCAAATGGTCTGATGAGGCGGCGGCCGGTTTTGGCCTGATGGGCCGCGATCACGTGGGCTTTCTGATTGAGCGGGGGCAGCAGGGCTGCTTCCTGCCATCTCGCATTCAGGGCCGACGACACGACACAGGTGGATGCGTTCCATCACGCGGGGATCAAGGCAGGCTTTGCCTGCAATGGGTTGCCGGGACTGCGTCCCCACTATGCCCCCAATTACTACGCCGCCTTCCTGCGCGATCCCGATGGCAGCAACATCGAGGCGATGACCTACATTGAGTCCTCACACGCCGCAAACACATCGCAGCACTGTGCCACCCAGCAAAAGGCCCTGCATTCGGTGAATCCAGGGCCTGAGAAGTACACGTAATGAGTCGGGTTGGATTATTTGACCGCCTTGCTGGCGTTCTCCAAGGCCTGCTTCTCGGCGGCGTTCATGATGGACGCCTGGCGGTTTTGCTCGGCCTGGTAGCAGGCGTCCTTGCTGATCCCTTGCGCCTGGCATTCCGCCATGCGTTGTGCCGGGCTGGCGCAACCGGCCAAAAGGCCAGCCAGGGAGACGAACAGGATTATCTTCTTCATGGTACTTCTCATCGTTAATGGAAAATCGTCCAACTACGCAGTAGCGGGTTGATGCGTCGCCCCTTGTCATGCACACCACAACTGAGAAAACGGGCTCCATGACGCGCATCCTAGTGCCCGCCACGCCGTCGGTCAGCTCACAATTTGTATCAAGATGTACGCGAGAATGGCTCCCAGGATGGCGCTGTATCTCATCCGCAACGGAGAAAGGAGACAAAAAATGCAGAAACACCATCACCCAGGCCTGCTGGTGGTCGATATTCAGGGCAAGCTGGCCCGCCTGGTCGAGGAGAGCGACGCCCTGATTGCCAATACCGCCAGGCTGGTGCAAGGGGCCAGGGTGCTGGGGCTGCCGGTTGTCTGGCTGGAGCAGAACCCGGACAAGCTCGGTGCCACCGTGCCCGAATTGCAGTCGCTGCAGGCAGGCGATCTTGTGCTGCCCAAATACAGCTTCGGCGCCCTGGGGGAGCCCACTGTGGCGACCGCGCTGGCCGAGAGTGGGGTAGAGCATTGGCTGGTATGTGGCATCGAGACCCATATCTGCGTCTACCAGAGCGTGCTGGGGCTTCTGGCCAGGGGCGCCCGGGTCTCGCTGGTGGTGGATGCGGTGTCGTCTCGCTGCGCCGCCAACCGGGATCTCGCCATCGGCCAGCTTGCGGCCAGGGGAGCTGCGCTGACGTCGGTGGAGATGTGCCTCTATGAGCTGATGGGGGACTGCCGCCATCCGGCATTTCGCCAGATCCTCTCCCTAGTGAAATGACCGCCATGATGGACAACATGGCGCCCTTTCTGTTCGCCCTCATCGCCTTCGGGACGGCATTCATGGTGACGGTGACGGGGATGGCCGCCACCCGTCACTATCTTGCCTGGCTCTGGCTGGGGATCATGCTCTTCTTCGGGCTGTGGTGGACGCTGCTGGATATGCCGCCGCTCCTCGCCGAACCACCCCCTCTCTGACCATGCCGCCCGGGCGGCTCAGCTCCCCAGACGCTCCTGCAGATAGTCGTATCCTCCCTCCTCCCTTGGCACGAAGCTCAGCCTGTGGGTCAGACCGGGGGGCGCATCATCGGCATGATGGGAAACGAACAGCAGCTGGGTTCCCTCGCCCACGAGGCGCGCCACCATCTCCCGCACCAGGTGACGGTTGAGGGGATCCAGTCCCTGCTGGGGTTCGTCCAGGATGAGCAGCGGCGGATGTTTGACCAGGGCACGGGCGATCAGCACCAGTCGCTGCTGACCGAAAGAGAGAGTGTGGAAAGGCTGCGCCCCCTGATCGGCCAGCCCCAGCAGGGCCAGCCACTGGTTGGCCAGCGCCAGCTGACGATCTCCCGGCCGGGTATAAAGCCCGATGGAGTCGTAGAAACCGGAGAGGATCACTGTCTGCACCGGGCAGCTGACACGATAGTCCAGATGCAGCGCCGGGCTCACGAGCCCGATGTGGCGCTTGATCTCCCAGATGCTCTCGCCGCTGCCCCGCCGCCGTCCGAACAGATGGAGCTCATTGTTGTAACCTTGCGGGTGATCCCCGGTGATGAGGGAGAGCAGGGTCGACTTTCCAGCGCCGTTTGGTCCCACCAGTTGCCAGTGCTCCCCCTCGTCAATGGTCCAGTCGAGCCCGTCGATGATCACCTGATCCCCGTAAGCGATACGCATGGCTTTCATGACGACCCGAGGGCCGGGAGGCAAGGGCTCGGGTGTCGTCAGCGGTGGCGGCAAACGGGGGGACGTGGTTTCGGCGCGTGCCAGCTGGGCCACCTCCTGGCTACCGAGCACCGCCTCGCGCTCCCCCGCCAGCAGCAGACGACACTCGCCGAGCAGGCCGAGGTGAGTGGCAAAGGGCGGGATCTCGTCAAAACGGTTGACGATCACCACCAGGCGCAGCCCCTCTGACACCAGGTCGGCCAGCAACATCATCAAAGAAGCCCTGGCCCCCTGATCCAGGCCATCGAAGGGTTCGTCCAGCACCAGCAGCTCGGGCCGCCCCAGCAGGGCCCGGGCCAACAGCAGCTTGCGCCCCTCCCCGCTCGAGAGGTAGCGATAGGGGCTATCCCACAGGGATTCAATGCCAAAGCGGGCCAGCAGCGCGCGGGCCTCATGCTCCTCGCCCCCCGCCTCCAGCATCAGGGTCGATACCCGATACCCCGCCTCCTCCTCTTCCCCCAGCATGTCGGTATTGCGCCGCTGCCAGTCCAGCTCCCCCAGCTGTTGCTGCGACTCGAACGAGAGTCGCTCGGCCCGGACTCGGCCCGATACCGCTCCGGCACGCACGACCAGCTCGCCGCACAGGGCCGACGCCAGCGCCGTCTTGCCGCTGCCGTTGCTGCCGACGAAGGCCCAGCAGGCCTGCGGGGTGAGACAGAGTTCGGGAATAACCAGGGTGTGGTGGCCACGCAGGGCCAGGGTGGCGGATTGCCACTGCAATGAGGTCATGGGATCGTCCTGTGATGGGTGCGGAGCGCCTTGCGCATTCCCCTTGTAACAGAAAAAGGGGGGCGCAGACAAAAACGGCGCCATTGCGGCGCCGTGTCATCAAAAAGCGGGGACGGGTTTAGCCGGCCTTGTGCTGCTCGGCCAGATAGAGCCAGGTGTCGACCACGGTATCGGGGTTGAGCGACACGGAATCGATCCCCTGCTCGACCAGCCAGGCGGCGAAGTCCGGGTGATCGGACGGCCCCTGGCCGCAGATCCCCACGTACTTGCCCGCCTTGCGGGCGGCGGCGATGGCCATGGCCAGCAGTGCCTTGACCGCCTCGTTGCGCTCGTCGAACAGGTGGGCGATGAGCCCGGAGTCCCGATCCAGCCCAAGGGTTAACTGGGTCATGTCATTGGAGCCGATGGAGAAGCCGTCGAAGTGCTCGAGGAATTTGTCCGCCAGCAGCGCATTGGAAGGCAGCTCGCACATCATGATGACTTTCAGGCCGCGCTCGCCACGGCGCAAGCCGTTCTCAGCCAGTATCTCCACCACCTGCTCCGCCTCACCCAGGGTACGCACGAAGGGGATCATCACCTCGACGTTGGTCAGCCCCATGACATCCCGCACCCGTTTCATTGCCTCGCACTCGAGGGCGAAGCAGGGGCGGAAGCTGTCGGCGATGTAGCGCGACGCACCACGGAAACCGATCATGGGGTTCTCTTCATGGGGTTCGTAACCACGGCCCCCCACCAGGTTGGCGTACTCATTGGACTTGAAGTCCGACATCCGCACGATGACCCGCTCAGGCCAGAAGGCGGCCGCCAGGGTAGCGATCCCTTCCGTCAGCTTGGCTACGTAGAACTCCCTGGGGCTCTCGTAGCCCGCGATCATCCTGGTGATGGTGGCCTGGAGTTCCGGGGTCTGCTGATCGAACTCCAGCAGCGCCTTGGGGTGGACCCCGATCATGCGGTTGATGATGAACTCGAGGCGGGCCAGGCCCACACCGGCATTCGGCAACTGGGCAAAATCGAAGGCGCGGTCCGGATTGCCGACGTTCATCATGATCTTGATGGGCAGGCGCGGCATGTTGCCCACCTCGGTCACCGCCACGTCAAAGTCGAGCTCGCCGTCATAGATGAAGCCGGTGTCCCCTTCCGCACAGGAGACGGTGATGAGCTGACCATCCTGGATGTGGTCGGTGGCGTTGCCGCAACCCACCACTGCCGGAATGCCAAGCTCCCGGGCGATGATGGCGGCGTGACAGGTGCGTCCACCCCGGTTGGTGACGATGGCGGAAGCGCGCTTCATGATGGGCTCCCAATCCGGATCCGTCATGTCGGTGACCAGCACATCGCCGGGCTGCACTTCATCCATCTGGCTGATGGAAGAGATGACACGGGCCGGACCCGCGCCAATCTTGTGGCCGATGGCGCGCCCCTCGATCAGCACCTTGCCGGTTTGCTTGAGGGCAAAGCGCTCGAGGGTATTGGCTTCCTGGCGGCTACGCACGGTTTCCGGACGGGCCTGAACGATGTAGAGCTTGCCATCCTGACCATCCTTGGCCCACTCGATGTCCATCGGGCGACCGTAGTGCTGCTCGATGATGAGGGCCTGCTTTGCCAGGGCCATCACTTCCTCGTCCGTGATGCAGAAGCGGTTGCGCTCGGCATCGGTGGTGTCGACCACCTTCACCTGACGGCCATGACCGGCATCCCCGGAGTAGGTCATCTTGATGAGCTTGGAGCCCAGCGTCTTGCGCACCACGGCGGGGCGCCCGGCCTTGAGGGTCGGCTTGTGCACATAGAACTCGTCCGGGTTGACGGCCCCCTGCACCACCATCTCGCCCAGGCCCTGGGCGCCGGTGATGAAGACCACGTCGTTGAAGCCGGATTCGGTATCCAGGGTGAACATGACGCCGGAGGCGGCGAGGTCCGAGCGCACCATGCGCTGCACCCCGGCGGAGAGAGCGACCCCCTTGTGGTCATAGCCCTGATGGACCCGGTAGGAGATGGCGCGATCGTTGAACAGAGAGGCAAACACATGCTTGATGGCAGTCATGACGGCATCGATACCGCGCACGTTGAGGAAGGTCTCCTGCTGACCGGCAAACGACGCATCCGGCATGTCTTCCGCGGTGGCGGAGGAGCGCACGGCAAAGGATGCCTCGAGCCCGGCGCTCAGCTTGTCATAGGCCTCGCGCACCGCCTGCTCCAGAGCGGGCTGGAAGGGCGCTTCCACCACCCAGTCGCGGATCTGCTGACCGGCCCGGTTGAGGGCGGCGATGTCATCCACATCCAGAGTGTCGAGCAGGTCATGGATCTTGCCGTTGAGGCCGCTTAACTCCAGAAACTCGTTAAACGCAAAGGCCGTGGTCGCAAACCCGCCCGGCACGGACACGCCGGCCCCCGAGAGGTTGCTGATCATCTCGCCAAGGGATGCATTCTTGCCGCCGACGCGTTCAACGTCCTGCATACCGAGCTGTTCGTACCAGAGTACGTACTGTTGCATTTGCATGTCTCCAGGTTGGGGGGCCAGGGTGACAATTCACCTGCTGTGCCAAGTCGTGTGTTTTTGTTAGTGTCTGTTGCCAACGACCATGAAAACGTTTTCTATTTATTGTCAAAAAAATCCCCGAGCAAGAGTTGGGGATGGTCGTTTGACACAGGCATTCTACAATAGCGACACAAAAAGGTAACGACTCAGGTTTGCAAGCGAGTTCACAACTTGGGCATGGCAGATCTGTTGACAAAAACGATATGGTTTCGAGAGATACTTATTTCTCGCCGCCCCCTGGAGCGCACCACAGGAGTCCGCAGTGCACACCGTATTCTATGTATCCGACGGCACCGCCATCACCGCCGAAGTCTTCGGCCACGCCGTGTTGAGCCAGTTTCCCCTGGCCTTCGAACAGGTAACCATCCCCTTTGTCGAGACCCAGGAGAAAGCGCGCCAGGTACGGGCACGCATTGATGAGCAGTTTCGCCAGACCGGGGTGCGCCCCATCCTGTTTCACACCATCGTCGACCCCATGGTGCGTGAAGAGGTGCTCAAGGCCCAGGCCAGCAGCCACGATTTTCTCAACACCTTCGTGAGCCCTCTCGAACAGGAGCTCGGTATCAAGGCCGAACCCAGGTTGCATCGCACCCATGGCATGGAAAACCGCAAGCTGTACGACGATCGCATCGAAGCGGTCAACTTTGCGCTGGCCAACGACGATGGCATCACCACCAGGGAGTATGACGAGGCAGACATCATCCTCATCGGGGTCTCCCGTTGCGGCAAGACACCGACCAGCCTCTATCTGGCACTGCAATTTGGCATTCGCGCCGCCAACTATCCCTTTATCGAGCAGGACATGGGATCGCTGGAGCTGCCCGCCGCCCTCAAGGCCAATCGCCACAAATTGTTCGGCCTCACCATCATGCCGCAGCGGCTGCACGAGATCCGCAACCAGCGCCGCGCCAACAGCCGCTACTCCTCGCTTGATCAATGCAAACAGGAGCTGGCCAGCGTCGAGAGGCTGTTCCGCCAGGAGGCGATCCGCTTCCTCGATACCAGCTCCCACTCGGTCGAGGAGATCAGCGCCAAGATCCTGGAAGCGACCGGCCTTCGCCGCCAGCTCTGCTAACCTGCAAGGCTGTGACAGCACAACACACCATTTAAACAAGTCAGTGGCAAGATAACGAAACAGAAGAACAGGATGAAAAAATGATGCCAGCATCATCGCTGGCATCCCATCACTCGCGGGGCGAGCAGGCTCAGGGCTTGTTGAGTTCCTTGTTGTTCATCAACATGCCGTGAAAATGGATGAGTCCCCTGCCCTTGCGGACTCGCTCGCTCAGCCAGCAAGCTGGCACCATCCCCATCCCGGCAGCAAGGATGAGCACCATGGCGATGTGGTTCACCAGGTAATCCGCTCCCAACCAGCCCCAGACAACAAGGCTGCTCATCGCCATCGTCAGCAACATGGGGGATAGCCAGATCCCGAGCCAGAGCACGGCCATCACCAGGCCACCGACTATACGCTCCATCATATGAGTCCCTTTTTATCAAAGGGCAACAAGGCCATGAAAACCGGACTGAGTCAATAGATTAAAATCCACCCGAACACAAAACCAGCAACCACTCTCAAAACCCCTTCCCAGATCATGAAAAACCTGCATGGCGCACAAAATAGCAGCCAATGATGAGGAAAACAGGTGCATGGACGGTCGATTATCACTATTCTGCTCGGGTTGGTAGCCGCTACAAAAAACAGCCAGCGGCAAACCGTAACGATATAAATACGGATTTCGTCACGTTTTCGGCACAAGATGCCGCGCCAGGCAGAGGAAGTGCTGTGGCTGACGGGACGCGAGCCGAGTGATTTCAGCGACGTAAGGAAGGAAGCATGGATCTTCAACAACACGGCGAGGAGCTCAAGCGCGGTCTGAAAAACCGCCATATCCAGCTTATCGCACTGGGCGGTGCCATCGGTACAGGCCTGTTCCTCGGCATTGCCGACACCATCAAGATGGCGGGCCCTGCGGTGCTGCTGGGCTACGCCATCGGCGGCTTCATCGCCTTCCTCATCATGCGCCAGCTGGGCGAGATGGTGGTGGAAGAGCCGGTTGCCGGCTCATTCAGCCATTTTGCCTACAAGTACTGGGGTGACTTCGCCGGCTTCGCTTCCGGCTGGAACTACTGGGTGCTCTATGTACTGGTGAGCATGGCCGAGCTGACGGCAGTCGGTATCTATGTCCAGTACTGGTGGCCCGAGATCCCGACCTGGATGTCGGCGGCCTTCTTCTTCGTGCTGATCAACGCCATCAACCTCTCCAACGTCAAGGCGTTCGGCGAGATGGAGTTCTGGTTCGCCATCATCAAGGTGGTCGCCATTCTCGGCATGATTGGATTCGGCGGCTGGATGCTGTTCTCCGGCAGCGGCGGCCCCGAGGCCACGGTCAGCAACCTCTGGGCCCAGGGTGGCTTCTTCCCCAACGGCGTCGGCGGGCTGGTGATGGCAATGGCCTTCATCATGTTCTCCTTCGGCGGTCTGGAGCTGGTCGGCATCACGGCAGCGGAAGCGGACAATCCCGAGAAGAGCATCCCAAAAGCCACCAACCAGGTGATCTACCGCATCCTCATCTTCTACATCGGTGCCCTCACCGTACTGCTCTCCCTCTATCCCTGGGGCAAGGTAGTGGAAGGCGGCAGCCCGTTCGTGATGATCTTCCATGCGCTCGACAGCAACCTGGTAGCCAATGTACTTAACCTGGTGGTGCTGACCGCCGCGCTGTCGGTGTACAACAGCTGCGTCTACTGCAACAGCCGCATGCTGTTTGGCCTGGCCAAGCAGGGCAACGGCCCCAAGGCCCTGCTCAAGACCAACAAGAGCGGCGTGCCCCTGACCGCCATCACCATCTCGGCCGCGGCCACCCTGCTGTGCGTGCTCATCAACTATTTGATCCCGGGCAAGGCCTTTGGTCTGCTGATGTCCCTGGTGGTCTCCGCCCTGGTCATCAACTGGGCCATGATCAGCCTGGCGCACCTCAAGTTCCGCAAGGTGAAGGCTGCAGAAGGCGTCACCACCAAGTTCAAGGCACTGTGGAGCCCGTTTGGCAACTACCTCTGCCTCGCCTTCATGGCCGCCATCCTGGTGATCATGTACATGAACGATGGCACCCGCATCTCGGTCGAGCTGATCCCGGCCTGGGTCCTGGTACTCGGTATCGGCTATCTGCTCAAACAGAAGAGCCAACGCAAGCTGGCTACCAACCTGGGCTAGGCATCATGCCTCTCCAGCAAAAATGCCGGTCACTGACCGGCTTTTTTGATATCTATCACCGTCCAGAGTAATCTATTAAACCATTGACTTATCAATGGATAGTACCTAGTTTTAGTCTATTGGTGTCCACTCAAAATGACCGTCATCCGGCGGAAAAGTGGGGGGACAGATGGGGGGACAGAATTTATTCCCCCCACTGGGTAGGAGGATGGCATGGGAAAGCTCAACCCCAAGCAAGTGGAGAATTTGGTCGCAGCCGGCACCTATGAAGACGGCGATGGTTTGCGGCTGGAGGTCAAACCTAGTGGCTCCAAATCCTGGACGTTTCGCTATCAGCTGGATGGCCGGCGCCGTGAGATGGGGCTGGGCAAATTCCCGGCCGTGTCCCTGAAATTGGCCCGTCAGCTTGCCGCCGACGCGCGCAAGCAGTTGAGCATGGGAATCGACCCCTTAGCGGCCCGTGATGCACAGCGCGCCGCTCAGCGCGAGGCGGAGCGCCAAGCTGCAGCACGTCGAATAAACTTCCAACAATTAGCCTTGGACTATCATGCCGCCCATGGCGCTTCGTGGTCTGAAAAATGGAGCAAAGGCTGGCTACGCAAGCTGGAGCTGCACGCCTTTCCCGTCATTGGCCAACTGTCGGCTGATACCATCCAGACGGAGCAGGTCCTGAAAGTGCTGCGTCCGATTTGGGCAGATAAGACCCGCACCGCTGATGAAGTCCGCGGCCAGATTGAGAAAATCCTGGATGCCGCCAAGGCCCGAGGCTTACGTGAAGGGGACAACCCCGCCCGCTGGCGTGGCCACCTGGACAATCTGCTGAGCGCAGCCGACAAAAAGAGGGCGCTTCAGCGTCAGCACTTCCCGGCTTTGGATTGGCGAGCACTTCCCAAACTAATGACAGTGCTATCGCAGTTGTCCAGCCGTGAAGCTGTGGCGGCCCGTCTGCTGATCCTGACTGGCGCCCGCACCAAAATGATCCGCCTCGCCCAGTGGTCGGAATTTGACTGGGAGGCCGGGGTGTGGTCGCTGTCAGCCGGGCGCATGAAGAAGCGTAAACCGTTCACTATTCCCCTGGCTCGGGAAGTGATGTCCATGCTGCAGGGCATGGAGCGGATGGAAGGCAGTCCCTATCTGTTTCCCGGCCAGGGCAAGAGTGGCGCGATGCATGGCAATGCAATGCGCGAGCTGCTGCACGGATTGGGTTACACCGAAATTACCCGGCACGGTTTTCGTTCCACCTTCCGGGATTGGGCCAATGAGCGTACCCACTACCCGCGCGAAATTTGCGAGTTGGCACTGGCTCACGATAAGCGCGACCAGACCGAAGCCGCCTATTCCCGGTCGGACTTTTTGGAAAAGCGCCGGTCAGTAATGGCAGACTGGGCTCGCTATGCCACCACTCCACCAGCCGAGAATGTGCTAGTAGGAGGATTCGGACAAGCATGAAAATGGCACCTAACGAAGCGCAACCCATGCACCCATACCAACTCGGAGATAGGCTCACCCTCAACGAGGCGGCTACCCTGCTTGCAAAGCGAGACCAACGTTCGGGCGAAATCCTGCGCCAGGGTATAGATCGCTGGCGTAAACGGATCAAGTATGGAGTGACAACCAACAAGCTGGTAAGGGTAGAAAAACGAATCACAATCGAAGATCTGGCTGCTTGGGCACGTCAGCTGAAGGTCAGTGGTGCGGACTGGTCAGCCAAGCTCACCGATCTGCCCCGTCCAACCCTGCTTGATGTTGTCGAAGATGCAGCAAGGGCCAGCGATGAGACGCAGGGACTTCGTCTTCCCGAGCACCTTGAGGAGTGCCACAAGGAGATCCGAAGGCTTCATCAGGAAATGAGGTCGCTGAAGCAACGACTCGTTGCCAGCGAGCATGAGGCTGACCAGCTACGCGAACCGGCGCAGAAGTACAGGGATAATTGCGAGAAGAATCGACGGTCTGCACTGCGACGCCGGAGCCAGCGTTAGTGCTTACCCATACCACCTAACCTCCCTTTCCCCAATGCCTCAGCCCCAGGAGCTCGATACCCCTGGGGCTTTTTGATCGCAAAGCCAGGGTGCTTTGTGTGTTGATGGACACCTACGCCATCAGCTCCTCACTTGGCGATTGTCCGGCCAGTGTAAAGACAACTCCCACCCTTCCCATGCCGCGCTTGATGAATGTCATTGTTCGTTACCACCGTACCAATCCAGAACGCCAACGTCCCCGATGACATTGGCACGGAGGAGTGTGACTTACACGTGTTGGAGCCCCCCTACAGCTGAGCTGAACAAGGGTAAGGTGGCCTGCCGCTACCAATAGCTCAGGCCGAATTACGTCGCTAGGGGATATCAATATGTAGAGAAAATAACTTAGCGTTGCAGCTCATTTTTCTCTACTTATAATGAAGAAGCTAAGTCCACTCAGCCCTATCGGGCACTAAGGAGATTTAGCAATGTCTACTCATTCCCCCACCCCCGAGCGCCGCATCATGCGGCTTCCGCAGGTCAAGACCGCCACTGGTTTCGGTCGCGCCTGGATTTACGAGCTGATGAAGCGTGGCGAGTTCCCCCAAGCTCGCAAGATCGGTACCCGTGCCATTGGCTGGGATTCTGATGAGGTCCAGCAGTGGGTATCCCAGCGGTTGGATGGGGGCAACTAACATGCGCCCCTTCCAAAACATGCAGCAGTGCAGCGAGGCTAACGACAGCCAGCGCTGCCTGTGCCCACCACTCCACACCTGGTCTCTGAACAACTGGCAAGCCCAACTCAAGGCCACCAAAGACCATCACACCTGGATGTGTCACGCCTTGCAGCAGCGTGCCCGGCAGGGAAAGGATACGGTTGAATACCACTACATCAACGAGTTGAACATGATTAACCGTCTGGTGTTGGGGATGGAGAGTAAGCAGTGGCTTACCGCGCGGGGGCTGGCGGGGGAGCTGCGCCAGCATCTGACGTCGTATCAGCTTGAGCAAATTACCTTTCTGGAGCGTAGCAACGCCATCCTTCTGGCTGCCAACATGCCCTTCCTCGAACGCAAAGCATCCTTGGCAACGCTGTTGGCACTCGGTTTCGATCCGAAGCGTGATGAGCGTTGGGGGGGCCTCACCTCGCCTGACACTGGGGCATAAATCATGGTGCGTAATGGGTCAACAGTTGACGACCTGGACCCACCACCTCATCACAAGCGTCCCCTAATGACCCCCTCTGGCAATGACCCTCATACCATGGCCAATTACCGCGAATTAGCCCCCAAAAAAGCCTATCTGTCGCATGGCATTAGTTGCGGTAATCCCGCCATGCTAATCCCGCCACAAAAAATGGCGTATTTCCAGCAATGGCGCGGTCTGGCTGGACGCTCACATCGTCAGAAAAAGGCGGTTTTTTATAATATCTATAAGGGGGGTTATCCAGTTAGAGACCTTAATACAGTTGTCATTCACGGGCGGCTCCTGCCGTGGGTGGCGACGCATGTTTGAGGACGGTGGGTTGCCGTCATCGGTGGTGGCCAACCTGACAGGTGAGGCCAAGCGCAAACAGGGCGAGCGTTATGACTATGTGACGCATCGGAACGAATACCCATTTGCAGGAATGAACTACCCGATCAACTCGACCAAGTCGGGCTGCTATACCCTGATCCTGCAGAGAACCATCGAGCAACTCACTGCCATGGTCGACCTTTATCGGCGGGTGCTGTTTGTCCGGTTTGATCTTCACCATCTCCAGCCAGAGGCCACTAGTGAACGTGTCAGCGCGTTCATTGAGGCCGCTCGCAAACATGCTAAGCGTCGCTACCAAACGCGGCATATGGGGTTCCTGTGGGTGAGGGAGCAGGAAAAAGCTCAGCGTCAGCATTACCACCTGGTCCTGATGCTGGACGGTGACAAGATAAGGTATTCGTCCAAATTGCTTGCAGAGCTGGGGGAGATTTGGGCGCGCATGGGGGGAACAGCCTCAATACCTAAGAAGCCGTACATCTTCATCGACAAGCCAGCATTGGTGGCGGACGCAGTCTACCGGGCCAGCTACCTTGCCAAGGCGAGGGGCAAGGGGTTCCGACCAGACGGTGCCCGTGATTTTGGATGTTCGCGCATCAAGTCAAGGGCTCCTTAACCGTTCTTAGGGAGCGGTCACCCCTGTAGGGGCTGCGGTGGAATTTATCTCTTGCGATGATGATTGCGCCAGGTGCAATCCGATGGTAGGCAGCGGTGGAGGAAAAAGCAGGTCCGACTGTGTCCAATCCATTTTCTATTTTGGGCTAGTTGGACGTGGCCATCAGTACCGGGCGAGGTAGTCGAGATGGTAGATCCGTGAAGTTTGGGAGGATACCCAATGAATGAGCTGATGAAAATGGGCGCAGATCCGGTGATGAGCAGTGTGGAAATTGCGGAGCTGACTGGTAAGCGGCATGACCATGTGTTGGTCGATATCCGCAAGATGCTGGTTGAAATTCAATCTCCCGAGAAAGCGGGAGATTACAAAGACAGGATGGGACGTATCCAACCGTGTCTGATGTTGGATAAAGAGGAGACCCTTTGCCTGGTTGCTGGCTACAACACCGACCTGCGCATGCGGATCATTCGCCGCTGGCAGCAATTGGAGCAGCGGAGCCCCAAGGTCCCGCAGACCATGCCCGAGGCGTTACGGCTGGCTGCTGAGTTGGCCGAGCAGAATATCGCACTGGAGCAGAAGGTGGCTGAGGATGCCCCGAAGGTGATGTTCGCTGACTTGGTAGCTGGGGAAGACAAGGGGATTCTCCTCGGCACCTTTGCCAAGACGGTGGGCATCGGCCCGAATCGCATCTTTGCGCTGCTGCGTGAGATGGGGATCCTGATGACGGGCAAAATCCAGAAGAACTTGCCCTACCAAGAGTATCAGGACCGGGGTTATTTTACGGTGGTTCAGTCAACCGTCCTGGTAAAGGGGAAGACTTGGCTGAGGTTTACGCCCCGGCTCACCGGCAAGGGACAGCAGTGGCTGATCAAGAAGTTGTTGGATAGTGGCCATCTGAAAGCGGTGGCAGTGTAACGCATGGCTACACCGCTGCATGCGGCAACCTGTAACAAGGTCAGCAGTGCTGAAGGTACTCAATTTAGTTCTGCATTGGATGACCAATAACGAAGACGTGGAGTATGCCGAGCAACAGTAGATGCAAGAGCCCGCAAAGCTTCAATTATCAGATTTGGAACCCTGTAAAAAACAGGTAATTAACAGAGCGCTACAGTTTCAAATTACGGTTTCGTGGTCGTAGCATGAGCAGTCAACGTCAAGCGTCGGGAGCGTAGTAATGAAGTATCAACCTGGGAAATCGGGTAATGCTGCTGGCCGCCCCAAAGGCGCACTGGGCAAGCGCAGCCAGTTGCCGGCTAACCTCGTCGCCGAAGCACTGCAGCAGTTACGGGCGGCCGTTGAGGCAGGCGAGATGCAAGCTGTGAAGCTGGTCATTGAGCGGGCCTATCCTGCGCTCAAGCCCGTGACGCCTGAGCACTCCATTGATGCTGAATTGTTAGAGCTCAAGATCCGCAGCCTGCGTGACGTTGAAGAGCGGGTGGCAAAGCTGGAAGCGTCGTTACTGTCAGGGGAAAAGTATGACCAGCCGTAACATTTCAGGCCGCCTGGCTCGTCTCGAGCAGTGCGTTGATCCGGATAAGCAATTGAAAGTTGTGAGTCAGGTGAGTTTCGTAGCACTGGTTGATGGCGATGACCCCCGGTGCGGTTCCTGGAACATCTGTATGCAAGAAAAAACAGCAACCTCATCGTTCACAGGGATCGAGTTTTATGGCCGGGACCTTGCTCATATTGAGGCACTTAGAGACGAGTACCGGCAACAACAGGCGACTGATGGCGCCAAAGTAGAGCAATAATTTCATCGCTGCATCCCGCACTGCAATCTCGTTCGGGACGAAGGGGTCGGAGGTTCGAATCCTCTCACACCGACCAAATTCAACAAGGGCTTAGCTTCGACTAGGCCCTTGTGCTTTTCCGGTCCCCCAGTTCTGTGGGGCATTTGTGGGGCATTTTGATTTGCCGCCCTGCTTACCACATCCGTAATTGCCAGTTCTTGGCTCCTCATCAGCAGTTTCCCCTTTCAGGGAAACGTGCTAACTATTTCCTTTCATACAGATTACCCGATCTTGCTATGGGTCTCACATGGGCAATCTGTTTCAGTGTCTTTGAATATCAAGATTCGACGGCTGGAAAAGGATCACCAGATATGAATGGCCAGGCGCGGCAATGTCAGGATTTTTACCAGACTATCTTTGCTGGATATGCTCAGCAGCTTGCCCCATTCGCCGCACTTGATGAGTGCCTTCACGACTTTCTGGATCAACGTCCGAGCGGCAAGTACACAACTCGCAATCGTGCTGCCGGACTAGCTGCCGCGTCCTTTTGGTGGGAGCCAGTCAATCTTGAAGGTGCTCAACTGGCAAGCTTGGCACTGGGACGTATTTTGCATTTTGAGGATGCTATTAACACTGCGCTGCTGGATCATCTGGCCGCTCGTCATCCAGATGTATTGCGCTGGGCGATTCGTTACTCGAAGCTGTTTACACGCAGCGATTCACTGATCTGGCGGCATCTCCGAGACAATCTCGGTAGCGGAGATTGGTACGAATTTTTCGGCGTCTGTGATCGTCTCCTTGAGCAACTCGAACCATTCGACGAAGCAATTGCACTGGCTGAGACCCACCTGAAGTCGCTTTCGTTACTAGAGCTGCTTTCCTATTTGAGCGTGATCGCATATGGGCAACTTGGTGCCTCTCAGGGTAAGGACAGTTCTGCGGAAGATTGGGATGTCTATGATCGGCTAATAGCGCGCAAGCTGTCGAATTGCTCTGAGTGTGATTTTCAACTGACAGAGGAAGCTCTCGGCCGCTCTATTAAGCGTCATTTGTCGCCAATCCTTTTTCCACAGTCAGGTGTGGGGCGAGAGAACGTTGCCAACCTCGAATCGGTCGCCTTGCTTATTGCCGCCATGCGCGAGCGAATCGACTACGAGAATTCCATCAATTGGTTCTGTTTTGACAGTGATTGCGGTTACCAGCTCAAACCGGGACAACCGGTCATTTTCAACAAAACATATACGGGCTCACAGCGCTGGCAGCGTACCGGGCGCAAAAGCAAGTTGCTTTGGCACTACTGGATGTACCGCGCGATTGACCAATTCGCAGCTTCAGATATAGCTGGCAAAATCATCGGGAGACCGGAAAATCACGAAGCGAATCAGCTTGCTTACATAAAAGCCATCCGCAGTCAGCTTTACCTGCAGACGATTTTCGGTCTGGGTGAGCGGGTCAGACTGAACGACGGAGCTGAGGTAGCACTGCACCACGCGATATTAGCCAGTGAGCTGACGACAGTGTTTTTTGAGCAGGCGTTTCTTCAGCCTTTTCTTCGCTATATGGACGACTCAGGTGTAGCAGCGAAAGCACTTGGTCAATTAGCTCTGGACGGGCTTGTACAAGGCGAGAATCGCTTTCCCATCACCTGGTCGGAACCGAAAGATAAGATCAGTCGAATTTGTGGTTGGACCGTCAGTCCTGAGCATCCCAAGGGCGACACCGAAGCGGCCAGTGCCATCCTGAAGTTCTGGACCAGTGATCTGCAGGCTCTATCCGCACAGATGAGGCAAGTACCTAACATGCCTTCACCACGGCTGTACGAGCGACCGTTCTACAAGATTGGCCGCTACAGCTTTCAGTTCCCCTGGGTTGCCGGTCAACAGAACAATCTGACCGCTGCGGTGAATAACCTGCGTCGTGTTGAACAACGCCGGACAGCTTTGCGCAGCGAAACGGAGCGTATTGAACATACCCTTGCCGAAGCGCTAAGGCAGAGGGGGTTCAGCGTCGTCGTGGGCTACCAACCACCATTGAGTGATGAGCGCGATGCTGGTGAGGTGGACCTGATCTGTCACTTGGATGGGGTAGTGTTGCTGCTGGAGGTCAAGTCTGGCTTCATCCGTTCAACTCGTCATGAAGTCTGGCTGCATCGAACCAATACCCTGCGCAAGGCGGCGAGGCAGTTAAAGCGCAAGCAACCGGTTGTGCTTCAAGCCTTGCTAAATGACCAAGGGTTGCGTTCAGCTCTATTGCTGAGTGATTTCAATCACCTGCCAGCCCTGCATGCCTGGGTTGTGGATACTTCGATTGAATTTGATGGTGAGGTCATCGATGGTTTCCACGTCGTCTCCCGCGAGATCATGGAGATCGCTTTGCGCGATGAACCGCATTATCTGCGGGCGTTTGAACAGATGGACGAGGCTGAGGTTGAGAATGAGGAAGAGACACTGTATGCCGACGGATTCAGTGCGCAAGCTCTTGTTAGGTTGATCGAGTCCGATGGGGTCTGGTGTGACTTGCTTTAGGCACCAGCCATTTGGCATGAACCAGAGATGGATAGCTAGCACCACCATATCTGTGTACCTACACAGCCAGCCCCCATCGATACCGAAGCAGGGTTTGTAGTCAAGATTCAATGCTTTTGTCACGCTTCACGACCGTGACACTTTTTAAATTTTTTTCCGGAACCACAGTGACAAGGTTCGTTTCGTCCCAATTGTGGAATATTGGAGGCACTACGCAAAACACTCATCCGCTGGCGTTCTCGGGACATTTGCCGTATCGGTCGTGGATTGAGGCAGGCTTCACGTAGCAGGTACGCAACACCCTGATCGCTTGATATGCGACCTAAATTGTACATCTGTTCGGCAACCGCCATCTGCCGGACTTGTCTATCGACAACAGGGATACAGTGATGGTCGAAGAGGGTCAAAGTGATGATGTCACTGCCATTTAGCGAACTATCCGGCCCATTTACGTTGATCTGCTCTCGCAGACGCTCGACGACGTTTTTACAGGCCAACAAGCATTCGCCACGTAAATCCGTTGGATCACCATCTGTTGACAGGAGTGCGAAGCAGTCTTGCAGATATACCGCCGCACGAAGTAGATCCGGCCGCTGGCTAGTACGCTCATAGATCATATCAGCTGCTGATAGAGTCGCACGGGCCCTAAACTCATCAAATTCCATCGCCCGCTCAAACTCAGCCTCCGCATCGCTAGCAGGGCGATTCGGAATCCTGCCGTCACGAATTAAACAGGCTAGTTGATACACCGCACAGGGGTAATCCTGAGCGGCTGCTTCCTCAAGCCAGTGGATGAAGTCTGTTTCGCTTTTTGGCACCCCTGTGCCATTCATGAAGAGGACAGCAAGATTGTACTGCGCCTGGGGGAAGCCAGCTTGCGCTGCTTGGAGGGTAAGCTGCGCAGCTTTAATCGGGCTGGCCTCACATCCGACACCTTCAAGATACATGAGCCCCAACCCAGAGAGAGCTGCGGGATGGCCCAACTTTGCTGCACGGCCATATAACTCGAATGCGTAAGCTTCATCTTGAACAAAAATACCTATCCCAGAAATTGTTCTCTGGGCTGCATAGACAAGAGCGTCAGCATGACCCGCAAGCGCTGCCTGCGATATGTATAGCTCCCCTTCATGAATCTGTGCTTGCCCTTTCTCCTGATCATTGAACAAGTGCTTGGTTAGATAGTGTCCGTACTCGTAAAGACAGTTGGGGTGTTTCTTGTTGGCCCCTCTTTTGAACCAGAACATGGCATGGTCGATATCTTCTTTCGCTTCCAGAGGGTATCCATCGGAATGAAGCAACACCGCATCTTTGGAGTGTTGATCTGCTCTTTCCTTGAAAAAATTACCCGCCTGATTCATGGCGTCGACATCCTGATCAAGCATCGCGCGGACACACATCTCTTTCAGAACTCCAGATTCAATTTCTGCGATGTCATATTCAGGTACATCCTGATGCCTAGCTGTATAGAGATGCTCAATCAGGTTCCTCGCCACGACCAATGCCTCAGCTACGAGAGCTGGTAGGTTCAGCTTAATGAAATCGTAACTTTCTGGATGGGCAGCCTTATTTCCACTGTTTTGCAACAACCGTAATTGTTGTTTCACTTTTGGCTTGAGCATTCCCTGTTGATCAAGATGGGAGATTTTGTCGGATAGCATCAGCTCCGTTAAGCCACGGTCCAAGTAGTCACAAAAAATTGCGGCCAGACCACGTAGTGACAACAGTGCCAGTACAGGAGTGTCGATACTGAACGCTTTTGCATCTCTGTAAAGTCGTCCTATGTCAGCAGAAGCACCATATGCCAATTGAATGTCGTCCATGAATAATCTCAAGCAGGTTGATGGCCAACAATATCGAAAAAAGCCCTAGTGTGTGCAAGGTCTTGGTCGATACAAGTTTGTTAATTTTGACGGGTTATAGCATTTTATTGGCGAAAACACCGCCGATTACATTCACAATGAATGCTGAAGATTATGGCGAAGCCGAGACTCGGTGACGTCGTGCCGAATCTCTCCTCGAATGGCTCAAAGAGTGTACCTTTTGACCCATTAAGCCACTCCTCCCAAACCATAGGCTCAAATCTGTTGTTTTCTCTATGAGCCACATCTATATTTAGAGCCATAGATAATGAGCCAACCAAAGAGGCGTATCATGGCGGTGATCGGATATCTCAGGGTCAGCACGGGCGAGCAGAGCATTGGGGCGCAGCGGCACAGCATTGAGCAGACTCACAAGGTGGAGACCTGGTTTGCTGACGAAGGCGTATCGGGGGCAGTGAAGGCGCTACAGCGTCCTGGGTTCGCCGAACTGTTCAAGTTCATACGCAAGGGGGACACGCTGATCGTGCCCGCTGTCGACCGCCTTGGGCGCAATACCATCGACGTGCTGAACACGGTTGAGGCACTGCAAGGCAAGGGCGTTTCAATCATCAGTCTGCGGGAGGGGTTCGACCTGTCCACCCCCATCGGCAAAGCCATGCTGACCATGTTAGCCGCAGTTGCAGAGCTGGAGCGCTCGAACATCAAAACACGTCAGATGGCCGGGATCGCTAAGGCCAAGGCAGAGGGTAAGGCGCTTGGGCGTGAAAAGACAATTGACGATGCAGCTGTCGCTATCTGGCGTAAAGAAAACTCAGCGAGCATCAAATTGACCGCAGAACACTTTGGGATCTCACTCGCCAGCGTTAAGCGCGCTTGTCGGAGATTATAAATGTCCATTATTTGGGGTCATTTCCACTTTCTGCATCTGAATCTAGCTGGCCCAGCTAGTAGCTGATAAATTACTCGCTTTATGACTAATTTCGACGTTATGCCGCCGTTTTTCGACAATCGGAGTATTTAATGAGTGAACCATGGGTGTCTGTCGCACCGACTACCGAATACCTAGGTGTCACATTTGTTTCTATCTGCCGCTGGATCGACCGTAAGGGACAGCCTGCGCACCGTGTTAGGCGTCTCTGGAAGTTTAAGGTGTCCGAAGTCGATGGATGGGTGCGCACGGGTGGTGCCGATGATGAAGCGATGAAAACGAATGCCCTAGGAGCAATAAAGAAATGATTGAGTTTGCCGGAATTGCTACCCACCTCTTGGTGACTGGAGGGTTGCTCGGCCTGCTGGTTGTAGCATTTTTCATTTTCTTCTTGATACCTGGTGTAATTCACTGGTTCAGGCTGCGGAAGATTTCCAACGAGATAGGGGTATTCGAGGCGAGCGTTGCACCCAACAACTTCAAAAGGCTTTTTGCTGGTGACAAGCTGCTTGCCCATCTTTGGGCTGAATTTCAGGACACGCTACATGAGCAGCGGGAAGAACGAGATGGCCAAATGGTTGTTAATGCAGTTCGTTCAACAGTTGCTGCTGAAATGTTTTTCAATGAACAATTTGTTGTCGACAGTCGTCTGCGCACTGAATTTTTCAAGCATTTGCCTGGTATTTTTACCGGTTTGGGCATCATCGGGACTTTCACCGGACTGATCGAGGGATTGCGTCAATTTCAGGTCAGCGAGAACGCGGTAACAGTTCGCGCCAGTCTCGAATCACTGATGCACGCGGTCGGTGAAGCATTCCTCATTTCTGCTACTGCAATTGCGGCCGCTATGCTGGTTACTTTTGTCGAAAAATTGCTTTTGGCCGCGCTTTACCGGAAGACGGAAGCTATTGCTCATGGCATTGACGCTCGCTTCGCGTCTGGTGCGGGCGAGGAATATCTGTCCCGTTTGGTCAACGCATCAGAATCGTCAGCCAGTCAGTCCAAGATCCTCAAGGATGCGCTAGTTAAGGAGCTGGGCGACATCTTGCGAGAGCTCTCTGCTTCTCAGTTGGCGACTGGCCAACAGCTCAACGTGCAACTCGCTCAGCACATTGAAGAGTCATCTGCCCGACAGGTTGCGGCAGCTCGTGAGGATAACCAGCTTCTAGGCGACGTCATCGCAGGCAGCATCGAACGTAGCTTAAAAGATCCCTTGGATAAGATTGCTAATTCCGTTGAGTCTGCTTCCGGCGAGCAGAGTTCTACCGCCGTCCAGATGCTGAATGACGTCATGGTCAGTTTCAGTCAGCGCCTGAACGACCTGTTTGGAGGACAAATCAACGGTATCAATGAGTTGAATCAGCAGACCTCTAAGGGGATGCAGGAAGCAGTTGCTTCGCTCAACGCCTTGGTTGGTAAACTGGAAGAAAGTGGTCGCAAGACAACTGACGACATGGCTGCCCAGATGGCAGCCTCAATCAAGGCGATGGAAGAGCGCCAGGCCAGTATCAATAACCAGACTCAGGAGTTTGTCGACCAGATTCGGCAGCTGGTTCAGTCCTCTCAGGCAGAGACCCAGGAGAAGCTTCAGTCCACGTTGGCTTCTATCGGTCAGCAGATGACTAGTATCCTTGGGACGCTCAACGAGTCTCAGGACAAGGTTTTCGAAGGCAACCGAGCGCGCGAACAATCAATGGCAGAACGTACTTCTACAGCCGTATCAGCGATGACTGGTAGTGTCGAAGCGGCCGTCAAAGAGATATCTGCAGCCTCGCAAACGATGGCACAAAGCGTTTCCACGCTCACGGCGGCCACAGCCTCGACCGTGGACAAGATGAGCGCGGGTGCGAATCGCTTGGATCTGGCCGCTGCCAACTTTGCTGCCGCCGGCGACCGAGTCGCGGCAGTTATGGGACAAACAACTACGGTCAGCGGAAAGCTAGCCGAACTGTCTGGTTCACTCACAACTAGCTCAAGTGCGTTGCAGGACGCCCTTCGAGACTACAAGGTGCAACGTGACTCTGTCAGTACGTTGCTTGCAGATGTGCGTTCGACTATCGAGTTGGCAAGGAAGGAAGCCAGCCTCACTGGTGATGTGCTGCAGCGCATCGAGGCGTCGACCAATAAGCTGAGCCAAGCTCAGAAGGCTGCGGACGAGTACTTGGATGGTGTAAGCGATGTTCTTGCAGGTTCCAGTGAGGCATTCCGAGAATCGGTGGTCTCGACCTTGGCAAAGGTTAACCACGATTTTCATACCAAGCTCAGCAGTGCCGTCGGCCTGCTTTCTACTGCTGTCCAAGAGCTTGAGGTCTCGCTTGGTAGTCTTGGCCCCTTGCCCCGAGGCGCTAAGTAATGTTCAGTATGCATACTATGCGGCGTAGGGGTAACCGCGACGAGGCGGAAAAGCCATTCTGGATCTCATTCGCTGACCTTATGACAGCGCTGATGGTGTTGTTCCTGGTCGTTATGGGCGTTGCGCTGTTGGCTGTCACCAAAAGTGTGTCTGAGCGTGAGAGGAAGCAAGAGCAGCACAGCAAAAACATTGAGCTAATCATGAAGCGTTTCGAACAAGCTGCGGCGCGTCATGAGGGCATCAAGGTCGACAAACTGCGCCATGTCATCGATTTCGGCCAGCGTGCACAATTCGCTTTTGGAGATTGGCGTTTGAACACCCAGCAGGAAGAGGTTCTGCGCAAGTTCGTTCCGGAAATCCTCAACCTTGCCAATGATGACTTAGGCAAAAGCATCCTTAAACGCATTGTCGTCGAGGGCTATACCGATAAAAAGGGAACCTATCTCGCCAACCTGAACCTGAGTCTCCTGCGCAGCCAGCGGGTGCTTTGCACGATGTTTGATACCAGCGGCCCAAGCTTGCTCAATGACGAACAAAAAGAGCAAGTTCGTGGACTGTTTTTTGTGGGTGGATACTCTTTCAATGCGTCAAAGGAGACGGCAGAAGAGAGCCGTCGCGTTGAGATGAGATTGGAATTTCTCGGGGTCGACGAAGCACGTTTAGCACCACCGGCCGGTGCGGGCAACTTTGGCGAGTGCGCACTGCGATGACTGCGCTCAGCCGTCTTTCAAATCTTCTTGGTAGCCTCAGCGCTGCTGAACAGCCATTCCCGCACTCTGACGACTTGGACCCCGTTATTGCTTCGCTTCGCAAGCACAACAAGTTTGGCACCGGTACATATATACCTGAAGACCTTCAACAGGCAGCAGTCCGCAAGTTCTGGGAGACCCAACACTTCGAAACCCTCAAGGACGCTCGCATGGTGTCGTTTAGCATGTGCGTGCCTAGTCGTCCCTCCGGCCCCTGCATCATGGAAGATCGCCAGCGTTTTTTGGCCGTCCTAGATGCCAAGACCGGAGTGGATCAGTGGGTCGACGAGCCTCGCTGGTACCGACGGTGCTACCAAGGCCTGGTGCGAAGCTACTTCGCATATGACGCAATGATTGCTCAAACGCCTTCCATCGCTAAGCAGAACTGGGGCGACCTTCGGGACTATCTTAATGACCGCGCCCAGAACATTACCGACAAGCAAGGAAACCCGGACTGGGTCATCACTGCTGTCAGCAATAGATTGGTGTTTGGTGAGGATCCCTGCGCGGCCTACGCGGAGGATGTCTTATCAGGAGACATGGCCAAGATTGACCATCTGTGCGAACAACTCGGCGTAGTCAAGTCATCTTGGTTCCTGCGCGAGCTCGTTCTGGCCCAAGTACGACAGGCCACCCAGTTTGGATATGAGCAATTCAAGGGACTCATACCTCGTCTGCTTGAGCTTCTGGCCAACAATCAGGTTCTACGTGACCGGGGCCTAATCCTTATGCTAGACAAGTACGCATCAGCATCGCAGCCGGGCATCAACGAACCATTGCGCAATGCTTCTGTCGACTGGTGGGGCAATCCTTGGCTGCCATCGAACGAGACTCGTTGGGGTGGGGTCGTGCCGGCGGCGCGTGAGATGGTCTCCGAGTGGCTCAAACGCGAGTTTATCGAGGCCTTCTTCACCAAACTTGCAGAGGACGGCGTCGGCGACCGCAGGCGTGCCAACTTCTGGCTGCGCTACGTGAAGTCGATGGATAACATCCAGTTTGCACTTGGTCCCCACGCATACGACTCCAGAGACCGTGACTTCATTGCGTTGCGTACGAAAATGAAGGGCCTTTACACAAAGCTCTATACTAATGACCGCTCGAACAACGCCTTCATCATGACCCTAGGTGACTTGGTCGCAGTGGAGTTTGGCGGCATGGGTAATGCGTTCTATGGCTACGATGTTCGCAAAGCGCTTCCGTTTGATGCCTCTTGCCCCGTAGAGACTGCAGTTAACGCACGGAACTCTCTCAAAAACGAGCAGCGGTTGCTTTGGATGGGGCATAAAGACGGCATTAAAGGGTGGAGTCGATGGGAAGACATGTTCGAGGCAACGCTGAAGGAGCACTTCAACATTAACCCGAACGCGATTGCCAAATACGCCCCATCAAGAACGACTGCGTCAACGTCAGCTTCCGTTTCGCAGCCTCCCCATGTGGCTTCTCCACCTCCAGCATTTCATTCTAGGCCCACCCAGACTGGGCAAAGCTTCAGCAGGGCTAATCTTGATGCCTACGCACGGACCCACCGCCTGAAGGTGGAGGACAAAAGCGATATGAATGGCAATCTCTGGGTTAGAACAGATAACAGTATCCCTAGTGTGAGCAAAGCTCTTCTGGATTGGGGATTCCGCTACAAGCCCGGCAAGGGCTGGTGGCGATAGCGCAACAGGTCGGTATATATGGTTTTCGGATTCTTCAAGAAGGCGTTAGCGACACCTGATGTCACCTGGCGCCGCAGACTCACCGAACAGGGGGTGCTTGTTGGCCAAGCTGGTGACGGCACACACCTTTCCAGTGAACTCCTGCCTGCCTATCTGGCCCAACTTATTGACGACGGATTTGCCTCCGAGGAGGACTCCCCAGAGGTACTTCTACCTTGGGCCTCGGTCTACGAAGCGCTACGCAGTCCCGGTTACGACGAACTCGCAGCGGTCCTGGAGTTGCCACCATTCACTGTCAGTGAGGTGATGCTGCAAAGCAGGAATTCGTTGACTGACGAGGACTTTTCCATCGCAGTCTCGGGTTGGCGTTCCAAGGTGCCGCGTGACGAGCAACCCGAAGTTAAAGGCGCCATGCTGGTGCGCGATGGGCTTATGGAACTGATGCGGCCCGAGCAATGGGATCTGTTTACGGAGATTGTCCAGTTTGCTCGAAGACCTGTGGAGCTGCGGGGCGAACAGTTGCATCGACAATCATGGGGGCGTATTCGCACGCTGGCCTTGAAGGCCGGCGCCCGACTCGATGACTTCCTTCATCGATCCGTGGTGCTTACGCCGGAGCGACTCGATATCGGGCTTCGGAAGTCCGCGCTTATCGCAGACGACAGCGTCATAGAGATTGAGCCCACCTTCGAGGGCGCACCGTCAGACTGGCTCGAGCGCTTTGACAGCATCCGAACCGTTCCCGATCGCTATGACATTGTCACATCGGATGGTATCGTACAGGTCCTTGTTACACCACAAGTTAAGACGGTTCTCCAAGAGGTCAAGCGGCTGCCGCTGCGCCGGGTGGCAGGCTCTCGCGCGCAAGCATTTATCCTTAATCCCTATGCCACGCTGGGTCCCGACGCCAAGGATGTCATCAACGAAGATCAGTTCGAAGAGGCCAGGGAACAGGCCGGCCTGCAGTACGAGCGCTTTGTGCCAGCCATCGAGAAAGACGCTACGGGCTACCCGGTACGTGTGGGGTTGCTCATCGAGTCTGCGAGTGCTGCGGGCACCATGACGTCGGAGACAGAGTGGTTGGCCGATGAAGATCTTGCCAAGTTCATCGCCAAGCTGGAGGTATCTCTGGCAAAGGGATTTCAGCTACTGGGCTGGAATGGATACGACCTGGAACTACAAGGTGAGACACCGAACTACCTCTCCGAGCTGCAGGATGCGCTCAAGCAGAGGCTCAAACCCGTAGCCATGGTGTCATATGTCCAGGTCCATGACCTGAGTGCATACTCGGCACGCATCGAAGGGATCGGCGTTGAGAAGCCCTATTACTCACCCTATATCGCCAAAAAGGAGGACAGCGAAGGCTGGTTCCCCGATAACGTTCTACCGCTGATTGCGTACACCCCTGAAGGTGACACTGAGCCCGTGGCCGTACCGGCAACCAAGGATGCTCTGAGTAGGCTTCGAGAGGCTGTAGGTAATGCAGAGGCGACAGGTCAGGACACTGTAGAAGTCTCGTGGTTACCCAAGCCCATGCTCCTCAAAGAGGCCAAGAATATCGTTGGGACCTTTGACGAAGTGCTTGAAGAGGTCAAGACAAGCGCTTTTGACCCCGAGCGCAAGGGGCCTGAGCAAAAGGAAAAGCTTAGCGCGCGGAAAACGCTCATCCTTCGGGCCAACATCCAGACTGTTGACTACGAAGAACAACGTCGGGAGGCCTTGCTTGCACTCCCTGTTGAGCCCGAACTGCCACTGTGTCTGAGTGCGGAATTCTCGCTGCTGCCTCACCAACGGCAGGGCCTGGCGTGGTTGCAGCACTTGCACAAGTCACAGGCAGAGCACCATGTTCGGGGGGCGGTTCTGGCGGACGACATGGGTCTTGGCAAGACGTATCAGCTACTTACCTTTATGGGGTGGCTGGCCGAGAATGACCCAGACGTCGCACCGATGCTAGTGGTGGCTCCCGTGTCCCTGCTGGAAAACTGGAAGGAAGAAGCAGAAAAGTTCATCCGTCCAGGGGTGTTGCCGATCCTAACTGCCTATGGCGAGTCTCTGGCGCCACTAAGGGTACCTCGAGAAGCTATTGAGTCTCGACTGCGTACTGAGGACGGCTTGGTGCGTTTTTTGAAGCCAGGCTGGATCGGAAGTGCGAAGGTGGTGCTGACCACCTATGAAACGTTGCGTGACCTTGAGTTCTCCTTTGCTTTGGAGCGGTGGTCCGTAATGGTCTGCGACGAGGCGCAGCGCATCAAGAATCCTGCGGCTATGGTCACACGGGCTGCGAAAAAGCAGAACGTTGGCTTCAAGGTGGCGTGCACGGGCACGCCCGTCGAGAACACTTTGGCGGACCTATGGTGCCTGTTCGACTTTGTCCAGCCGGGGCTGCTTGGAGCATTGAACGACTTCGGCCAGCGGTACCGAAAACCCATCGAAGCTCGCAACGACGAGGAGCGCTCTCGGGTAGAAGAGCTTAGAACCCGTATTTCTCCACAGATCCTCCGGCGCACGAAGGCAGAGGTGGCCAAAGACCTGCCACAAAAGATCATTGATGAAGATTGTCGGCGACTTCGCCTGTCGACTACTCAGCGCAACCTGTACGCCAAGGCGATTGAAGATTTCAAGAAACGAAATGACCCGGCAGCTACGGTCCCATTTAAGAATCATTTGGGGCTTTTACAGTACCTGAGATTACTTTGCACCGACCCTCAGCGCTATGGGTTGACGGCGTTTAAACCAGAGCCTCTGCAAGACTATAGAGCTAAGGCACCAAAGCTGGACTGGCTGCTTGGGCAGCTTGAACTCATCCGGAAACGTGGGGAGGGTGAGAAGGCTATTGTCTTCTGTGAGTTCCGCAACATTCAGCGTTTGTTGCAATATTACATCGAGCAGACATTTAAGCTTAGGGCGGACATTATCAATGGCGAGACGAGCGCGGCAGCGAGCCACACCGCTAGTCGGCAGAAGCGCATCAAGGCCTTCCAAGAAAAGCCTGGCTTCGGGGTCATCATACTGTCCCCAGTGGCCGTAGGATTCGGTGTAAACATCCAGGCCGCCAATCATGTCATCCATTACACAAGAACCTGGAATCCGGCCAAGGAGGATCAGGCGACGGATCGCACATATCGCATTGGGCAGAAAAAGGATGTCTATGTCTACTACCCAGTCGTGATTGCTGATGACTTCTCAACCTTCGACGTAAAGCTAGATCAGTTACTGACCAAGAAGCGGGAATTGGCCGGCGACATACTCAATGGCTCTGGCGACTTGAGCCCCGGAGACTTTGAGATAGCTGATGTGATTCCTGATGGCGATGTAGCTGGGCTACAGGAACGAATCACCTTGGACCTTGCCTTACAGATGGAATGGCGGCACTTCGAAGGACTAGCTGCAGCGTTATGGAGCAAGCAAGGTTTCGATTTCAGCTATTGCACTCCTGGCACGAATGATCAGGGTGTCGATGTCGTAGCTATATCAGACGGTCAAGGTGTTTTGATTCAAACCAAGACTTCGAGCAATGAGGGAACAAAGCTAGGCTGGGAGCTTATCAAGGATCTTGCGGGCGGTGAGGCTTTTTATCAGCGCAAGCATCCCAACGTGCACTTCAAGAAAATTGGAATGACAAATCAATTTTTCAATGCCCAAGCACTTGAGCAAGCTGAATTAAACGATGTGACCTTGGTTGACCAGAACCGGTTGGGGGAACTGCTTGAGCTGTTCCCTGTAACGATGCTTGAAATTGAGCGGGTCTTGTATTCCAACTGGAGAGATACAGCGGACACATAGCCAATGCCATGCGGTGAACTGATAATTTGCTACATGGCCAGAAGCAAGTTAAACAACAGAGTGTCTAGAAAATCCATGACGATTAAGTATCTATCTGACGATTGGTCTTGCTAGTAGGCGGGGTTACACGAAATGAATAACCCCATAAGTAGATTTTTACCAGAATATGTGGAAAGGGTCTATCGAGTCTTCCCCAGGTAAGGGTTTGGTAACCAACGTTCGCGATCTGGCCCTTTCACTCCCCGGATTTTCTGGGGGGAGACCAAATCATCTGGGTGTTCACTCCACAACCCAGAATCTATCTTTACTTCGGGATTGATTTTAACTTTTAACCAAGGGTCATCAGCTTTCATGACCTGGTCTTGAGGCTTTTCTCCATGTTTTGGTCTCTGTTTTTTCGATTTACATAACAGCAATCCAAAACCGGCGATCACGGCAGCAGCAATGGCTGTCTCGAGATGACTGCTATCGTTGGACAACAGTTTCCCTGTAGCATCAGCCCCCTCTGGTGTTGACAGGTCGGCCACGATCTTAGCTTCTGTTTGGAAGGTATAACTTCCAAAGTTGGTTTCTATTTTCGACGTTTTTTTCACAGTTGTTGTAGCCATTGATGTTCTATCTCTACTCGCCATACCACAATCCCCTTGCATTCAAGTACATAAATATAGCCCCAATTACCTGTGTCGAATACCGCCCTAAGTCGGTATCGCCGTCGGTGTTGCCGATTCCGTCCTCAAAATTGGATCCCAACCAGTAACCATTTTTCAACTTGCTTGGGTCAGGCCTTCACAGTGGGGAGCATCGTTGATGCGAGGACTGAGATGCTCTCGCTTCATCATCCATACTTTCTTTCTTCTCCCGGCCACGGACCGTGAAGTAGACCTTCCTATCTGCCCCTGATGGATACTGTTGATCACCTGCATCAGCGCCTCGTTTCGTGGATCCTGCTGATGGTCGGCGAACAGTTCTCCCTGGTGCATGTTGGCCTAGGTGAAGGGAAAAGTGCTTTGCGCCAGCCATCCACTCCGTGAGCATGGTCCTTGGACAGTCATGGTGCTGCCTGAGCGGATACGCAGAGGTAACGCTCGCAGCAAAAAATAAGAAAAGCCCGCCATTGCGGGCTTTGTCACATCAGTCACTCTTACAACTTCGCTTGGATTTTGACGGCAAACTGCCTGGCAGTGGCAGAAATGTCACTCGGGGTTCCGAGCATGGCGGGCAGATGCTCTACGCGTCTGATGATCACTTGTTCCAGCTCTTCCACGCTAGGGGCCGTAGAGAGCAGTTTCAGCTGTTTCATGGCAAGGCTGAACTGCTGCTGATCTGATGGGTGAGAGCTGAACCACGTTGGTCGGGACAACCAGGGTTCCAGTGCTTCTTCGATCGACATATTCATCTCCTTTAGGGTGACATGGCCTCAGTGGCGCATACATATTAACCCTGTGCTTGGTTGTGCAACAATTGGCTCCGGCAGTAGGAGATTACAGCTATCATAGAGCGCAGGAATGTGATGCTTAACAGGGCATAGATGGCCTGACCGGGTTATGTGGTACGGTTGGCTATGGGACTGGCGCTGCACCGTGTAGAAGAGGAAAAAGGATGTCTAAACACATTGGATATGCAGTTTACAGCAAGTTTGAAAGCGGGTATTTGGTCACTGCATCTCCAAACAATTATCACTGGGATCCTGCGTCAGCAATGATGTACGTGACTGTCGCCAAGGCGTGGGCATCGGCAAACCGCCGTGGCCCTGGATATGCGGTTGCCGTTGCCATAGTACGTAATGAGAGCGGAGAGCTGCATCATGAGGAGCTGCCTATTCCAATGAAGGCTGCTCCTGGTAGTTGGATGGTTCGCATCCAGGATGAGGGACTACAGCTCGGCCCCCTATACATTTCAAGCCTGAATCGAGATGGTAAGTCTCGTGCATCCACAGAAATTCGCGATGCCAGAGGGTTTAGTCATGAGAAGGCAGTTGAGTTGGCGGCAACCTTCGAAGGTAAGCAAGGTCGAACTGTGAGTCTGGAGCAAGTACCGAGCTGAGTGGTGGTTGGATTTGAACTGCGAGAGGGAGGCAAAGGCCACAACGCATGGATAGCGTATTCAAAGCACCAGCTCTAAAGATGGTGGGTTGGGGGCTACTGCAAGGCGATTTCTTCGATCTGTACGACGTCGCCGAAGTGCTTGAAATCCCCAGTGGTCAGGCTGGTGATCTAATGATCTACTTGCGCACGTTGAAATGCGTCGAGCTTGTTGCTGAAGTCCGGAGAGGGCTTAAAGAGGAAGGGAAAGTCTACAAGCGGATTTTCATCAAGGTGCTCTGCATTCACCCCGAAGCTCCGCCAAGTCCCAAGAAGGTACCGCTGGTGCCAAAGTCGGCGTCTATCCAGCAACAGTTGACCAAACTGGTCAAATTCATGCCTTCACCGCGGGGATTTCGCTGATAGATGTGGTGTAGCGGGTGCTCAATTTCTCTCTCTCCATCATCCACTCTCTGGTGTCCCAACCATAGTGGCAAAGCAGACCTCCCCCAATCTTCCCTGACTGATCTTGTCGATCACTTGCATCAGCACTTCGCTACGGGGATCTTGCAACTGATCAGCGAATAGATCCCCCATGCGGCCGGCCACCTTGATCGGCAGTTGAGCACTATCGGGTGATATAGGCAGGGCTACGGCCCCGCTATGCATTGTGGGCGAATTGTCAAAATGTTCAGGCTGAACTGGAATGGTCGTTCACGTTAAACCAGAATCGATGCTTATGACCGGTCGGAATATGCTCGAGGGGTTACTCGAGGTCGCCGTAGGGGTTCACGTCAAGAGCGCGCCCATCCTCGCCGAAGTCGCTATCGCCATCGTCGTCGTACTCGTCATCAGGCTCGAACCCGAACGGGAGGTCGTTTTCCTGTCCCACGAGCTCATGCAGGAACTCGTCCTGGCCTGACCCTAATTGCTCGTTGACCGCCATGATCTTCTCCTCTGGTACTTAATGTGGCGGTACAATAATAGGAGCGAATCTGGATCAGGACAAACTCCTGAGGTGGTTGGGGTGTCCGTTTTAATGCCGCTGAGATTTGACTCTCTCTCGCTCCTTCTGTCGAAAGCTCTTGATGTATTCAGCTGTGACCAAGGAGTCTGCATCGAGCTCCGTGATGCAGTTCAGGATGGTAGCCATGGCGCTGTCAGACAGTCTGAGATTGGATGGAAGTGAGCCGCCGAGTGCGTAGTCATCGAGTTTGGCTTGGAAAGCACGAAGGACGTCGTACTGTGATGGCTTTCTGGATGAGGTGCCAGCCTCAGTTTCAGCGTCGTGGGCGTACACTTCCGATTGCTCCGCGTCGCACGCCAACTCCTCAAGAAGGTCTTCGATGCTTGGCCAGTACTTGTACTCATATTTCCGCGCAAGGCTTAAAAATTCATCCTGGGGATACATGGTATATAGTGGGTTGTGCTCACCTGCACGATCAAGTAGCGCGGCCAGACCGGTTTCTCTTTCACACCCGAACCCAGCTCGATTGCAGATCTCCTCTCTCTCCCTCAGCAAATCAGCCAGACGAGAGGCGAGATCCGATATGTCCTCGTTAACTTGAATGAGCCTGCTACGATCTTCCCTGGCCTTGCGCATGTCGCCTTCATCCCAGAAGGTGAATGTACTGACCAGCGCGTCCAGAAAGCTAGCCACATACCGCTCCAAGGTGAGCAGTTCACAGAGTTCTTCGTAGACTGGTGCCATAGTTTGGCTTTGCCGGAGCAGAACCCTGACTGTGGCGTTGATGGAGGGGTATATAATGTTCTGCTCGTTGTACTCTATTTCTTTCCTGAGAATGCTTTCGCACACTTCGGCTGCTTCGATTCTGCTCTTGGTCATTGGGCAAGTCCCCTTCATTGAGTCCATGCCTATGGTACTTATGGCGGCGGCCATGTCGGTATCTATAAGAAAAAATATTCAGGGGGAATAGATACCTAGCTGCTGCGCTTGCTTGCTGGCGGTGTGCGACGGCAAACTGACCAGTCATTTGCATCGAATCTGACCGGCATGCTTCATGACCCTAACTGGCAGGGATCACCCCAAACCGGCTGGTCACAATAGGCAGCAACCGGCCATGAGCAGCCGTTTAGAGTAGAGAAAATAAATCTGTCCCCTTTTCAATCGGTGACAGGCTGGAAGGCCGCGTGGGTCGGCGCTCTGGTGCTGTGAGCCGATGCTTTCACAGAACTTTGCTCCGCGGTCAGCGAAGCATACGAAAGGCGACCGTTCTCATTTGTCGAAGCCCCGTAAGGCGGGTAGCGGAACCTCGGCTTGAGGCGAGTTAGGTGAGGCCACTGGCGCGGGCACTAGCGACCGGGTTTGAACGCCAGGAAGTCCTCCATGGCGTGGAACTCCAACTGCTTGGCCTTGCGCGTGGGAGACAAGTATGCCGCAATGTCGTCAAAGATGGCATCGGGATCCTTCAGATCTGAATCTGTGTAGACAATTATGGGGATGCCACGCTTGCGGAAATATGCCTTGAGCTTGCGCATCCCCTTCTCGAAGTTTGCCTGGGCCTCTTCATTGATTTGCTTTTGGGTCTTGTCACGGGTGCCCTCCAGCCTGCCATGGGTTGACCAGGGCGAAAGCTCGAACCCGACCTTCGATAGGGTAAAAGGATCAATGATGGTGAAGTCGAGGCGATGCTCATGGCGCGCCACCTTTCCACCATAGCGCAGTTCTGGAATCAACAGCGGCACTTCCAGTGGGTTCTCGCTATTGAGCACGAAATTGCAGTAGCGCTTGGCAATCGCCATTTCATGTTCGGAGCCAGAGTTGCGCACCAAGGTCTGGCGGAAGAATTTCAGGTAGTGATCGACGGAGGGAAACTCGATGCGGTCATCTTCATCAGGTATCACGAATCCAGTCTGCAGAATGTGCCCGATGGTCCAGTAGTTCGGTTTGAAATGTCGAATTTCACTCTTATCGTTCTCCCAGGCTCCGTTTTTGAACCGGGGGGTTACCAGGATCCCGTAGGACGCATTCTTTTGACCTATCCATATCTCCGCATCCTCCACTTCCGGACGCTTGCGGGCCAGAGCATCGAACTGACGCAGGTAGGTTCGAGTGAGGAATAGCTTGAACCAGCGACGCACCTTCTTGGAGTTCTTGATATGCGCATGGGCCTCGTAATAGGGGTTGCCAGGCCGCGCGGCAGATCCGAGGTTCTCCAGAGCCTCGAGGAACCCACGGAGATAAAGCGCGATGAACTGCTCGGGCGAATCGATGACTTCATTCTTGATGTCGATGTACTCGGCGTGCTTCCCGCCATAAGTGGCATTCAACGAATGTTCGCTGGGATAGCCGGTGATATCTAGGACGTCCTCCTTGAGTTCATTTATCTGCACTGTGAGTTCGTTAATCTGGCGATTGCGCTGCGTTTTTACCGGGTCTCTGGGTGCCACCGTAACTGTCCCTTTCCTTGGTCGTTACGCCGCGGGGTGTTCCTAGCGCGGAGCTGGAGTGCGGCGATTCGCAGTTTATAATCCATGAATTTTCGCACGCAAGGGCCAATATCACCACACCAGCGTGTTGCGTTGACAAGTTGAATCTACAGGCGACGCTTCTTAGGTTTGAAGCAACAGACAGGAAAATTTGAACAAGCTCGAAATTCCCCATACGGCCCGGTGCGCAGCACCAATACACCTTGCTTGCATGCCGGGCAACTCTCCTCATGGATAGCTTTCCCATCGGTGTCGGTGATTGAAACAGCCCCTTCTTCTGCTAACTCACGCAGGAAGCTAGAGTAACGTCCACGAACGGTGAACATTGCCACGCTACGCCGAGCTCGAGTCAGAGCAACATAGAACAATCGCCGTTCTTCTCCCTGCGGGAAATTGTCCCCGCTGGGCATGGCCAGGGTTAGCACGGGATCATCGGTACGTGTGTTGGGGAAGCTTCGCTCACGCAGGACACTGAGCATCTCGGGTAGGATAACAAAGTCCGCCTCGGCGCCCTTGGAGCGGTGGATAGTCAAGAACGATACATCCAGCCAACGCTCAAAACGGGATTTACCTGCTGGCAGGTATTGGCGATCGGCGTTGTAGCGGCCGAGCACGTAAACCGAAACCTTGCCATTGCGGCCTAGGGGGATTGTGCCGTCGCGAACCCCCTCCGCCAACGTCATTACGAACCGGTCGACCGCATCGGCCAACTTCTCTTTGTTGTCCACCTGGAAGGCTTCGAGCACTGGGCCTTGAGCCGGGGTGACGGAACGTACCCGTTTGGCGATCTGGGCAGGGTTCTTGGACACGAACGCACTGGACACGTCGCACAAGGTTTGCGGGCAGCGGAACGTTTGTTCCAGCTTGAGTACTTGCCCATGGCCGAACCACTGTCGAAAAGCGGTCATCACCGACACATCGGCACCAGCGAAGCGGTTGATGGACTGCCAGTCATCGCCCACGGCAAACAGGAACCGACCAGGCTTCTGGACTAAGGCGCGGCACAAACGGGCACGGGCCCGTGAGGCATCCTGGAACTCATCAGCCATCACCAGCTCATATGGTGCTTCATAACGATTACTCTCCAAATGCTCGGCAGCCAAGTTGAGCATGTCTTCGAAATCGATGCCTCCCTCGGCCGCCAAGGCTGCATCCCAAGCCTCCATGATAGGAATCGCGATATTCAGGAACATCCTGTGGCGGAACTTGAACCCGTCCTCTGGCATGGCGTCCAACCGCTGATGTAGGGATGAAAATGTTAAACAGTTGCTTTTGGCATGGCTGATGAACGTGCGCACCAGCCCGGTCAGATCGGCCGACTCCATTGGCTGTTGTCCACCCTGAGGGATCTCCCGATCCGGGTTAGGGTCTAATAACACTCCACGGGAAGTCAGCTCGGCTGCCAACCGATCAAAATCATTGCCATTGCGAAGGCCGTGGGAGGTGGTCTCGAACAACGAGGAGCCCATCTCACTGTGCTTCTGGCGCTTCCAATGGACCCCTGCCATGTAGCCCTCAAAGTGGGTAGGGGGCATGCCTTGTGCGTCAAGAGCGAAGTGTTCGTGGTACAAGTCCAGGTCGGGGTAGTAAAAATCAGGCTTGTATTGGCGATGGTCTTCATCGGCGGTGCTGTGCTTGTAAGGTTCTTCGTAGCGGTAATTCACCCCGTTGTAGAAAAGCCAGTTGGCGATGATCGCCTCTTCTTGGCTCTTCACCGTCTCGCCATGGGCTGTGCGGAGCAGACCGTTGCCTTGGCCGTCCCATAAGTCGGCATTTCCTGGCGATCCCAATGAGGGCAGGTCTTTTCCGAATACTAAACGGAAAAGATCCCAATTCATTCGAAATACCGTGGAGCGGTCTTTCAACTGGTCGATAATGTCGGTCAGCTTGCGAAAGCCGCCTACGGTATCGGTGGCCCAGTCAGGAATGTCCGGTTTTTCGCCCGTTGCCTTGCCAATGATGCGCAGGCCTAAGGCATGAAAGGTCAAGGCCTCTACCGTCACTCCCGACATACCCAAGCGCTCGAATGACTTGGCGGCACGCTCTTTCAGCTCTTTCGCAGCTTGCTTGTTGAAAGCCAGCAGCACGATACGCTCGGGAGCCACAATCCTCCGGTGGATCGCGTAGACTGCCTTGGCCACCATGGTAGAGGTCTTACCGGAACCGGCCGAGGCCACTACCTGCACCCGGTTGTCAAAACAGATGACGGCTCGGGCCTGCTCCGCCGTCAGGGGCTTACTTTCCACCCGACCGAGAAGCTCCTTACAATCTTTCAGTTCCAATTCGGTGTGCGTGAGGTTGAGCCTTGACCAGGTAGGATAGGGGTCGGTTTCCCATGCGATTAAGGAACGTTCCACCGCATTGGCCTTTGGACCTAGTCGGTCCATAACGCCAGGTTTCTTCAACCTGGTCCGTATGGAATTGGCGTCCACTGAAGGGCGTGCCGCCATCACGGCGGCTTGCTGTTCATGAGTGAACCACCGCCGCGCTTGGTGACAGTGTTGTTCCTGGCTGGTTTTGTTTTCCAGCCATTTGTTGATTGTTCGTAGGTTGCCTAAGAGAAACTCTACGTCCTCACGTAAACGCTTCTCGGCCAGCAGCAAGTTCAGAGTGTGGGTTAGGGTCGCGCTTTGAGTGTTGGGCAGGCCATCCACTTTTACCTCTGACCCTTGTCCTGGATAGAGGGTGATACCTGTCCAGAGTATGCCTGGCTGGATGCGATAAGCCGTCTCTTCTTCGGCGTGTACCCGGTGAGCACGGCCTTCCGCCGTTAACACCAGTTCAGGGCCATCCAAGCGCAAATGCCAATTAAACGATCCAGTCAGATGCAGCCCTAAGAACGACGGCTCCCACTTAGTCACAGCCATTTCAACCTCACCCGTACTTCGGATATACCTTTCAGTTTTTCTCAACTCACGATTAACGCCGACACGCATCTATTGTTGCGGCGGAGGCATAACCCCGGCGACGAGAAGCGCAGCTTGTTGATTGTGCCAGGACAGAATTACGACGCCTGTTTGTTTTGCCGAGATCTTGAACTGGCTCGTACCTATTTGGTTCAGCAGACGATTGAACAACCGACAGACAGGGATGCCGATGCCACTTGTGCGTCGGGGCTGATGTTAGCCCAGTGTTAGCCCGCCTCAAAAGAAAATAAGGCTCGCATCGCTGCGAGCCTTGCTGTATCTGGTGCCGGTAATAGGAGTCGAACCTACGACCTTCGCATTACGAAATAAATGTGCACGTATGCTTAGCATCATATGGTGGAATGATCTCTACATGAGACCTGACTTAACTCGGCGTATTTATCAGAATGGTTTCGACACTGGTGATCTTGAGGTATTGGTACAAATGTACTCTAAAGCTGCCTTTCACGACACCTCCACGTGAGGCAACAGTAGCACCTCGATTTGAAACCAGAATTTAACCATTAGAAAAAAAAGTGGGGGGATATGTGGGGGGATTAAATCAACATTAAAGTTAATGGCTTGAACTTATTGTGTTTTTTCATTAAAAATGCCGGTCACTGACCGGTATTTTTTTATTCCATTCCCGTTTCACCTGACCCAGTTCGCGGCTCACTTGTCCTGCCAGCCCCTGCAATGACAAACCCGAGGGGTTGCCTCGGGTTTGAGTGATGGACAAAGGGGCTGTGTTATTCCAGCAGGAAGACGGCTTCTACATTGTCAGTGATGCTGATCTGCTGCTGTTGATAGCTGTTTTCCATCATGTCGGCGGCAGGGGCTGCCGCAGCCTTCATGGCACGGGTATAGACCGGCATGGGGGAACTGTTGCGGTATTCAACGCTATACACCTTGCCAAGCTTCATGCCGAAAGCCTTGGCCAGGGATTCCGCCTTGCTCGTGGCATCAGCAACAGCACCAAGCCGGGCCTGCTCCTTGATGACCTGTGGTGACTTCAGGCCGTACTCTATCTGGGTCACGGACTCCAGACCCGCCTTGAGGGCGGTGTCCATCAGCTGGCTCAACTTGTCGAGCTGGTAGAGTTTGACCGCCAGCTGACGCTGGGCACGGTAACCCACCATTTCGGGTTGCTTGTTCTGGGGATACTGGTACTCGGGGGAGATCACCAGATTGCCAGCCTCCACGTCGCTGCGCTTGATGCCCAGGCTCTCAAGCTGGCCAAAGAAGGCAGCTACCTTGGTATCTACCTGCTGTTTGGCCTTGATGCCCTGCTTCTCCAGTGCCGTGACGGCGACATTGAGCGTCAGCATGTCTGGTTCAGCCTTCTGCTCCGCATAGCCACTGACGACCAGATGAGGAGCCTGGGGAACCTCGATGGCAAGCAACGGAGCACTGACAACCAGCGCGGACAGGGTAAGAAGGGGACGCCACATAAAAAAACCTCCATCATTTAGATGGAGGTCATTATGCATGTCGTCGATTGGGATTCATATATCGTGTGTCGGCGGTATCTGGTCCAGCACCTGATTGGTCATGTCGATATTGATGCTGATCTCCCCTCCTCCTGAATTGCCATGACTTGTCATCACGGGAGCAGGCGCCTGGCTGCCAAACAGCGACTCATCCTCAAAGTGGAACGAATCCCACGACAGAACATGACCTTGTGATGGCAGATTCGGCTCGGACGTCGTCACGACGGCCAGCGCTCCCCAGTCAAGCTCCTCACCGTGGCTGAGCAGCCCCTGCAAGGAGGTATCACTCAGGCTCTGCAACGAATACTCCTGCTGCCCCCACTCATGGCCGACCAGCACCATCATGTGGGGCAGGGGGGCATCCTCTGCTGGCGTGAAGCTGATACGAGAAGCGGCAAAGTCCACATTCAGCAACCCCGCCACCTCACCATCTTCGCTCTCCAGCTCCAGACCATTGAGCGTGTCACCTGTCATCGTGGCCTGATAACCAAAGCGGCCGGTGCAGACGATATTGTCCTGCCCGTTCCAGCTGTAGCGAATGCCGTCGATGTCGACCCAGTTGAATGACTGCATGGTGACCCTCTCCTGATACTGCAGCTATCTTATCTGCCCACTCCATCAAATAACAGGGGCCGGGCACACCCGGCCCCCATACCCTGCTTACGGATCGACCTTGAGGTTGCCCTGATCCAGCAGATCCTGAATGACCTGCAGATTGGATTTACCGGCCGTCAGATCCACGTTGTCAAAGAGGATGGTATGAGTCGTGGTGCCACTTCCCGCTCCATCGAGATCAATGGTCAGGGTTGACTTGCCACTGCCCGGACCAGAAGCAAAGGTAAGGTAGTGATCCAGTGTGCTCGCATCGGCATGCTCACCACTGAGCAGTTCACTCAGGTCCAGGACATCTCCATTGGCCCCCGTGGTGAAGTCTTTGATGGTATCCGTGCCTCCTGCATCACCTGCCATCCATTTGAAGGTATCCTTGCCAGCCCCACCAGTCAGGGTATCACTGCCGGTACCCCCAATCAGCAGGTCGTCGCCCCCACCACCACTCAAGATGTCGTTACCTGCCAGTCCGCTCAGGACGTTGGCATTGCCATCGCCGGTCAGGCTGTCGTTGAACATGGATCCTACCAGATTTTCCATGTTGCTCAGGCTGTCTGTCCCTGCCCCTCCGGTATTCTGACTGGCACCATTGACTGTGACCGTGACCCCAGCAGCGCTGTCGAAGTAACTGGCCGTATCATTGCCATTGCCGCCGTTCAGGGTATCGTTGCCAGCGCCACCGATCAGGAGATCATTGCCCTCACCACCATTCAAGGTGTCGTTACCGAGTCCTCCAAGCAGGATGTCGTTCCCGGCATTGCCGTTGAGCGTATCGTTTCCAGATCCCCCAATAAGGATCTCGTCGAGATAGCTCCCGGTAAGTGTCAAACCGCTCTGCACATCCACATACACCTTGGCCGTATCTGTGGTCGTGCTATTGGTGTAGTTGAACGAACCCTCGTAAGAGTTGGGAGTCGCATTGCCGGAGGTATCATCAAATGTTACCGAGCCTGCATTGTCTGTGACGGTCCCTCCAACGGCTCCCGAGACGCCCGTGATCATCTGGGTCGCAGCCAGAGGCCCGGTGTCATTGGCAAGCAGAGCCCAATCCGGAATGGTCGCGGGGTCCTGGTTGGTGATGATAAAGTCATCACGAACCACGGTAGGACCGACCGCCGGGTTGATAACGATGGACAAGGTGCTGGACGCAGTATCCCCATCGTTGTCTATCACACTGTAACCCACGACCTGGTTTATCCCCCCGACCGGAATGGATGACGGCGGAGTATAGGTGTAGGCGCCGTTGTCCATGTCCACCTTGAGGATGCCGCCTGCAAGTGTAATGGTCCATTCGTTGGTCGTTGTATTGAAGGTCCCGGCTGATGTCCCTCCCGAAACGCCGGCGGAGTCCGTCTTCTGGTTGTAGGTATAAGTCACCCCCCCCACGGTAATGGCATTGAGCCAGCCACCATCGGCCCCAGCACTCGCCGCTACACCGTTTATAAGTTGTCCTGCCAAGGGCGGGGCTACCACGGTGCTCAAAAGGGTCGCGGTCAGTTGGCTGAAGTCAGTCACCACCACTGCGGTGGTATTTGCCGGGCTGGCACCACTGACCCCGTTGTAGGCAATGGGATCCAGTGCAGACTGGGTCGCTCCCGATCCCATCCCGAGCGCGTACGAATTGATGTTGTTCGCCGTCAGGAAATCGGCCCAGTCCTTGGTTTCACCGCTCAGCGTCGTGCCGTCACCATCGATCCCGTTTCCACCGCCAAGCGAGTTGTTGCCATCAGGAACTGTGGCGGGGGTACCGCTCAACGAGTTGGCATTTGGCAGACCATCCGACATGAAGTAAGAGACATTTTGCGCATTAGCAAGTTTACCTGTATCGCCAAAGGCTTTGATTGCCTCGTTCAGTGCATCATCGTAGTTGGTCGAGTTCGTGGGGGTAAGGCCAAGGATGATGGCCTTGGCTACATCGACCGAGACCCACACCCCGGTCGGATTGGCGGCTGAAGTGGAGAAGGTCACGATATTGACCATGACGCTGCCGTAGGCGCTGTATTTGTCCAGCAGCTCCAAAGCGGACTTTTGCATCACCTGCATCCGAGTCATGCCTTGATAGCCCGATGGATCACCCATACTGCCGGAGATATCGAGGATCAACATCAGATTCGTGTTCTGCACCTGAGTCGCCTGGCCTGCATTGGTAACAGCATTGGCAATGGGGGCATCATCGCTGATCACAACCTGCAGGTTACCCGTGCCACTGTCGCCACTGGCATCCGTAGCCGACACGACGAAACTCGGACCATTCGCTGTATCACTGTTGCCTTGAACGTTGTGAGTCAGCACATTGTCTTTGAGCGTGTAGGTATAATTCACCGTGTAGACACCGGCTGTGGGGCCGCTGACACCGGTTACCGTCAGCATTCCTTCCGTATTGTTGATCAAGGTCTGACTGCCGCCACTGGTCAAGTTGTAAGCCTGCCCACCGATGGTCAAGGTAGTCAGATTTTCCCCCTGGGTGTTGATGGTGAAGCTGCCATTGAATATCTCCGAATTACCACTGGCAGCCGTCCCCTCAGGCAGTCCCTCCTCATCAACCGTCGCATTGCCGATGGTCAATACAGGGACACGGGTATCCTGAGCAATATTGATGGTAAGAGTTGCCGGATCTGTATCACCATCGCCATCTTTGAGCGTGTAGGTAAATACCTCCGAGGCACCCACGGGAACCGATGCCGCCGTGAGCGTATAACTGTATTCGCCATCCAACCCCATGGTTAGCGTCCCATACAGCCCGGTCACAGTGAATCCACCGGCAGGATTACTGTCTGAATTGCCGTTCGAGCTCACGACCTGGCTGATTGCCGCACCATCCGCCCCCATGACGTCCACCCCGGCACCGGCTGTGCCGCCGATGGTCCCCGCCCCGGTAATGACATTACCCGTCACCGGAGTGAACACACCTTCAGTGGCACTGTCAGCATCATCGTTGGCCGTCGGCACGTCATCGACGATCTGCACGCTCAGGGTGTTCGAGGCCGAGTCCCCGTCGCTGTCCACCAGGCTCACCGCGAAGTCTTCGAACAGGCTGTTGTTGCCGTTCGC
>NZ_JBFODC010000011.1:0-57577 GCF_040908105.1 Aeromonas sp. R7-2 | reverse complement strand
TCTTTACCGGTTAGTGTGCTGATATGGCTCAGTCGGTAGAGCGCATCCTTGGTAAGGATGAGGTCCCCAGTTCGATTCTGGGTATCAGCACCATTAAATGAGAAAGCCTCCCAATCGGGAGGCTTTTTTGTATCTGCCTTTCGGCCATCCATCGCAAATTGCAGTCCTGCAATGTCGCACCTTCTTGTTGCTGACATATCTTCCCTTTCTATCCCGTATGCTTTCCGGGCGGCGCTTCTCTATTAAAGGGATCCGGGCTAAGTTGTGGATTGGCAAAGACAACTACGCTTTCGAAGGGGAAGAACATGCTGATTAGGAATGTGCGTCTGGCGGGCAGGGAAGGGATGTGGCAAATCCTCTGTCAGGGAGGCGTGATCCGGGCCATCGAGCCCATGAGCACTCAGCTGCTCTCTGCCCGCGAGCTTGATGGTGAGCAAGGCCTTGTCATCCCCCCCTTTATCGAACCGCACATTCACCTCGATACAACCCAGACGGCTGGCGAGCCGAGCTGGAACCTCTCCGGCACCCTGTTCGAGGGGATCGAGCGTTGGGCCGAGCGCAAGGCGCTGCTGACCCATGAGGATGTGAAACAACGCGCCATCCAGACACTGAAATGGCAGATTGCCAACGGCATCCAGTTCGTGCGGACTCACGTGGATGTTTCCGACCCCAATCTGGTCGCCCTGAAGGCGATGCTGGAGGTGCGGGAGGAGATGAAGGAGTGGGTGGAGCTGCAGATAGTGGCCTTCCCACAGGAGGGGATCCTCTCCTACCCCAACGGCAAGGCATTGCTGGAAGAGGCTCTCAAGCTGGGGGCCGACGTGATCGGTGCCATCCCCCATTTCGAGTTTACCCGGGAGTACGGGGTCGAGAGTCTGCACTACGTCTTCGATCTTGCGGAGAAATATCAGGTTCTGGTGGATGTGCATTGCGACGAAATCGATGACGAACAGTCCCGTTTTATCGAGACGCTGGCAACCTTGGCCTACGAGCGCGGTATTGGCCATAGGGTAACCGCCAGCCACACCACCGCCATGCACTCCTATAACGGAGCCTATGCCTCGCGGCTGTTCCGGCTGCTCAGGATGGCGGACATCAACTTCGTCGCCAATCCGCTGGTAAACATTCACCTGCAGGGGCGCTTCGATACCTATCCCAAGCGTCGTGGCATCACCCGGGTGAAGGAGATGCTGGAGGCGAACATCAACGTCTGCTTCGGCCACGACGACGTGTTCGATCCCTGGTATCCCATGGGCACGGCCAACATGTTGCAGGTGCTGCATATGGGGCTGCATGTCTGCCAGATCATGGGCTACGAACAGATCAACGACAGTCTCAAGCTGATCAGCTGTCACAGTGCCCGCACCCTGAACGTGCAGGATCGCTACGGCATCGAGGTGGGCAAGCCCGCCAACCTGCTGATCCTTCCTGCAGAGAATGGTTTCGATGCGGTGCGCCGCCAGGTGCCGGTATGTTATTCCATCCGTCATGGCAGAGTCATCGCCGATACTCGCCCGGCCGAGACGACCCTCCATCTTGTGAATCCAGAACGGGTAGACTTTCGCCGCTAGGGTCTTGCCGGGTCGATTAATTGCCCGGCTGTCCCCTGCTGTCGAGATTTTGCATAATGCCAACCTGACAATCTTGGAGACTGCTTGATGCAAACCTGGTTATTTGTCGCTGTCGGGGGCGCCTTCGGTGCCTGCCTGCGCTTTGGCATCGCCGAGCTGATGGCATGGCTGCTGGGACGCCACTTTCCCTATGGCACCCTGGTGGTCAACGTGGTGGGTTCCTTCATCATGGGGATTGCCTATGCCCTGATCAGCCATGGTCACGTGGTGGAACACCCGATGAAGCCATTGCTGATGGTGGGTATCCTCGGCGCCTTGACCACCTTCTCCTCCTTTGCCCTCGACACGGTCGTGCTGGCCCAGCAAGGGGCCTATCTGAAGGCGCTGCTCAATATCGGTCTCAATCTGTTCCTCTGTCTGGCCATGGTCGTGCTGGGTATGCAGTTGGTCGCAAGCCGGGTTTGAGGTGTCCGCACGCCATCGGCTCTGGTAAACTGGCGGCCATTCTTTGCTCTATGGGTATTTGAGGGATGTCGGAACAGACTACTACTACGCATTTTGGCTATAAAACCGTGGCAGCGACCGAGAAGGAAACCCTGGTCGCCGGTGTCTTTCATTCGGTAGCGGCCAAGTACGATCTGATGAACGATCTGATGTCGTTCGGCATCCATCGCCTCTGGAAGCGCTTTACCATCGACTGCTCCGGTGTCCGCAAAGGACAGAAGGTGCTGGATCTGGCTGGCGGCACAGGGGATTTGACCGCCAAGTTCTCCCGCATCGTGGGCGAGACCGGTCAGGTGGTCCTGGCGGACATCAACGACTCCATGCTGAAAGTGGGCCGCGACAAGCTGCGCAACCTGGGGGTGGCCAACAACGTCTCCTACGTACAGGCCAATGCCGAGGCGCTCCCCTTCCCGGACAACCACTTCGACGTCATCACCATCGGCTTCGGCCTGCGCAACGTCACCGACAAGGACAAGGCGCTTGCCTCCATGTTCCGGGTGCTCAAGCCGGGTGGCCGCCTGCTGGTGCTGGAGTTCTCCAAGCCGGTGAGCGAAGTGATCGCCAAGCTGTATGATCTCTACTCCTTCAAATTGCTGCCGAAAATGGGCGAAATCGTCGCGAATGACAGCGAAAGTTACAAATACCTGGCGGAATCCATCCGCATGCACCCGGATCAGCAGACCCTGGCAGGCATGATGGAGAATGTCGGGTTCGAACAGGTTGAGTTCTACAACCTGACCCAGGGCGTGGTTGCCCTGCACCGCGGTTACAAGTTTTAAGGTCGCCTATGCCGATGGATGCCATGGTCACCGCAGTGATCGAAACCAGCCTCAACCAGTTGCTGGCCCTGGACAAACAGAGCCCGGAGCGGCTGCGCAAGCTGACGGGCAAGGTACTCAAACTGGAGCTGCGCGAGCTCAAGCCGCTCTGGTTTGTCTTCTCGGAGCGCCGTCTGGATGTGCTGGCCAGGTTTGAAGGGGAGGCGGATGCGGTGCTGAGCCTCTCCCTGACCGCCCTCGGCCTGCTCAAAGAGCCTTCCGCCCTGACCCGCTATATCCGCGAGGAGAAGCTGGACCTGAGCGGTGACCCCCTGCTGGTGCAGGCATTCAGCGCCCTGCTTGGCGAGCTCGATATCGACTGGGAAGAGGAGCTGTCCCGCTACACCGGCGATGTGGTGGCCCACACCCTGTGCAGTGGTGCCCGTCAGGCTCGCCGTTTTGTGGGGCGAGAGTTGTGCCGTTCCCAGCGTCAAGTGGCTGAGTATCTGACCGAGGAGGCGAGGCTTGCCCCGGGTCCGCTGGAAGTGGCGAGCTTCAATGACGATGTCGAAGAGCTGGCCCAACAGATGAAGGCGATCGAGTTGCGGCTTGCCCGCCTCGAACAGCAGGTGAGCTGATGACCCCGAAGGAGTTCAAACGCCTCTATCGCATCGTCAGCATCCTGCTGGAACAGGGCATCGACGAGCTGGTGCCCGCCCGTTATCAGCCCTGGCCTGGCCGTCTGGCCCGTCGCAGTCTGTTCTGGCTCAAGAACAAGCAACAAGGCATGAGCCGTGGCGCCCGTATTCGCCTCGCCTTCGAGGCCCTGGGCCCCATCTTCATCAAGTTCGGCCAGATGCTCTCGACCCGCCGAGACCTGCTGCCCCCCGACATTGCCGAAGAGCTGGCCCTGCTGCAGGACAGGGTGCCTCCCTTCTGTGGTCAGGCCGCCCGTCGCCAGATAGAAGAGAGCCTGGGTTGCCCCGTCGAGGCCCTGTTCGATGACTTCGATGAGACGCCGCTGGCGTCCGCCTCCATCGCCCAGGTGCACACCGCCCGGTTGAAGGAGAACGGCCGCGAGATCGTCATCAAGGTGATCCGTCCCGATATCGAGCCGGTCATCGAGGCCGACCTGCGCCTGATGCAGGCCCTGGCCCGTCTGGTGGCCCGTTTCGTGCCCCAGAGCGGACGACTGCGCCCCGTCGAGGTGGTGGAGGAGTATCGCAAGACCATACTCGACGAGCTCAACCTGATGCGCGAAGCGGCCAACGCCATCCAGCTGCGCCGCAACTTCACCGGTTCCGAGGCGCTCTATGTGCCCGAGGTGTTCACGGACCATTGCCGTGAGCAGGTGCTGGTGATGGAGCGTATCTACGGCATTCCGGTCTCCGACATTGCCGCGCTGGAAGCCAACGGCACCAACATGAAGCTGCTGGCCGAGCGCGGAGTGGAAGTGTTCTTCACCCAGGTGTTCCGCGACAGCTTCTTCCACGCCGACATGCACCCGGGCAACATCTTCGTCTCTTTCGAACACCCCGAGAATCCGCTCTGGATCGGCATCGACTGCGGCATCGTCGGCACCCTCAACCGGGAAGACAAGCGCTACCTGGCGGAGAACTTCCTCGCCTTCTTCAACCGCGACTACCGCCGTGTGGCCGAGCTGCACGTAGAGTCAGGCTGGGTACCGCCCGATACCAAGGTGGACGAGTTCGAGTTCGCCATCCGCACCGTGCTGGAGCCCATCTTCGAGAAACCGCTCTCCGAGATCTCCTTCGGCCACGTGCTGCTCAATCTGTTCAACACCGCTCGTCGCTTCAACATGCAGGTGCAGCCGCAGCTGGTGCTGCTGCAAAAGACCCTGCTCTATGTGGAAGGGCTGGGTCGCCAGCTCTATCCCCAGCTGGATTTGTGGCAGACCGCCAAGCCCTATCTGGAAAACTGGATGCACGAGCAGGTCGGCCCCAAGGCGGTGTGGAATGCCATCAAGGAGAAGGCGCCGTTCTGGGCGGAGAAACTGCCGGAGCTGCCGGAGCTGGTCTACGAGACCCTGCGTCAGGCCCGCCATCAGCAGCACCACTTCGACCAGATGTTTGCCGATTTCCGCCGCCACAGTCGCCGTCAGGGGCAGGCCCGCTACCTCTTAGGGGTTGGAGCCAGCCTGCTGCTCGCGGGTGTATTCTTGCTGACCCAGAAACAACACATTGAGTGGGGACAAATCAGCCTCGCCGGCGCCGGGTTATGCTGGCTGCTGGGTTGGTTGCGAACCCGTTCCCATTAAATAACCTGCGCCATCGGGCGCCTATCCGGAGAGAAAGTCATGGGTGGTATCAGTATTTGGCAGTTGTTGATCATCGCAGTCATCGTCGTGCTGTTGTTCGGCACCAAGAAATTGCGCGGTATCGGCGGCGATCTGGGCGCGGCGGTCAAGGGGTTCAAGAAGGCGCTCTCCGATGAGCCGGCCGACACCAAACCCGAGCAGAAAGATGCCGAGTTCCCGACCAAGCAGTTGAACGAGACGGCCAGCAACGCCGAAGCCGCCAAGCAGAAAGACAAAGATCAGGCCTAAGCCATGTTCGACATCGGTTTTTGGGAACTGGTCGTCATCGGCGTCGTCGCCCTGGTGGTGCTGGGTCCCGAGCGGTTGCCGGTCGCGATCCGCACCGCCAGCCACTGGATAAGGCTGATCCGCAGCACCGCCAACTCGGTCAAGGCCGAGCTGGAACAGGAGCTCAAGTTGCAGGATCTGCACAACGATCTGAAGAAGGCCGAACGGTTGCAGATGAACAACCTGAGCCCCGAGCTGCAGGAGTCCATCGAGCAGTTGAAAGCGGCCGCCCAGTCGGTGAATCGTCCCTATCAGGGGGAGAACGAGATCCGCCCGCCTCGGGAGCCCGCCCAGGCTGAGCCAGCCATTCCGGTGGCGGCCTCGGTGCCCGCGACCCCAGAGGTGCCACCGGTCAACAGCCAGCGAGAGAGCGAGCCTGTGCCTGCCAGCGAGTCCGCAGCCACAGGGGAGGTGAAGCCATGAGTCAGGCAGAACAACCCCTCATCAGCCATCTGGTGGAGCTGAGAACCCGTCTGCTGCGCGCCATCTCCGCCATCCTGCTGGTGTTCATCGCGCTCATCTACTTCTCCAACAACATCTACGACTTCGTGGCCCAGCCGCTGCTCAGCCAGTTGCCGGCAGGCACCAGCATGATAGCGACGGATGTGGCGACGCCCTTCATCACGCCCATCAAGCTGACCCTGGTGGTCTCCTTCTTCGTGGCGATCCCCTATCTGCTCTATCAGGCCTGGGCCTTCATCGCACCCGGTCTGTACCAGCACGAACGGCGGCTGATCCTGCCTTTGGTGGCCTCCAGCGCCGTGCTGTTCTATGCGGGGATGGCGTTCGCCTACTACGTGGTGTTCCCCCTGGTGTTCGGCTTCTTCACCAGTACCGCCCCCGCCGGGGTGACGGTGGCGACCGACATCGCCAGCTACCTGGACTTCGTGCTGACCCTGTTCTTCGCGTTCGGGGTGGCGTTCGAGATCCCGGTGGCCACCATACTGCTCTGCTGGACCGGGGTGACCACCCCCAGGAGCCTGAAGGAGAAGCGCCCCTACGTCATCGTCGGGGTCTTCGTGGTCGGTATGTTGCTGACGCCGCCCGATGTCTTCTCCCAGACCCTGCTCGCGATCCCCATGTGGGGCCTGTGGGAGATAGGTCTGTTCTTCGCCCGCTTCTACGTGAAGAAAGAGGACGAAGAGCAGCAACAAACGGAAGAGGGGAGCTGAGGCTCCCTTCCTCTTTTCATGCATCCGTTCGAGGCGTATGGTAAGGCCCCATCGAGTAGATGGTTTTCAAATGCCTGATATGCACCTCGTTTGTCCGGAACCCCTGACTCCATGATCGACATCGGTTTGAACCTGACCAGCAGCCAGTTCGCAGGCGAACAAGCCGACCTGGTGGAACGCGCGCGCGCCGCCGGGGTGGAAGCCCTGATCCTGACCGGCACCGATCTGGCCGGCAGCCGCGAAAGTGCCGCATTGGCCGCCCGCTGGCCCGGTTACTGCTTCTCCACCGCCGGGGTACATCCCCATGATGCCAAAAGCGTCAATGAGGCGACCCTGCCCGCCCTGCGGGAACTGGCGGCCCTGCCCCAGGTGGTGGCTATCGGCGAGTGCGGTCTCGACTACAACCGGGACTTCTCCCCCCGCCCGGTGCAGGATGCGGTGTTTGACGCCCAGCTGGCGCTCGCCGCCGAGCTCGGGATGCCGGTGTTTCTGCACTGCCGCGATGCCCATGACAAATTCGTCGAGATCCTGCGCCCCTGGTTGCCCCGCCTGCCGGGGGCCGTGCTGCACTGCTTCACCGGCTCCGACGCCGAGCTGGACGAGTGCCTGGCGCTGGGGCTGCATATCGGGGTGACCGGCTGGCTCTGTGACGAGCGCCGTGGCCAGCTGCTGCGCGAGCAGGTGGCCCGCATTCCGGCGGGTCGCCTGATGATAGAGACGGACGCCCCCTACCTGGTGCCGCGGGATCTGAAACCCAGGCCCAAACGCAACGAACCCGCTTTTTTGCCGCACATCGCCCAGGTGGTGGCGGCCTGCCGTGGTGAAGCGCCCGAGGCCTTGCTGGCCCATACCCGGGCCACCTCCGCCGCATTCTTCCAACTTCCGCTTTTGGAGTGATTCATGGCCACAACTCTTCCGGGGGCCTTCCCGGGCCGTCGCCTGCGCCGGGTGCGCAAACATGACTTCAGCCGCCGCCTGGTGCGCGAGAACGTACTGACCGTCGACGATCTCATCTATCCCGTGTTCGTGCTGGAGGGGGAGGGTCAGCGAGAGGCCGTTGCCTCCATGCCGGGGGTGGACAGGCTCTCCATCGATCTGCTGCTCGAAGAGGCCGCCGAACTGGTGGCCCTGGGTGTGCCGGCGGTGGCCCTGTTCCCGGTGACGCCGCTGGAGAGAAAGAGTCTGATGGCGGAAGAGGCTTACAACCCGGATGCCCTGGCCCAGCGGGCGACCCGTGCCCTCAAGGCTCGCTTCCCGGAGCTCGGGGTCATCACCGATGTGGCGCTCGACCCCTTCACCACCCATGGCCAGGACGGCATCATCGATGACGAAGGCTATGTGCAGAACGACATCACCACCGAGATCCTGGTGAAGCAGGCGCTCTCCCATGCCGCCGCCGGGGCCGACATGGTGGCCCCGTCCGACATGATGGACGGCCGCATTGGTGCCATCCGCGCGGCGCTGGAGGAGAATGGCTTCGTCAACGTGCAGATCATGGCCTACTCCGCCAAGTACGCCTCCCACTACTACGGCCCGTTCCGCGATGCGGTGGGCTCCGCCGCCAACCTCGGCAAGAGCAACAAGGCCACCTACCAGATGGACCCGGCCAACGGCAACGAAGCCCTGCACGAGGTGGCCCTCGACATCGCCGAAGGGGCGGACAGCGTGATGGTCAAGCCGGGCATGCCCTACCTGGACATCATCCGCCGGGTGAAGGATCAGTTCGGCGTGCCGACCTTCGCCTATCAGGTGAGCGGCGAGTACGCCATGCACATGGCGGCGATCCAGAATGGCTGGCTCAAGGAGAAAGAGTGCGTGATGGAATCCCTGCTCTGCTTCAAGCGGGCCGGGGCCGATGGCATCCTCACCTACTTCGCCAAGCGGGTCGCCCAGTGGTTGAAAGAGGACGCCCGACGCTGAGGCGGGGAGTGTCCATGCCCTCACAATGCCGGCCCTCGGGCCGGCATTGTCGTCTCTGGCTGATGAAGTGCTGGTTTTATGAACAAAATGCCTGAAAAAGTGGGCAACATGCCCGTCTCTTGGCGGCAAAGGCTTGATAAATGGGGTTTCTGCCTACATCTTAGATGGTCCAAGCAGGCTTCTGGACGGCAGGGGCTGCAGAGCATTTAGAGGTACCGCAGATGACTAACCCTTTGCTGACAATGGACTCGCTGCCTCCCTTCAGCCAGATCCAGCCCGATCAGGTGCAACCTGCCGTGACGCAGGCCATCGCCGATTGCAAACAGAAGATTGAGGACGTGCTGGCCCAGAAGGAGCCTCACACCTGGGACAGCCTGATCGCCCCGCTGGAAGAGGTCAACGACCGCCTCTCCCGGATCTGGTCCCCCATCAGCCACCTCAACGCCGTGCAGAACAGCGAGGCGCTGCGGGCGGCTCACGATGCCTGCCTGCCGCTGCTTTCCGAATTCCAGACCTATGTCGGTCAGCATGAAGGGCTCTATCAAGCCTATCTGGCCCTCTCCGAGAGCGATGACTTCCCCCGGCTCGATGATGCCCAGCGCAAGGAGATCCTGAACACCCTGCGCGATTTCCGCCTCTCCGGCATCGGTCTGCCTGCCGAGGCGCAGCAGCGCTACGGCGAGATCCAGGCCCGCCTCTCGGAGCTCGCCTCCCGTTTCAGCAACAACGTGCTGGACGCGACCCAGGGCTGGCACAAGCTGGTGACCGACGAGGCCGAGCTGGCCGGTCTGCCCGCGAGCGCGCAGGCTGCCGCGCGCCAGATGGCCGAACTCAAGGGCAAGGAGGGGTGGCTGTTCACCCTGGACATCCCCTCCTACCTGCCGGTGATGATGTATGCCGACAGCCGCGCCCTGCGTGCCGAGCTGTATGAGGCCTTCACCACCCGCGCCTCCGACCAGGGCCCCAACGCCGGCAAGTGGGACAACTCCGCCATCATGACCGAGTTGCTCACCCTGCGCCGGGAGCTGGCCCGACTGCTGGGCTTTGCCAACTATGCCGAGCTCTCCCTCGCGACCAAGATGGCGGACAAGCCGGAGCAGGTGGTGGACTTCCTCACCGACCTGGCTGCCAAGTCCCTGCCCCAAGGCAAGGCGGAGCTGGAGGAGATCCGCGCCTTTGCCGCCGAGCAGCACGGTCAGGACGAACTGGCGGCCTGGGATCTTGCCTATTACGCAGAAAAGCTCAAACAGCACAAGTTTTCGGTCTCTGATGAGCAGTTGCGTCCTTATTTCCCCGCTGGTCGGGTCGTGAAGGGGCTGTTCGAGGTGGTCAAGCGGGTGTTCGGCATGAAGGTGCGCGAGCGTCTCGGCATCGACACCTGGCACCCGGACGTGCGCTTCTACGACATCTTTGACGCCGATGACGAGCTGCGCGGCAGCTTCTACCTGGATCTCTACGCCCGCGAGCACAAGCAGGGCGGCGCCTGGATGGATGTCTGCCTGGGTCGCCGCTACCGTCAGGACGGCTCCCTGCAAAAGCCGGTGGCCTACCTGACCTGCAACTTCAACGGCCCGGTGGACGGCAAACCGGCCCTGTTCACCCACAACGAAGTGGTCACCCTGTTCCACGAGTTCGGCCACGGCATTCACCACATGCTGACCCGCATCGATGTGGCTGGCGTGGCCGGCATCAACGGCGTGGCCTGGGATGCGGTGGAGCTGCCGAGCCAGTTCCTCGAGAACTGGTGCTGGGAATCCGAGGCGCTGGCCTTCATCTCCGGCCATTACGAGACCGGGGAGCCGCTGCCCGCCGATCTGCTGGAGAAGATGCTGACCGCCCGCAACTTCCAGGCGGCGATGCAGATGCTGCGCCAGCTGGAGTTCGCCCTGTTCGACTTCCGTCTGCACCAGACCTTTGACCCGACCAGAGCGGATCAGATCCCTGCGCTGCTGGATGAGGTGCGCAGCCAGGTCGCCGTGATGACGCCTCCGGCGTTCAACCGCTTCCAGCACAGCTTCTCCCACATCTTCGCGGGCGGCTATGCGGCGGGCTACTACAGCTACAAGTGGGCCGAGGTACTCTCTGCCGACGCCTTCTCCCGCTTCGAGGAGGAGGGGATCTTCAACCCGGCCACGGGCCACTCCTTCCTGAAGAACATTCTGGAAAAGGGCGGCTCCAGGGAGCCGATGGAGCTGTTCCGTGCCTTCCGTGGCCGGGAGCCCCAGGTGGATGCGCTGCTGCGTCACAGCGGTATCGCCGCGTGAGGTCCCGCCGCCACAGTGAGCCTCGATTGGATGAGCTGCCGCGCCACTGCGGGAGCTTCAAGCAGGTACACATTTGCGGCATAGTGGGATCGAAACGTGATTTTTGATAGAAAAAGGGACCTTTTGGTCCCTTTTTCCAAGCCTTTTTAATATCTTGCGGAGTGCATGTTTGCACTGTCCCCGCCTCTTCAGTAGAGTCGGGTTCTACCTTCCAGGGAGAGAAAGAACCTTGCCATGAGGCGAGCACTCGAGTCTGTCTATCAAATCATCTCCAGCCTGTCTCATTCGAGTGGTCAGGGATATTTTGATGCCTTTGTGAGTGAAATCGCCAACGCGGTGGGGGCTGACTTCGTCCTGGTGTCCGGCAAGGATCAGGCGGGTCTGTTCTTTACCGTGCATGCCGCCTATCCCGCCTCCCTCGACATCAACTCCTACAGCTTCCCCCTCGCCGACACTCCGGGCGAGATCGCCATGCAACAGGGTGAAGCCTGGTTCAGTGATCGCACCCGCCAGCTGTTCCCCCACGCCGCCGTGCTGGAGCGCTGCGAGGTGAGAGCCTATGCCGGCGTCGCGCTCAAGAACGCCGAGGGAGAGACCATCGGCCTGTGTAGCGTCATGTTCAAGCGGGCCATGCCGAGAATGGAGAAGATAGTGGGCCTGCTGCGTCTGCTGGCCCCGCTCGCCGGTCGTGAACTGGCGCTGATGTATCAGCAGCGCCAGAGCCAGGAGCAGCCGGCGCAACCGGAACATCACCACTTCCTGGACACCATGATGTCCCATGCGCCCGTGGGCATCGGCAAGGTGGATCTGGGCGGCAAGATCCTCTGGGCGAACCCGGCCATCGAGAAGATGCTCGGCTACAGCCAGGAGGAGCTGCAACAGCTCACCGTCGCCGAAATCAACCATCCGGACGACTGGCAGACCAGCATTGCGCTCTACGACGCCCTCAAGCGGGGAGAGCGTCCCGCGTTTACCCAGGAGAAGCGTTATCTCCATCGGGATGGGACCGTCCTGTGGGGACGGGTGACGGTGACCCTGATCCGCAACGAGCAGATGCACCCCGACTATCTCATGGTGGTGCTGGAGAACATCGATCCCATCAGGCGCCATGCGGAGCAGCTCAAGCTCTCCCACCGGGTCTATGACAATCTCTCCGAAGCCATTCTGGTGTGCGATGCCGACAGTCGCATCATCTCGGTCAATCCGGCCTTCGAGAAGATCACCGGTTACAGCGAGGAGGAGGCGTGTGGCCAGCGGCCCAGCATGCTCAAGTCCGGACTGCACGATCAGACCTTCTATGCGGACATGTACCACGCCCTGGAGCGGGTGGGGATCTGGCGTGGGGAGGTGTGGAACAAGCGCAAGAACGGCAAGCTTTATCCCCAGCAGCTGATGATCAGCGCCGTGCGGGAAGGGGGCAAGATCAGTCAGTACATCGCCATCTTCAGCGATCTTTCCCAGACCAAGCTGGCGGAGCAGAAGATCGCCGCCCAGGCCAACTACGACAACCTCACCGGCCTGCCCAACCGCTGGCTGTTCGGTCGCTGTCTGGCCCGCTTCTGCGAGCGGGGGGAGCGCTTCGCCCTCATGGTGCTCGACCTCAACAACTTCAAGGCGGTCAACAACAGCATGGATCACCATGTGGGCGACGCCCTGCTGCGGGAAGTATCGGATCGGCTGGTGAGCCGGGTGCGCACCGAGGACCTGGTGGCCCGCATCGGCGGCGACGAGTTTGCCTTCCTGGTGCCCGGCATCGTCAACCGCCGTCAGGCCGAGGTGTTTGCCAAGCAGGTGATCGGCGGCTTTGCCCGCCCCTTCATGCTGGCCAACCAGCACCTCTATGTGACCGCCACCCTGGGGATCACCCTCTGTCCCAATGACGGCGGCGATAGCGACGAGCTCTTGCGCAATGCCGAGCAGGCCCTGTTCGTCGCCAAGCGCCAGGGACGCCCCCTCGGCACCTACAACGCCTCCATGCGGGAAGAGGTGAGCCAGCGCCACCAGATGCAGCACGATCTGGCGGAGGCCATCAAGCTGGGCCAGCTGACCATGGCCTACCAGCCCATCTGGGACAACCGCAGCGGCCGGGTCGCCAAGCTGGAGGCCCTGGTGCGCTGGTATCACCCCCACTGGGGTCAGGTCTCACCGGCGGATTTCATCCCGCTGGCGGAAGAGGCGGGGCTCATCCAGGGGCTGGGTGCCCTGGTGCTGTGGCAGTCTTGCCGGGATCTGGCCAGATTGCAGCAGTCCGGCTTCCCGGATCTGCAGATGTCCATCAACCGCTCCACCCTGGAGTTCCAGACCATAGACCCGGAGGCCAACGAGTGGCTCAGGGTGATCCGCCACTTCGAGCTGGATCCGGCGGACATCATCATCGAGATCACCGAATCTCTGCTGATGGAGACCAGCGATCAGCACAGGGTGCGGATCGATGCTCTGCGCGAGGCGGGCTGCAAGCTGGCCATCGACGACTTCGGCACCGGCTACTCGGCACTGAACTACCTGCGTACCTTCCCGGTGGATCTGGTGAAGATCGATCGCTCCTTCGTGCGCCATATTCCCTTCAACGAGCAGGACCGCCTGCTGCTCGACGGCATCATCAACATCGTGCACAACCTCGGCATGCAGGTGGTGATCGAAGGGGTGGAGACCCGGGAGCAGCTCAACTTCCTCTGCCAGAAGGGGTGCGCCTTCACCCAGGGGTATCTGCTCAGCCGCCCGCTGCCCTTCGACGATCTGACCGAGTACCTGAGTCTCAACCGTCAGGGAATGAACCTGGCGAATCTGACCACGGTGAGCTGACCCCCCGCTTCTGCTATCATGCCGGCTTCTGCGCCGTGATGAGTCCATGTTATGCCCCATATTCAGGTTTTCAGTGAAGTGCCCGCCCGCGATGGCGAGCTCGACGCCCTGCGCCAGCGCCTTGCCGACGTGGCGTTTCCCGCTCCCTTCGCCCTGGTGCTGACCGAATCGCGGTTGGAGCTGCGCAAGCTGGACGAACCCAAGCTGGGGGCCGTCTATGTGGACTTCGTGGAAGGGGCGGTGGCCCATAGGCGCAAGTTCGGTGGCGGGCGCGGCCAGTCCATCGCCAAGGCGGTGGGATTGAAGTCGGGAGCCATGCCGACCGTGGTGGATGCCACCGCCGGGCTCGGGCGCGATGCCTTCGTGCTCGCCTCCCTCGGCTGCAAGGTGACCCTGATCGAGCGCAGCCCCGTGGTGGCGGCCCTGCTCCAGGACGGTCTGACCCGGGCGGGGCAGGATCCCGAGATAGGCCCCTGGGTGCGCGAGCGGATGCAACTGCTGCAAGGCCCGGCGGTGGAGACCCTGCTGGCGCTGGCCGAGCGGCCGGAGGTCATCTACCTGGATCCCATGTTCCCCCACAAGCAGAAGTCGGCGCTGGTGAAAAAAGAGATGCGGGTGTTCCAGTCCCTGGTGGGGGCGGATCTCGACGCGGATGCTCTGCTGCCGGCGGCGCTCAGGATGGCTGACAAGCGGGTGGTGGTGAAGCGGCCCGACTATGCGGGCTGGCTCAACGAGCACAAGCCCAGCATGGCCATCGAGACCAAGAGCAACCGCTTCGACGTCTATGTGATGGCGGCGCTGGCGAGTTGAGTGGCGACTGGCAGGGAGTCTGAGCGTCAAACGAAGAGGGCCAACCTGATCAGGTTGGCCCTCTTGCTATTCATTGGCTGCGGGGTGGGGCGAAGTGGATCCGCTTTTCTTCCCCTTGCCAGACGAGTTCCAGGGTCGCCAGGTCCGCCAGGCTGAGGCGCTCAGCGCGCTCCAGCAGCAGATATTCGACTCCGTCGCTGGCTTCTATGGTGCGGATCCTGTCCGTCCAGGTTCGTCCAGCCCGGTCGGTGATCGTGACGGGCAGTTGCCAGCTTGCGGCGATCTCCAGCCAGTCGTACAGGTCACAGCTGACGGGTTGGTAATCGGCCATGGGGTGTGCGGCTCAGGCTTCCAGCAGCCGGGTGGACCAGCCCATCTTCTGCTGGCGTTCCACCTCGAGGCGCAGCTCGCTGGCGCGCAGGTAGTGCTCGTCCAGCCACCCCTTGGGCAGGGTCAGGGTCAGGGCATCTTCATCGGCTTGCAGCATGAACCTGGGCACAGTGCCCTGGGTCCGGCGCATGCAGAGGATGAGGGAGATGCGCAGGATGCGGGCCAGCCGGATCGCCTGGCGACCGGTGACGGCGCCCTGTTTCTCCAGCGGCTCCAGCTTGAATTCATCCCGCTGGTTGAACAGCAGGGCCGACAGCAGCTTCTTCTGCGCGGGGGTGAAGCCCGGCATGTCGATGTTGTCGATGATGTAGGCGGCGTGCTGCGGCGCCTTCTTGTACTCGATGCACAGACCGATTTCGTGCAGCAGGGCTGCGTAGCGCAGGATCGGGCGACCGTAGCGCTTGGAGAGGCGCCAGGCCGGCTGCAACTGGGTGAACGCCTCGATGGCGGTGTCGCGGACCCGCTCGGCGTGCTCCTTGTCGAGCTGGTAGCGGCTGATCAGGCTTTCGGCGGTGCGATCCCGGGCATCACAATCGTAATTGTTGCCGAGCAGGCCGTAGATGAGCCCTTCACGCAGTGCACCACCCGCCAGGGTCATGCTCTCGATGTCGAGGGTCTCGAAAATGGCGATCAGGATGGCGAGACCGGAGGGGAACACGGTCAGCCGTTCGGCCGCCAGCCCTTCGAGCTGCAACTTATCGAGTCTGCCGCAGGCGATGGCCTGACCCATCAGCTCTTGCAACTTGGGCAGGGTGACCCGCTCGCTCTTGCCCTGAGCCAGCATGATCTCCTGCAGCGCCTGGACGGTGCCGGAGGCGCCGACGCAGGTTCGCCAGCCGAGGACACGGTAGTCCGCAGCCACTTTCTCCAGTACCGCCTTGGCGGCGGCAATGGCCTGGTTGAAGCGCGCCTCGGAGAGCTCGCCATCACCGAAGTGGTTGTTGAGCCAGGTGACGCAGCCCATGTGCAGGCTGTTGAGCAGCTTGGCTTCGCTCTGCTCGCCGATCACCAGCTCGGTGCTGGCGCCGCCGATATCGATTACCAGCCGGTTGCCTTCCCCTGCCGACGTCCAGGAGACACCTTCATAGATGGTCTTGGCTTCTTCCTCACCCGAGATGATCTCGATGCTGTGGTTGAGCACCCGTTCCGCTTCGCTGATGAATTCGTCGACGTTGGTGGCCAGGCGCAGGGTGGCGGTGCCCACTACCCGGATGTTGTCGGACGGGATGTCCTGCAACTGCTCGGAGAAGAGGCGCAAACAATCCCAGCCCCGCTCCATGGCGGCACGGTTGAGGCGAAAATCGGCATCGAGGCCCGCGGCGAGGCGTACCTTGCGCTTGACCTTGGTGACGGTGCGCAGGGCACCGGCGACCTCGCGAACCACCAGCATGTGAAAGCTGTTGGAGCCGAGGTCGATGGCGGCATAGAGAGGCGAGTTGTGCAACTTGGCCGATCCCTCAGTTCTTGCGGGGGGGACGACGACGGTTGTTGCTGTTGCCACCGCCCTGGCGATCCCGCATGTTGCGGTTCACCGGCTGGCGGTTGCGGAACACCCGTTTTGGTGCGGTGACGTCATCCAGCAGCGCCTCGCGGTCATACTTGCTGACCGGGATGGGGTGGTGGATGTACTCCTCGATGGCCGGCAGGTTGAAGGCATAGTCTTCACAGGCCAGGCTGATGGAGTGACCGCTTCTGCCGGCGCGGCCGGTACGACCGATGCGGTGGACATAGTCTTCGGCATCGTCGGGCAGGTCGTAGTTGAAGACGTGGGTCACGTCGGGGATGTGCAGACCACGGGCGGCCACGTCGGTGGCGACCAGGATATCCAGGGTACCCTTGGTGAACTCTTCCAGGATCTTCATCCGCTTCTTCTGCGGCACGTCGCCGGTCAGCAGGCCGACGCGGTGGCCGTCGTTCTCCAGCCAGGCGTGAACGTCTTCACAGACGTGCTTGGTGTTGGCGAAGACGATGGCTTTCTCGGGCCACTCCTCTTCCATCAGGGAGAGCAGCAGCAACATCTTGTCTTCGTTGGAGGGGTAGAAGAGCTCCTCCTTGATCCGCACGCCGGTCATCTGTTCCGGTTCGACCTGTACATGTTCCGGGTGGTTCATGTGTTCATAGGCCAGCTCCTGCACCCGCAGGGAGAGGGTGGCGGAGAACAGCATGCTCAGACGCTCGGTAGCGGGGGGCATGCGGCGGAACAGGAAACGGATGTCCTTGATGAAGCCCAGATCGAACATGCGATCCGCTTCGTCCAGTACCACGACCTGGATGTTGCCGAGATCGATGACCTTGGACTTGAAGTAGTCGATGATGCGACCCGTGGTGCCGATCAGGATGTCGACGCCCTGTTCCAGCACGGCCAGCTGCTTGTCGTAGCCTTCGCCACCATAGGCGAGACCGAGCTTGAGGCCGGTGGAGGCGGACATGCTCTCTGCATCGTTATAGATCTGGACGGCCAGCTCCCGGGTCGGGGCCATGATGATGGCGCGGGGCTGGTTGACGAGGCGCGGCCTGGTCAGCGGATGGGTCAGCAAATAGTTGAATGTCGCCGCCAGGAAAGCCAGGGTTTTGCCGGTCCCCGTCTGGGCCTGACCGGCGAGGTCATGACCTTCAACCAGCAGGGGCAGGGACAGTGCCTGGATGGGCGTACAATAGTGAAACCCCTTTGATTCCAGACCAGCCAGAACTTCGGGTTCGAGGCCCATTTGGGCGAATTTTTCGGTCGTTAGATGTGTTTTGCTCATGGCGGTAGGTTATCAGGTTAGGCTTGCAATAATAAACAGGATCATTTCAAATAGGGCAACTATTGCCTTTGTTGAACCATCAATAAAGCCTTAATTACTGACTGGAGTTGGAGATGAGTGACAAGATTGTTCAGCTGAGCGATGCCAGCTTCGAGGCCGATGTAATCAACGCCGACAGCCCTGTTCTGGTCGATTTCTGGGCCGAATGGTGTGGACCGTGCAAGATGATTGCCCCGATCCTGAACGAAGTTGCTCAGGAATATGAAGGTCGCGTGACCGTGGCGAAATTGAACATCGATCATAACGCCGACACTCCGCCCAAGTACGGCATTCGTGGTATCCCGACCCTGCTGCTGTTCAAGAATGGTGAAGTGGCAGCGACCAAGGTCGGCGCCCTGTCCAAGACCCAACTGAAAGAGTTCCTGGACGGCAACCTGTAATAATCAAGAAGGAGCGCATTGCAATAATGCGCTCCTTGTGTTTTATCACCTAGACGCTCACCCTGATTGGTGCTAGTTTATCGCTCGTTTGCTAACCTTTTTGCCTGACTCTTTGCTTAACTACCAGCCTGGCAAGTCAAATCCGATCAACATCAATCCAGCAGACTGTCTCCTCATTTCAATCCTTGCTTACAGACTTTCACCACTATGAATCTGACTGAACTTAAGAACACTCCTGTGTCCGAGCTGGTCCAGCTTGGCGAATCCATGGGGTTGGAAAATCTGGCTCGGGCGCACAAGAAAGACATTATCTTTGCAATCCTCAAGGCGCACGCCAAGGGCGGCGAGGATATCTTTGGCGACGGTGTGCTGGAAATCCTGACCGACGGTTTCGGTTTCCTGCGCAGTGCAGACGGCTCTTATCTCGCTGGTCCGGATGACATCTATGTCTCCCCGAGCCAGATCCGCCGCTTCAACCTGCGTACCGGCGATACCATCTCCGGCAAGATCCGGCCGCCGAAAGAGGGCGAGCGCTATTTCGCCCTGCTCAAGGTCAACGACGTGAACTACGACCGTCCGGAAAACTCCCGCAACAAGATCCTGTTTGAAAACCTCACGCCCCTGCACGCCAACGAGCGTCTGCGCATGGAGCGTGGCAACGGTTCCACCGAAGACATCACCGCCCGTGTACTGGATCTGGCATCCCCGATCGGCAAGGGCCAGCGCGGTCTCATCGTTGCACCGCCCAAGGCCGGTAAGACCATGCTGCTGCAGAACATCGCCCAGAGCATCGCCTACAACCACCCGGATTGTGAGCTGATCGTGCTGCTGATTGACGAGCGTCCGGAAGAAGTGACCGAGATGCAGCGGATGGTGAAGGGCGAAGTCATCGCCTCCACCTTCGACGAGCCGGCCTCCCGTCACGTCCAGGTCGCCGAAATGGTGATCGAGAAGGCCAAGCGTCTGGTCGAGCACAAGAAGGACGTGGTGATCCTGCTGGACTCCATCACCCGTCTGGCTCGCGCCTACAACACCGTCATCCCGTCTTCCGGCAAGGTGCTGACCGGTGGTGTGGATGCCAACGCCCTGCACCGTCCGAAGCGTTTCTTCGGTGCGGCGCGCAACGTCGAAGAGGGCGGCAGCCTGACCATCATCGCCACCGCGCTGATCGATACCGGCTCCAAGATGGATGAAGTCATCTACGAAGAGTTCAAGGGTACCGGCAACATGGAACTGCACCTCTCGCGCAAGATTGCCGAGAAGCGCGTCTACCCGGCCATCGACATCACCCGCTCCGGCACCCGCAAGGAAGAGCTGCTGACCGCACCGGACGAGCTGCAGAAGATGTGGATCCTGCGCAAGATCATTCACCCCATGGGCGAGATCGACAGCATCGAGTTCCTCATCGACAAGCTGGCTGCGACCAAGACCAACGACGAGTTCTTCGACTCCATGAAGCGTCAACAGAAGTAACAGCCTCTTCCATGACAAAACCGCGGCCCAGGTCGCGGTTTTTGTTTATCTATTTCACGGCTGGCTTAGTAGTATGAAGCCTCGATGTCACAAGGAAAGGGACGTCATGAAGCTGGTGTTGTTCATATGGATGGGTTGGTTGTGGCTGGCGGCCCCGGTGCATGCCGATTCCCCGCCGCAATTGCAGGCTCCCCTGGTGGCGGACGAGGGACTGGAGGGGCATCGGGCGTACCTGGACGGCCGTATGGCGCTCGGGCAGTTTGATGCCATGGACTCGTTGCTCGAGACCCTGTCGGTGGGGCAGCGGGAGTTCCTGTTGTTCCAGTTGCTGGGTGAGCTCAAGTCATCGGGCGCACCGAGCCCGGCGCTGCTGGCCTGGGTGCGGGCACAAGCGGCCAAGGCGCCACAATGGCTGGTGGAAGGGAAGGTGGACGGTTTCTTGGTGCAGCTACCCGCCTACGACTTCCCCGCCGAGGCCCGGCTGGTGCTGAGCCACTGGCAGCAGCTGGCCTGGCAGGACAACTATCGCCAGTTGCTGGAGCAGGATCGCTTCGACTTCAAGCAGGTCTACTACAGCCGCAATCCCGAGCTGACACAGCAGCAGCAGGCCCTGCTGGCGGTGCTCGATCGGCAGCCGGTATCCGTGCTGCGCCGAGAGGCGCAGCGGCTTGCCGCCCTCAATCTCTTCCTGCCGGACAACCAGTTGCTGCTGCACTTCATCGAACAGACCGGGGAGACGGCACTCTACCTCAAGCTGTGGCGTCAGCCAGTGGATCACGATAGTCTGACTGCGCTACACACCATTTCCCGCTTTTATTCAGGGCAGGAGGCGAGCGATCTGCTGATCGCCGCCAGCCAGAACAGCCGCCTGATGGTCCCCGCCCTGCACCAGCTCAGCCGCCTCTCCCCCTTGCCGGACGGGGCCCAGCAGTTCCTCCTGGCCGAACTCGGCAAGCACCAGTATGGCGGGCTGGTGGCCGGCCTGTTGTTGCAGATGGACGAGCCCAGGCTCCTGGGTCAATTGGCAAACCGGCTGACGCTTCAGGAGCGGCGACACGCCTCGTCCGTCATGAGGTCCGATACGGGTACACCGGATACGCCGCCAGGGTTATAATGCGGGACCACCTGATCCCGCTGGGGTACTTGCATGAAATACAAGGACTTGCGTGATTTTATCGCGCAGTTGGAACAAAACGGACAGCTCAGGCGCATCAGTCGCGAGATAGACCCCTATCTGGAGATGACCGAGATCAGCGACCGTACCCTGCGTGCGGGGGGCCCGGCTCTGCTGTTTGAGAATCCCAAGGGCTACACCATGCCGGTGTTGACCAACCTGTTCGGCACGCCGGACCGGGTTGCCATGGGCATGGGCCAGCCCAACGTCAGCGCCCTGCGCCAGGTGGGGACCTGGCTCTCCTACCTGAAAGAGCCGGAGCCGCCTCGCGGGCTCAAGGAGCTGATGGAGAAGCTGCCCATCTTCAAGCAGGTGCTCAACATGCCGACCAAGCGGCTCTCTTCGGCCCCCTGTCAGCAGGTGGTGCTGGAAGGGGACGCGGTGGATCTGGATCAGATCCCCATCCAGCACTGCTGGCCCGGGGATGTGGCGCCCCTGGTCACCTGGGGGCTGACCATCACCCGCGGTCCCTACAAGAAGCGGCAGAACCTTGGCATCTATCGCCAGCAAAAGATCGGCAAGAACAAGCTGATCATGCGCTGGCTGGATCACCGGGGTGGCGCCATCGATTTTCGCGAGTGGCAGGAGGCCCACCCGGGCGAACGCTTCCCGGTGGCGGTGGCGCTGGGCGCCGATCCGGCGACCATCCTGGGCGCGGTGACGCCGGTGCCGGACAGCCTCTCCGAATACGCCTTTGCCGGTCTGCTGCGGGGCAGCCGTACCGAGGTGGTGAAGGCGCTGAGCTGCGATCTGGAAGTGCCCGCCAGCGCCGAGATCGTGCTGGAAGGCTATCTGGAGCCGGGGGAGATGGCCCCCGAAGGGCCTTACGGCGATCACACCGGCTACTACAACGAAGTGGACGAGTTCCCGGTCTTCACCATCACCCACATGACCATGCGCCGGGATGCCATCTACCACAGCACCTACACCGGCCGTCCGCCCGATGAGCCGGCGGTGCTCGGGGTAGCGCTCAACGAGGTGTTCGTGCCGCTGTTGCAGAAGCAGTTCCCCGAGATAGTGGACTTCTACCTGCCGCCGGAGGGGTGCTCCTACCGGATGGCGGTGGTGACCATCAAGAAGCGTTACCCTGGCCACGCCAAGCGGGTGATGCTTGGAGTCTGGTCCTTCCTGCGCCAGTTCATGTACACCAAGTTCGTGATCGTCTGCGATGACGACATCAACGCCCGCGACTGGAAGGACGTGATCTGGGCCATCACCACCCGGATGGACCCGGCTCGGGACACCACCCTGATCGAGCACACCCCCATCGACTACCTGGACTTCGCCTCGCCGGTCTCCGGGCTCGGCTCCAAGATGGGGCTGGATGCCACCAACAAGTGGCCGGGGGAGACCAATCGCGAGTGGGGTCAGCCCATCGTCCAGGACGAGGCGGTAAAGCAGAAGATCGATGCCATCTGGGACGAGCTGAAGATCCTCGACTGAGGGATCCCCGATGCGGCGCGGCCATTGTGACGCAAAAGTGCGGTATTGCCGTGCCGAATTGGGTATGCTCGACGGACCTGACCACCAACTGGTCGCCATAAAAACAGTGAAACCATGAGCGAAGCGGGCCGGGCAGGCCCCTCACAAGGACAAGAATGCAACGTATCAAGTGCCGCGTAGAGGAACTGCGCGAATATGTCGACACCATCTGGCACGTGGCGCTGGCGCCGCAGCAGGAGGTGAGCTTCAAGCCGGGCCAGTATCTGCTGGTGGTGATGAGCGATTCGGACAAGCGCCCCTTCTCCATCGCCAACTCGCCGACCCGCTCCGGCGTGCTGGAGCTGCAGATCGGTGCCACTCCCGAGAATGCCTATGCCGGTCAGGTGCTGGCCCGCATGCGCGAGCAGGGAGAGATCGAGGTCGAGCTGGCCGCCGGCAAGGCGTTCCTGCGCGACGAATCCCCCCGACCGCTGATCCTGATGGCGGGAGGCACCGGCTTCTCCTATGCCCGCGCCATCCTGGAATACCTGATCGGCAGTGGCAGCAAGCGTCCGGTGTTCCTCTACTGGGGCGTACGCCAGGCGCACTGGCTCTACGAGCTGGAGCAGATGCAGCAGTGGGAGCGCGACTACGCGCCGCTGACTTTCATTCCCGTGGTGCAGGAGCCCGAGAGCGACTGGACCGGCAGGACCGGGCTGGTGCACAAGGCCATCATGGATGACTTCGTCAGCCTGCATGACTACGACATCTATGTGGCGGGCCGCTTCGAGATGGCCGGTGCCGCGCGGGAAGAGTTCAAGGTGCTGGGCGCCGAGCCCGAGCGCATCTTCGGCGATGCCTACGAGTTTATCTGACCACGGCCAACCGCAGAGCGTCGATCTGCCCCCTTATCGTCTTGCGAGAGAAGGGGGATGAGAAACTCGTTGTCCCCATAAAAACGACAAACCCCAGCCTGGCTGGGGTTTGTGCTATCTACGGCGGGTCACGCCGGATCATTCGCCCTTGGCAGCGAGCTGCTGCTCGAGCTGGGCCAGCTTGGCCTCGAGGGCGGTCAGCTTCTCCCGGGTGCGCAGCAGCACCTTGGTCTGCACGTCGAACTCCTCGCGGCTCACCAGATCCAGCTTGTTGAGCTGGGCCTGCAAGACCTGACGGGTCTTTTTCTCCACCTCTTCACCCATGCTGCGAATGCCGGGGGGCAGGGCGTTGTGTATCTGTTTGGCGATCTCTTCCAGTTTTTTCGGGTCGATCATGGGGGTCTCCTTAAGCAATGGCGCCATTCTACCGACAAATCGTCCCCTTTGCCGAGATCGGGGCGGCTTTTTGCGCCATGGATCCCATCGGGCTCTGGTCGGGTCTGGTTGATGCACCCTGGCTGCTACCCTGTGACACCGGGAATCAATTCCAATTCCTTGATGGTGTACACAAAAAAATCAGATCAGATGACTGACCAGAGGCTTATTAATTGTTGCGTTGCTGTTAATATGATTCGGTCGGGTTTGAACCCTACCCCGTCAGGCTCATCATGGATAACAACATAAAAGAGATAAGGATATGAAGAAAAAGCTAATTTACGCGGCCGTCGTCAGTGCGCTGCTGAGCGGTTGTGGTGGCAGTGACGACAACACAGGCGATACCTCAAGCTATCTCGATTATCTGCTGAGCGGCTCCAATGCAGTCCGACCCAGCGCCCTGGCAGCCCGTGCGACCGACGGTACCCTGAAATTCTCCACGGAAACGGCGGATCTCTCCAACCCGGTGTCCGCCCTCTCCACCCTGGATGGCTGGTCGACTACCCAGGCGATCCAGATAGTGCCGGTGACGGCCTCCGGCATCCAGGTCAAGGCGCCGGCCGCTGCTGAATTCGCAGCCTCCGTGGCACCCCTCTACCTGATGGAGCTGGAGTTTGACAGTGCGGCCCTGCGTCCGAGCGGCGTGAAAAAGGTGCTGACCTACGGAGTGGACTTCGTGGTGGCTGAGACGACCGGCAAGCTGAATCTGGTGCCGCTCAAGCCGCTCAACCCCTCTTCCTACTACATGATAGTGGCGACCGATACCCTCAAAGACAGCACGGGTGCCCCCCTGCGACCGGGGAGCGACTACAGCAACTACAAGACCAGCACCGGCAGCAACGCCCAGGAGCAGACCATCAGCGGCCTGATTGCGCTGCAGGAAGGGCTGTTCAAGGCTGCCACCGGCATCACCAGCGATCACGTGATCTTCTCCGACTGGTTCGGTACCCAGTCCGGCGCCGACGTGCTGGTGGCGGTGAAAGGGGCGGCCGCATCCGTGCTCAAGAGCCCGACCCTGGACGCCGCCGCTCTGTGGAAGCAGGACGCCCTGGGCAATACCAGCCTGCCTGGCACCTATACCCTGTCGGTGAGCGGCGGCAGCCCCTTCCTGACCCAGCTGGACGCCGAGAACTTCCTGCCCCAGGAGCAGAAGGATGCGATTGCCGCCGTTTTTGGTGACGGCACTCCACTCCACAATCTGGCCTTGGGCACCACCGTCTACAGCGGCACCGTCAAGCTGCCCTACTTCCTCTCCTCCCCGGCCACCGCCGGCTCCTGGGACAAGGCGAAGACCCAGTCCTGGCACGGTGCCATCCCCAGCCTCTACGCCATCGCGAACGCCCTGAAGGCCCAGGATGCCGAAGTGATCGGCGGCCTGGTGGGGGCGGGTGTGGATCCGGCCCTGCTGGGCGAACTCATCGCCGATCCGAGCCGCCAGGCCGAGCTGCTGGCGGAGGCGAGCAAGTTGATCGGGGTGACCCTCACCTCCGGCGGCAAGGCGCTGGATCCCGAGATGAATATCGGGCGCTTCAACCCGCTGCCGGCATTGGAAGAGGTGCAGTCCGTCCCGATGCGGATCTTCGCCGCCGCACCGCTGGCGAACATCACCGACGTGATCATCTATCAGCACGGCGTCACCTCCGTGAAGGAGAACGCCTACGCCCTGGCCCTTGGCCAGATTGGTGCCGGTGCCCAGGCGAGCAAGAACGTGGCCGTGGTGGTGATCGATCATCCGTTGCACGGTGAACGCGGCTTCGCCCTGACCGGCAGCATGGACTCGGTGACCACCTCCGACAACCCGACCCCCTACCTGAACCTGAGCTACCTGACCGTGGCCCGCGACAACCTGAAACAGAGCGTGGCGGATCTGCTGGGCCTGCGTCTGGCGGTGGGGCTGGCAAATGCCAAGGGGGCTATCGGCACTGCTGGCAGCCTCAAGGTACACTTCCTGGGTCACTCTCTGGGTGCCATCGCGGGGGCCAACCTGCTGGCGGTGGCCAACCAGTCTGTTGGCAACCCGACGGCAGACGCCCTGTTCAAGTTCGACACTGGCGGCCTGGCCATGCCGGGTGGCGGCATAGCGCCGCTGTTGCTGAACTCGCCGACTTTCGGCCCGACCATCCAGATGAGCGTGCTGACCGCTGGCAGTGCGGCCCTGAAGGCAGCCTTCACCGCCTACGCCCCGAACTGCAAGACGGCGGTGCCGACCTGCTTCGTCAACGAGTTCCTGCCGAGCCAGGATGCGGCCACCCAGGCCACGGCGGCCAGCACCCTGCAGAGCTACAGCTTCGCGGCGCAGTCGGTGCTGGATTCGGCAGACCCCATCAACCTGGGGAGCGGTATCGCGGCGGACTTCCCGCTGTTTGCCACCGAAATCGTCGGCGACGGCGCCCTGAGCCTGTCGGATCGAGTGATCCCGAACAGCATCGCCACCGCCCCCCTGGGTGGCACAGAGCCGCTGTTCAAGGTCCTGGCCCTGCAACCGCTGACCGCCACCGGCGCCGCCAACCACAGAGCGGCCCGCTTCGTGGCCGGGGGTCACAGCTCGCTGCTGGCACCGGACGAGAACTTCGATCCGACCGGCGCCGTCACCACCGAGATGCAGACCCAGTTCGGCAGCTTCTTCGCAAGCGGCGGTACCGCGGTCAAGGTGACCGACGGCAGCCTGCTCAAGCAGTAAGCCGGCCGACCAATAAAAACGCCGCCCCTTGGGGCGGCGTTTTTTTATGGCAAATCGGCTCAGGCTGGCCTGTGGCGCCTGTCCAGCCAGCCTTGGGCAAGACCGATCAGCAGGCCCGCCAGGTGAGCCATGTTGGTGGTCGCTTTGGTTGCCGAGCCGTTGCCGGCAACCAGGCCTCACCCCGGCCTGTGGTGTCTGTCCAGCCAGCCCTGGGCAAGGCCGACCAGCAGGCCCGCCGGTGAGCTATGTTGGTGGTCGCTATGGTTGCCGAGCCGTTGCCGGAACCAGGCGTCACCCCGGCCTGTGGTGTCTGTCCAGCCAGCCTTGGGCAAGGCCGACCAGCAGGCCCGCCAGGTGAGCTATGTTGGTGGTCGCTTTGGTTGCCGAGCAGTTGCCGGCAACCAGGCCTCACCCCGGCCTGTGGTGCCTGTCCAGCCAGCCTTGGGCAAGACCGACCAGCAGGCCGACCAAATGGGCCATGTTGGCGGTGGGGGTGCCGAGCATGTCCAGGAAGCCGAGCACCAGCCAGACCAGCATGAAGCCCATCAGGGCTGGCGGCATGGCGAGGCCGCAATCCGGTTGCAGCCTGGTTCGCAGCCAGCTGTAGCCGAGCAGGGCATAGACCACCCCGGAGAGGCCGCCAAAGCGCGGGCCGCTGGCAAAGAACTCGGCGATATTGGGCAGGGCAGCCCCGACGATGAGCAGGATGAACAGCTTGCCGCTGCCAAGGCGCTGCTCGATCTGACCACCGAGATACCACCACCACAACAGGTTGAACACCAGGTGCAGCACCGAGAAGTGGATGAAGGCCGGAGTGACGTAGCGCCAGGCCTGCCAGTCGGTGAACTGGGCCAGGGTGGGGTGGAAGGCGAGCTCGTCGAAGATGGGCAGGCCGATGGCATCCAGAGCGTAGATGGCCAGGCAGGCGATGATGACCACCAGGGTCAGAGGGCCCGCCTGGTGGAGGAAGTCGGTGACCGGATCCGTCATCCCCTTGCTGTAGTCGATCCGGGCATCGGCATGGCCGGATTGCCAGGAGGCCTCCATGTAGCGGGGATGATTGGGTTCGCTCAGGAAGCGTTTGACCTCCTGCTGGGCCTGGGCGAGGCGCCGTTCGTCCGCCAGCCAGACCGAGACGCCGAGCTCGGACTGGGTCAGCTCGCACGGAATGCCCAGGGTAGCGAGATAATCCACCAGCGCCTGGGCCATGCGGGCGTCGCCCAGCACCAGCAGTTGGATCATGCCGGTCGAGGAGGAGCGACCCGCCTCTGTCATGCGTCCCCCGCCTGGATGGGGAACTCCCTGCGCCAGGCCTCGAAACCGCCATCCAGGCTATAGACCTCGTCATAGCCCTGTTGCAGCAGGTACTGGGCCGCCCCCTGGCTGCTGTTGCCGTGATAGCACATCACGATGACGGGGGTATCGAAGTCCACCTCGTTCATAAAGCGAACCAGGGTGCCGTTGGTGAGGTGGAAGGCGCCGACCGCGTGGGCCGTCTCGAAGGATTGGGGATCGCGAATGTCCACGAGACGGGCTTCGCCTGCGCTCAGCTTCTGGTGGGCATCATGGGCGCTGATATGGGCAAACTGGTCCATTGAGATGTCCTGAAAATGGAGGGTTGAAGGGCAGTTTACCGCAAGCGGCGGTTTGCGCTAAGTGTGCAATGGGGGCGGCATCCAGGGGATCGCAATTTTCTTCAATATCGGGCCGCCCGGGCCGGGTAGGCTCGGGCTTCCCTCAATTGAACGAGCATCATCCATGGAATTCAGTCTGCTGTTATCCATGGCCGGGTTTGCCCTAGCCATGTCCATCTCCCCGGGGCCGGTCAATCTGGTCGCCCTTGGCACCGGCGCCCGGTACGGTTTCACGGCCAGCCTGCGCCACGTGGTGGGGGCCACCCTCGGCTTCATCCTGCTGCTCCTGCTGATGGGGCTGGGTCTTGGCGGCGCCCTGTCCCGCTGGCCTGTGGCGCTGGGGGCCATTCACTGGGGCGGCGTGCTCTTTCTCGGCTGGATGGCCTGGCAGTTGCTGGTGGACAGCGGCGAGGTGGAGGAAGTGGAGGGCGTACCCCCCGCTTTCTGGTACGGGGCCTTGATGCAGTGGCTCAATCCCAAGGCCTGGCTCGCCGCCAGCATGGGGATGGGAGCCTATGGGATCGCGGGCGGCATGAGCCAGATCGCCCTCTTTACCGGCATCTATCTGGTGATCTGCCTCGGCTCCATCGCCTGCTGGGCCTATGCGGGCAGCCGATTGCAGGGGTGGCTGGTCTCTCCCCGCCGGTTGCGCTGGTTCAATCGGGCCATGGCGCTCTTGCTGCTGCTCAGCGCCGCCTATCTGGTGCGCTCGTCCTGAGGGGCGAGCTGCGCTCTGTACTGGCCCGGGGTGGCGGCCACCCGGCGTTTGAACTGGCGCTGGAAGTGGGCCTGATCGGCAAAACCGCTGGCAAGGGCCACTTCCGCCAGGGGCTGCCCCTGGCGCAGCAGGGTGCGGGCGTGGCGAATGCGCTGATCGAGCAGGTAGGCGTGGGGCGTCATGCCGTAGTGGCGGCTGAAGGCACGCACGAAGTGGGAAGGGGTAAGCCCGGCCACCGCACTCAGCTGTGCCAGGGTGAGGGCGCAGGCACTCTCGTCCTGCATCAGCTCGGCGGCTTGCTGCAGGTGCCGGGGAGGGCGGTCATCCCACTTGGCCGGGGTGAGCCTGGCCAGAAGCTGGCGGCTGAAGAGGTGGCAGGCCACTTCGCGAGCCAGGGGATCCGGCTCCGCCACCAGTTGCCGATGAAGCCGGCAGAGCCCCTGGTAGAGCAGGGGATCCCGGCTTGCGGTCATGTCGAAGGGGCGAAACGCGTTGCCGAGCCCGGCCTCCTCCTGCTGGCGCTGCAACCAGAGGTTGTCGATGTAGAACATCAGATAGGACCAGGGCTGGTCCGCGACGGGATTGCAGGCATGCACCTCTTCCGGGTTCATCAGCACCAGGCTGCCGCGGCCGACCTCTTGCAGGCTGCGCTGGTTGAGGTAGTGGCTGTGGCCGCCGGTGATGGCACCGATGGAGAAGTGGGGGTGGCTGTGCTTGTCATAGCAGACGCGCCGGCCATCCTGCACCGCCCGCGCCTCGATGAAGGGCAGGGCGGGATCGTGCCAGAAGTGGTGCTGATCCTGCGTCGCCCGCGCACGGCTCACGATGTGCTCCTCGGCGGGGGGCTGTTCCCCTGCCGGGCTCGGGGAGCGCGGCAGGGGAAGGGTGACGATGGTTGCTGCATCCTCAGCCGCCGAGATAGGCCTGGCGGACGGCGGGGTTGGCCAGCAGGGCCTCTCCCGTGTCTTGCAGCACCACCCGGCCGTTCTCCAGCACATAGCCGCGATCCGCCAGCTTGAGCGCCTGGTTCGCGTTCTGCTCCACCAGGAAGATGGTCATCCCCTTCTGGCGCAGTTGCTCTATGGTGTCGAAGATCTGCTGGATGACGATGGGCGCGAGTCCCAGGGAGGGTTCATCCAGCAGCAGCAGGCGCGGCTTGCTCATCAGGGCGCGGCCGATGGCCAGCATCTGCTGCTCGCCGCCGGACATGGTGCCTGCCCGCTGCTCCAGCCGCTCGTGCAGGCGGGGGAACAGGGTAAAAATCTGATCCAGCAGGCCGCGCTGCTCCGCCTTGTCGACGAAGAAGGCCCCCATCAGCAGGTTCTCCTCCACCGTGAGGCGGGCGAAGATGCGGCGCCCCTCCGGCACCACGGCGATGTCCTTGCGCATGATGCGGGCGGTGGTGAGAGAGTCTATCTGCTCCCCCTCGAACCAGATGGAACCGCTGCTGGGCTTGGGCTCGCCACACAGGGTCATCAGCAGAGTGGTCTTGCCGGCGCCGTTGGCGCCGATCAGGGTGACGATTTCCCCCTCTTTCACCTCGACGCTGACGTCGTGCAGCGCCTGAATTTTGCCGTAGTGGGTCGATACGTTGCGAAGTTCTAACATCTTTTTGTCCTTACGACTCGCCCAGATAGGCCTTGATCACCGCCGGATTGCTGCGGATTTCGTCCGGTTTGCCGTGGGCCAGCGGGGTGCCCTGGTTGACCACGAAGATGCGGTTGGAGATCTCCATCACCAGCTTCATGTCGTGCTCGATCAGCAGCACCGAGACCCCGAACTCGTCCCTCAGGTTGGAGATGAGCTCGTTGAGCTCGTCGGTCTCCTTGGGGTTGAGGCCTGCGGCCGGTTCATCGAGCATCAGCAGCTCGGGCCGGGTCGCCATGCAGCGGGCGATCTCGAGGCGGCGCTGCTGGCCGTAAGCCAGGTTGCCCGCGGCGCGGTTGGCGAGATCCTTGAGGCCCACCTTTTCCAGCCAGAAGGCGGACTGCTCCAGCCCCTCTTTCTCGGCGCGGCGGAAGGAGGGGGTCTTGAACAGGCCGGCGATGAAGCCGGTATTGAGATGCCTGTGCTGGGCCACCAGCAGGTTTTCCACCGCTGTCATCTCCTTGAACAGGCGCACGTGCTGGAAAGTCCGCACTATGCCCTTGCGGGCGATGAGGTGGCCGGGCAACCCCTGGATCTCCTCACCCTTGTAGCGAATGACACCGCCACTCGGGCGATAGAAGCCGGTCAGGCAGTTGAAGATGGTGGTCTTGCCCGCCCCGTTGGGGCCGATGATGGAGATCACCTCCCCCTTTTCCACATCCAGCTTGACGCCGTTGACCGCGAGCAGGCCGCCAAAGCGCATCGACAGATCTGAGACATCCAACAATGGTTGATTGTTGCTCATTTACGCAGCTCCATATGGGGTCGACTCATGGGCAGCAGTCCCTGCGGCCGCCAGATCATCATGAATACCATCAAGAGACCGAACATCAGCATGCGATATTCGTTGAACTCGCGGGCGAGCTCCGGCAGCACCGTCATCACGATGGCCGCCAGCACGACCCCGATCTGGGACCCCATGCCCCCCAGCACCACAATCGCAAGGACGATGGCCGACTCGATGAAGACGAAGGATTCCGGGCTGATGAAGCCCTGGCGCGAGGCGAAGAAGCTGCCGGCAAAGCCCGCGAAGCAAGCGCCTATGGTGAAGGCGGTCAGCTTGATGATGGTGGGGTTGAGCCCCAGGGACTTGCAGGCGATCTCGTCTTCCCGCAGCGCCTCCCAGGCACGGCCGAGCGGCATGCGCAGCAGGCGGTTGATGACGAACAGGGTCGCCACTACCAGCACCAGGGCCATCAGGTAGAGGAAGATCACCTTGTGGTTGGCGTTGTAGGCGATGCCGAAGAAGTCGTGGAAGGTGCCAAAGCCCCCGTCCTTGACGGTGCGGTTGAACTCGAGCCCCCCCAGGGTCGGTTTCGGAATGCCGGAGATCCCGTTCGGACCGCCGGTCAGGGTGGTCATGTTGTTGAGCAGGATGCGGATGATCTCGCCAAAGCCCAGGGTGACGATGGCCAGGTAGTCCCCCCGCAGCCGCAGCACCGGGAACCCGAGCAGGAAGCCGAAGGTGGCCGCCAGCAGACCTGCGATGGGCAGACACTCCCAGAAGCTCAGACCGAAGTAGGTGTTGAGCAGGGCGTAGCTGTAGGCGCCGACCGCATAGAAGCCGACATAGCCGAGGTCGAGCAGACCGGCGAGGCCCACTACCACGTTCAGTCCCAGCCCCAGCATGATGTAAATCAGGGTGAGGGTGGCCAGATCGATGGCGCCGCGAGAGGCCATGAAGGGCCAGCTCACCGCAAACAGCAGCACCAGCACGGCGGTGAGGTTATAGAGCTTGGGGGCCTCTTCGGGGCTTGGCAGCACCAGCTTGGTGAAGCCGACGGAGAAGCCGCTGATGGAAGCCTGGAACAGCCGGCTTATCTGGCCGCGCAGCATCTGGAACCAGAAGACGATGGTGGCGCCCCCCAGCAGCCAGGCCAGCGACACATCGAGGCGGCTCACCACCAGCAGGCGGGAGCCATCGGTCTCCAGCTTGAAGCCGAGCAGCCAGAAGGAGAGCACCAGCAGCACCAGGCTGGCGATGCAGGCATGGATAAATTGACGTTTCATCAGACTTTCTCCACTTCCGGACGGCCGAGAATGCCAGTGATGGTCATGAACAGCAGCACGAGGGCATGCATAGATTGGTTTTTCATACCTTCTCGACCTCCGGACGACCCAGGATGCCGGTGGGCATGAAGAGCAACACGAAGATGAGCAGGGCGAACGCCATCACATCCTTGTACTCGGTGCTGAGATAGCCCGCGGTGAGCGCTTCCACCACGCCGAGCAGCAGGCCGCCCAGTACGGCACCGGGAATGCTGCCGATGCCGCCCAATACCGCGGCGGTGAAGGCCTTCAAGCCTGCCATGAAGCCGAGATAGGGGTTGATGACACCGTAGTACATGCCGAGCAGCACCCCCGCGACGGCGGCCAGGGCGGCCCCCAGCACGAAGGTGATGGAGATGACCACGTGGGTGTCTATCCCTAACAGGTTGGCCATCTTGATGTCTTCGGAACAGGCTCGGCAGGCACGCCCCATGCGGGAGCGGCCGATGAACTGGGTCAACGCCAGCATGGTGACGAAGGTCACCACGAAGATGATGAGCTGCATGTAGGAGAGGCTGGCCTGGAAGCCATCCTCGCCGCCGAGGGTCCAGCCCCCGGAGATCAGAGTGGGCATGGCGATGTCACGCGAGCCCTGGGCCATCCGCATCATGTTCTGCAGGAAGATCGACATGCCGATGGCGGAGATGAGGGGGATCAGGCGGTTGCCGCCCCGCAGCGGACGATAAGCCACCCGCTCTATGGACCAGCCATAGCTGCCGGTGATGATGATGCTGACCAGGAAGGCGCCCCCCAGCAGCAGCACGGTGCTGTCGATGCCCATCATCATGAGCCCGGCCATCACCATGAAGGCGACATAGGAGCCGATCATGTAGACCTCGCCGTGGGCGAAGTTGATCATGCCGATGATGCCGTAGACCATGGTGTAGCCGATGGCGATCAACGCATAGGTGCTGCCTATGGTCAATCCGTTCAGCAACTGCTGAACCAGATAAAGAAGGTGTTCGGACATACCGCGTTCCCTGTGTACTTGCCCGCAAAGAAAGGAGGGGTGACTCACGTCACCCCGACCGGCAGATTATTTGAGTTGAGTGGAGGTACCGTCGGCGTGCCACTGGAACACACCGAACTCGAAGCCTTTCAGGTCACCGTTCGGTGCCCAGGTCAGGGGGCCCATCACGGTGTCGATCGGTGCGGCCTTGATGGCGGCAGCGACGGCAGCCGGATCATCCTCGCCCGCCTTGGCGATACCGGCCGCCAGGGCCTGCATGGCGGCATAGGTGGTCCAGACGAACGGACCGGAGGAGTCCTGACCCTTGGCCTTGAACGCTTCTACGATGGGGGCGTTGGCCGGCACCAGGTCATATTTGTTCGGCAGGGTCACCAGCAGGCCTTCGGAAGCCGGGCCGCCGATGGCGGAGATGTCCTTGTTGCCTACGCCTTCCGGACCCATGAACTTGGCCTTCAGACCCTTCTCGCCAGCCTGGCGCAGGATCAGACCCAGCTCCGGGTGGTAGCCGCCGTAGTAGACGAAGTCGACGTTCTCTTTTTGCAGCTTGGCGATCAGGGCGGAGAAGTCCTTGTCGCCGGCGGTGATGCCCTCATAGGCAACGACCTTGACGCCGGCCTTGTCCAGCGCGGCTTTCACGCTGGAGGCGATGCCTTCACCGTACTGTTTCTTGTCGTGGATGACGGCCACGCGCTGGGGTTTGACCTGCTCGATGATGTACTTGGCGGCGGTCGGGCCCTGGTCACTGTCCAGACCGATGGTACGCAGGGTCAGCTGGTAACCGCGCTCGGTGATCTTGGGGTTGGTGGAGGCGGGGGTGACCATCAGGACCCCTTCATCTTCATAGATGTCGGAGGCGGGCAGGGTGTTGTCGGAGCAGAGGTGGCCGACCACGAACTTGACGCCGTCGTTGATCACCTTGTTGGCGATGGCCACGGCCTGCTTGGGATCGCAGGCATCGTCATAGATGACGGCTTCGATCTGCTTGCCCTTGATGCCGCCCGCCTTGTTGATCTGCTCGACCGCCATCTTGCCGCCGGTGAACTGCATGTCACCGTACTGGGCGACCGGGCCGGTCAGGGGGCCGGCGATGCCGATCTTGATGGTGTCGGCCGCATTGGCCATGGAAACTGATCCAAACAGAGCCAAAGAAACCGCTGCTCTGACTGCCATTTTGCTGAAGTTATGCATTGATTCGTCCCTTAATCAGTGAATTGTTTCATTTTATGCACGTCATTCCGAGCCTGTGTCCCGCCAGCCCGGCGATAGATAAGGTTCTATCATTCCTCGCCGGGCAATAACAAGATGTTAAAGATACTAACCGGAGCAGGCGCGAGAGGGGTTTTGTGAAACTAACACGCAGTTTATTGCTGTTTATTGGAGTTTAATGTCGCCGCGATGGTGCAACATACAGATAACAAATTGTCATGGTGACAATTTCCAGAGTAAAAAACTGACGATATTTCATTCTGCGTCCGCTCTCATTTTGACCAAAATCCGTTTGCGCAAAAAGAAATGACCGCATAGATTAGCCAGCATTGATAATTCACTGGCAGCGCCCGTTAAAACCAAGCCTTTATTCGGGAAATCTGCTACTGTTCCGCCTTTGTTATTCAGGAGACAGAGATGGCAACTATCAAGGATGTCGCCTCGCGCGCAGGCGTATCCATCTCCACCGTCTCACATGTACTCAATCACACCCGTCGGGTCAGCGAAGACGCAACCCAGAAAGTGCTTGAGGCGGTGGCAGAGCTGAACTACGCGCCCAACTCGGTGGCGCGCAGTCTCAAGATCAATTCGACCAAGACCATTGGCATGCTGGTGACCACCAGTGCCAACCCCTTCTTCGCGGAAGTGGTACAGGGGGTGGAAGCCTACTGCTTCGAGCAGGGTTACAGCCTGATCCTGTGCAACACCGAGAACCAGCCGCCACGCCAGCAGCACTATCTGCGCATGCTGATGGAGAAGCGGGTCGACGGTCTGCTGGTGCTGGGGACCGATATCGACACCCAGTTCAGGGACATGCTGCGTATCCACAAAAACGTGCCGCAAGTGGTGCTGGACTGGGGCAACGAGTGCGATTTCGCCAACGTGATCAACGACAACGCCCGCATCGGCGCGCGTCTGGCGGTGCGTCATCTGCTGGAGCAGGGCCACACCAACATCGTCTGCATCACCGGCCATCTCGCCAAGCCGACTACCCAGCAACGGCTGGACGGGGTGCGCGATGCCTTGGCTGAACAGGGGATGACCCTGAAAGAAGAGCAGATCTTCGAAGGGGACTACGAGAGCCAGAGCGGCTTCGATGCCATGCAGCGCATCCTGGCCCTCACCCCTCGCCCGACCGCGGTCTTTGCCTTCGACGATCCCATGGCCATCGGTGCCATCTGCGCCGCCTGGGAGGCCGGGGTCAAGGTGCCGGACGATATCTCCATGATCGGCTATGACGACGTGGAGATGGCGCGCTTCTCCAGCCCGCCGCTCACCACCATCCGCCACCCCAAGGCCGAGCTCGGTCTGCTGGCGGTGCAGCAACTGGTGAGCCGGATCCGCAACAAGGAGCTGGAAGTGGAGTCCATGACGGTGCAGCCCGAGCTCATTGTCCGCCGCTCGGTCAAGTCCCTGCGCTGACGGCGCCACGGGTGCCATGAACAAGAAACCCCCTCGCCAGCGAGGGGGTTTCTGTTTTTGGGCCCCTCTCGTATCTGGGGCGTCAGGCCTTGAGGCCGAGCCGTCTGGCGAGGCGGTGCAGGTTGCCGCCGTCCAGATCCAGCGCCCGGGCGGTGGCGGCCCAGTTGCCGTCATGGGCCGTCAGGGTCTGCTCGATGAGCTGGCGCTGGAACAGATCGGTGGCGGCGCGAAGGCCGAGGCCGGCAATGGCCGGAGAGGCGGGCTGGCTGACGGTGTCGGCGGGAAGGGATGAGCCCGTCGGTCCCAGGTTGAAGTGGTGGGGTTTCAGGGTCGGCGAGGGGCTGCCCTGTTCGGCCCTGGCCAGCACGGCGGCGCGGTGGATGGCGTGCTCCAGCTCCCGCACGTTGCCGGGCCAGTCGTGGCGCTCGAGCAGTTGCAGCGCTTGTGGCTGGATACGCAGCTGATCCAGCCCCAGGCCGAGCCGGCAGCGCTCGCAAAAGTAACCGGCCAGCAGGGGAATGTCGCCTGGGCGTTCCCGCAGTGCCGGGGCGTGGATCGGGAACACGCTCAGCCGGTGGTAGAGGTCGGCCCGAAACTGCCCCTCGACCACCGCCTGTTTCAGATCCCGGTTGGTGGCCGCCAGGATGCGCACATTCACCTTGAGCGGGGTGTCGTCACCGATCCGCTGCAGATCGCCGTATTGCAGCACCCGCAGCAGCTTGGCCTGCAGCGCCAGGGAGAGCTCCCCTATCTCGTCGAGAAACAGAGTGCCCTTGTCCGCGAGCTCGAACTTGCCCGCCCGATTGTGGATGGCGCCGGTGAAGGCCCCCTTCACGTGGCCGAACAGCTCGCTCTCGGCCACGGATTCGGGCAGGGCGGCGCAGTTGAGGTAGACCAGGGGGGCATGGGCGCGGGGCGAGCCGCCATGCACCGCCTTGGCGATCAGCTCCTTGCCGACCCCGGTCTCCCCCAAAATCAGCACGTTCAGCTCGGAGCTTGCCACCACGTCTATCTCGTGGCGCAACCGGGCCATGGCGGGGGAGCGGCCAATCATCTCGGGCTGGCCCGGCCCATTCTGGGTGGAGGGAGCGAGGGGTTCGCTGCTCTGGCGGGCGAGCCGCTCCAGCAGCAGGGCGTTGTCGAGGGCGGCGGCGGCCAGAGCCCCCACCAGCCGCAGCTCCTCGTCGCTGATGCCGTCGAACTGGGCCGGGTTCATGCCGTCTATGGTCAGGGCGCCGATCAGCGCCTGATCCGAGAAGAGCGGCAGGCCGACGCAGGCGTGTACCTTGAAGTCGTCGTGATCCGGCAGCAGGCCGTCATAGGGGTCGGGCAGGGCGCTGTCGGCAGGGAAGCGCACCACATCCCCGGCGCGGGCGATGGCCTCGAGGCGCGGGTGATCCTTGAGGGCGAAGCGGCGCCCCAGCACGTCCTGCATCAGGCCGTCGATGGCCAGCGGGATGAACTGGCCCCCCTCGTAGCGCAGCAGGGCCGAGGCATCCGAGTTCAGCAGGCTGCGCACGCTCTGGATCAGGCGGTGGAAGCGGTCCTGATGAGAGATGCCGAGTTGCAGGTCGAGGGCGATGCGCGCCAGGCTGTCGGTCGAGATCACGATAATTGTCCAAATGACAGTATGTTTGTGATTTTGACTATAAAGGTGTGGTGTCTTAATGACAACGAGTGATATGCGAAGCCATTAAAAACAATGGGTTACAATTTGGCACGTCCGCTGCAATAGCTGGTTCAGTTGAACATCCACTATTGCATTCGAGGAACTGCCTGATGAGCATTCACGTCAAGAACAACATCCACTGGGTCGGCCAACGGGACTGGGAGGTACGCGACTTCCACGGCACCGAGTACAAGACCCACAAGGGCACCAGCTACAACAGCTACCTCATCCGCGAAGGGAAAAACGTGCTGATCGACACCGTCGATCACAAGTTCAGCCGGGAGTTCGTGCAGAACCTGGCGGCCGAGATCGATCTCGCTTCCATCGACTACGTGGTGATCAACCACGCCGAGGAGGATCACGCCGGCGCCCTGACCGAGCTGATGGCCCGCATCCCAGGCACCCCCATCTATTGCACCCACAACGCCATCGACTCCATCACCGGCCATCATCACCACCCGGAGTGGAACTTCCACCCGGTCAAGACCGGTGACAGCCTGGACATCGGCAACGGCAAGCAGCTGGTGTTCATCGAGACCCCCATGCTGCACTGGCCCGACAGCATGATGACCTACATGACCGAGGATGCGGTGCTCTTCTCCAACGACGCCTTCGGCCAGCACTACTGCGACGAGCACCTGTTCAACGACGAGGTGGATCAGAGCGAGCTGATGGAGCAGTGCCAGCGCTACTACGCCAACATCCTCACCCCCTTCAGCCCCCTGGTGACCGCCAAGATCAAAGAGGTGCTGGGCTTCAACCTGCCAGTGAGCATGGTGGCCACCTCCCACGGCATCGTCTGGCGCGAGGACCCCACCCAGATCATCCTGAAATACCTGGAGTGGGCCGACCACTATCAGGAAGATCGCATCACCTTGTTCTACGACTCCATGTCCAACAACACCCGCATGATGGCCGACGCCATCGCCCAGGGCATCCACGAGGTGGACCCCGGCGTGGCGGTGAAGATCTACAACGTGGCCCGCCACGACAAGAACGAGATCCTGACCCAGGTGTTCCGCTCCAAGGGGATACTGGTGGGCTCCTCCACCATGAACAACGTCATGATGCCCAAGGTGGCGGGCATGCTCGAAGAGATCACCGGCCTGCGTTTTCGCAACAAGCGCGCCTCGGCCTTCGGCAGCTACGGCTGGACCGGCGGTGCGGTGGACCGGATCCAGACCCGATTGATGGACGCAGGTTTCGACATCAGCATCGCCCTCAAGGCCAAGTGGCGCCCGGATGGTTCGGCGCTGGCCGAATGCCGCGAGCATGGCCGCCAGCTCGCCCGTCAGTGGGCGCTGCATCCGCTGGATGCGCCCCGCCCGATCACCGCTACTCATGCGGCGGTGGTACCCGTCCCCGCGATGCCTGCTGTTGAGCCGCAAGCCGCAGCGGCCGCCGCCGAATGGGACGATGACCAGGCCATGCTCTGCACCGTCTGCCAGTGGGTCTATGACCCGGCCCAGGGCGAGCCGGATCAGCTGGTGGCGCCGGGCACCCCCTGGGCCCAGGTGCCGGACAGTTTCCTTTGCCCCGGCTGCGGCATCGGCAAGGAGGTATTCGAACCCTGCTCCGTGGAGGCCTGTGTATGAGCGCGGCAATTCAAACTGACGCTGGCATCAGCCGGGAGATAGTGGTGATCGGCAGCGGCTTCGCTGCCCAGCAGCTGGTCAAGAGCCTGCGCAAGCTGGATGCCGAGCAGCCCATCCGCCTCATCACCGCCGACAGCGGTGACGAGTACAACAAGCCCGACTTGAGCCACGTGGTGAGTCGGGGCTGCCCTGCCGCAGCCATGACTCGCCAGAGCGGCAGCGATTTTGCCGAGCAGCAGCGCATCGCGCTGCTGCCACACTGCCCGGTGCATGGCATCGACCCAGCAAGGCGGTTGGTGCTGACCGAGCAGGGGGAATTCCCCTACGGCCAGCTGGTGCTGGCCACAGGGGCGAGCGCGGCGCGCCCCGATCTGCCGGGCAGCGAACACCTGGTCACCCTCAACAGCCAGCAGGAGTACGCCGCCACCGAGGCGCAACTGCGCCAGGCCCGCCGCATCCTAGTGCTGGGGGCGGGGCTCATCGGCTGCGAGCTGGCGATGGACATGGCGAGCGATGGCCGCGAGGTCACCCTGCTGGATCTGGCCGATAGCCCGCTCAGCGCCCTGTTGCCTGCTACCCTGACCCAGCCGCTGCAACAGGCCCTGCGCACCCAGGGGGTCAGTCTGCAGTTCGGGACGGGTCTCGCCAGGATCGATGCCCAGCCGGGGGATGGCTGGCGCGTCACCCTGACCGACGGGCGCGTCAGCGAGCAAGATCTGGCGATCGCCGCGATCGGCCTGCGGCCGAATCTGGCCCTGGCCCGCGGGGCCGGGCTGGCAGTGGAGCGCGGCATTCTGGTCGACGATCGGCTGCAGACCAGCGATCCCCATATCTTCGCGCTGGGGGATTGCGTGCAGTGGCAGGGCCAGCTGCTCCCCTTCCTGCAACCCATCGTGCTGGGGGCCAATGCGCTGGCGCGCACCCTGCTCGGCACGCCAACCCCGCTGGCCCTGCCCCCCATGCTGGTGAAGGTGAAGACGCCGCGCTACCCGCTGCAACTGGCGGGCCTTACCCGGGGCGAGGATCTTGCCTGGCAGTGCCGCTGGAACAGTCACGGCATGGTGGCCGAGGCGCACGGCGAAGATGGCAAGCTGTGCGGCTTCGTGGTGGGTGGGGATCAGATGAGTGCCGCCTTCCCGCTGCTGCGCCAGCTGCCCCGTTAACCCCTTTCATTGCACCGGCCGGGTCGACCCGGCCACTCAAGGAGAACCGATATGGCCATGCAACTGATCCCGTCTCACTGGGTGGTGCGTCGCTCCACCCCCTTCTTCACCCGCGAGAATGTGCCCCAGGCCCTGCTCACCCACCACAACACCGCGGCCGGCGTGTTTGGCCAACTCTGCGTGATGGAGGGCACCGTCACCTATCACGGCTTTGCCGATGAGCAGGCCGAGGAGCCCGAGGTGAGCCTGGTGATCCGGGCCGGGGAGTTTGCCACCAGCCCGCCCCGGTACTGGCACAGGGTCGAGCTGTCGGAGGATGCCCGCTTCAACATCCACTTCTGGGCCGAGCAGGCCGAATCCGACCAGCCGCTGTTCCACAGCCGCAAGGCATAAGGCTCAATCGCGGGCAGGGGCACTGGCCCGAATCTCCCCCTGTGCCTATGCAGATCAAAATAATCAACTCAGATGTTGGTTATCATTGCCGCCAGATCGGGTGTACGCAGTGGAGGATGCATGAGCATGATTGAGGCGATGACCATGGTGGCCGGACTGGTCTATCTGGTCCTGTTGGTGTTGAAAACGGGGCCGGGCTGGTCATCTCGACTCTCCCTCGGAGTGCTGGTCATTGCCTGGTTGGCGGCGGCAGATGTCAGCCTCTGGCTTGGCCTGGGGCTGGTGGTCGGCAGTCTCAGCCTGCTTCATCGCATCCAGCCCTTCCCCGCACTGGACGAGCTGGGTAGTCAGCCGCTGCGGGAGTGGGCGCGTCATCTGCTGCTGCTCTGCTGGTTGCTGGTGTCGGTGCAATATGGGGTCTATATCTGGCTGCTGGCACGGGGGACGGTTCCCTGGCTGGTGCGCCCCGACGTGGTGGACGGTTTCCTGCCCATCGCAGGTGGTCTCGGGCTGCGGGCCTGGCTCGGGCAGGGGCTGACGGACCCCCATCACCCGGCGGCCACCGTCACCGTGCTGGTGCTCTCCCTGTCGGCCCTGCTGCTGGGTCGGGCGTTTTGTGCCTGGTTCTGCCCGCTCGGGCTGGTGGGGGAGTGGCTGCACGGCCTGCGCTCGCGCCTGTTGCCGGGGGAGTGGACCCCGCCGCGCTGGCTCGATGCCGTGTTGCGCGGCCAGAAGTTTCTGGTGCTCGGCTTTTTGCTCTTCATCATATTGCTGGCGGTACCCGCCGCCGCCCTGCCCGGCTACCTCGCCAGCCCCTACCATCAGGCGGCGGACATGAAGATGGGGGCCTTCTTCTTCAACCTGACCCTGATCTCGGGCCTGTGCCTTGGCTGGGTGTTGTTGCTCACCGCCACCTTCCGGCAAGGGTTCTGCCGCTACCTCTGCCCCTATGGCGCCTGGTTCGCCCTGCTCGGCCTGCTGAGCCCATTGCGCATTCGCCGCGACCCGGACCGCTGCCTGCGAAGCCTGGGCCACGATTGTGACAAGTGCAGCCGGGTTTGCCCCTCGCGCATCCAGGTGCACCAGCTCATTGCGGTGCAGAGCCTCGAGTGCACCAGTTGCCAGAGCTGCGTGGCCGCCTGCCCCAAGCGGGCCGATGCCCTGCATCTTGGCACGCAAGGGCAGCGACTCGCCCCCCGACAACTGCTGGGACTGCTCTGTCTGTTGCTGCTGGTGTTGCCGCTGCTCTCCTACGGCTTGCTGGATCTCTGGGTCAGCCAGACACCGATCCCTGACCGCTACGAGTTGTTGCAGCGGCTGCCCTGGTTGACCCACTGAGGGGGAAAGGGAAAAAGGTGGATGATGGGGGGATCTTTCGGATTGGCGATAATAAGCTGTATAAAAATCCCCCGCCAAATTGTTAGCGCCATCCCACTTTGCTCATATTGCAATTGATCATATAGCGCTCCCCACCATAATGGGTGCTGTTATTTGGCGTTGTTAATATCAATTGGATGAGCAACAACATGAATATCAAGGTCAGCTATCCCAAGTGGTTTACCCTGGACCATAAGATCGCGTTCTTCTTCCCGCTGTAATTCCCCGCGGCGGCGCAGCATGCCTGCCATGCCACAAGCCCGCCTCCATTCCTGAACTGAAATAGCTGCACCTGTCTTCGCCTGTTTATTCTGGCGAGGCGATGTCGTGCATCCATTTCCCAATATTTCCCACCTGCCGGACATTCTATTTTCGGCGGGGGAAGAGACTCATTTTGAATATTTAAATCTGGGGTGTTTATATTATGGAAAACTTCAAGCATCTGCCCGAACCCTTCCGTATTCGTGTCATCGAGCCGGTCAAGCGCACCACCCGTGCCTATCGGGAAGAGGCCATTGTCCGGGCGGGCATGAACCCCTTCCTGCTGGACAGCGAAGACGTCTTCATCGACCTGCTGACCGACAGTGGCACCGGCGCCATCACCCAGGACATGCAGGCCGCCATGCTGCGCGGTGACGAGGCCTACAGCGGCAGCCGCAGCTACTATGCCCTGCAACAGGCGGTGCAGGAGATCTTCGGCTACTCCCTGACCATCCCCACTCACCAGGGGCGCGGCGCCGAGCAGATTTACATCCCCGTGCTCATCAAGAAGCGGGAGCAGGAGAAGGGGCTGGATCGCAAGAAGATGGTGGCCCTCTCCAACTACTTCTTCGACACCACCCAGGGCCACACCCAGATCAACTGCTGCGTGGCGAAGAACGTCTATACCAGGGAGGCGTTCGATACCTCGGTCACCGCCGACTTCAAAGGCAACTTCGATCTGGTGAAGCTGGAAGAGGCCATCCTGGAGGCGGGCCCCGCCAACGTGCCCTACATCGTCAGCACCATCACCTGCAACTCCGCCGGGGGGCAGCCGGTCTCCATTGCCAACCTGAAGGCGGTGTACGAGATCGCCAGAAAGTACGACATCCCCGTCATCATGGACTCCGCCCGCTTCGCCGAGAACGCCTACTTCATCCAGCAGCGGGAGCCCGGCTACGCGAACTGGACCATCGAGGAGATCACCAGAGAGTCCTACAAGTACGCGGACGGCCTCGCCATGTCGGCGAAGAAGGATGCCATGGTGCAGATGGGGGGGCTGCTGTGCTTCAAGGATGACAGCATGCTGGACGTCTACACCGAGTGCCGCACCCTGTGCGTGGTGCAGGAGGGCTTCCCGACCTATGGCGGCCTGGAAGGGGGCGCCATGGAGCGCCTGGCGGTGGGCCTGCGGGACGGCATGCGCCAGGACTGGCTGGCCTATCGCATCGGCCAGGTGCAGTACCTGGTGGACGGGCTGGAGGCCATCGGCGTGGTGTGCCAGCAGGCAGGGGGCCATGCGGCCTTCGTGGATGCGGGCAAGCTGCTGCCCCACATCCCGGCGGATCAGTTCCCGGCCCACGCCCTGGCCTGCGAGCTCTACAAGGTCGCCGGCATCCGGGCGGTGGAGATAGGTTCCCTGCTGCTGGGGCGCGACCCCGCCACCGGCAAGCAGCACCCCTGCCCGGCGGAGCTGCTGCGCCTGACCATCCCCCGTGCCACCTATACCCAGACCCACATGGACTTTGTCATCGAGGCCTTCGGCGAGGTGAAGAAGAACGCCCACCGGGTGAAGGGGCTGGACTTCATTTACGAGCCGGCCGTGCTGCGCCACTTCACCGCCAGACTGAAAGAGGTCGAGCATAACGACTCGTCAGCCGGCAAGACGCAGAAAAAATTGATAGAAGCATAACGAGTCAGGGGCACAGATTTTTCTGTGCCCTTTTTTTTCACTGCTCTGTGAAAGATTTGGAGTGACACACATGACATCAACACCGTCCGTCATTGGAGGGGCCTGCATCATTGCCAGCGTCTGTGTCGGTGCCGGCATGCTGGGGCTGCCGAGCGCGGGAGCCGGGGCCTGGACCAGCTGGTCAACCCTCGCCATCATTCTTACCATGGTCGTCATGACGGTTTCAGGCTGGATGCTGCTGGAAGCCCTGAAACCCTACGCATTGACTGCCTCCTTCAACTCGGTGACCAAGGATCTGCTCGGTCGCAGGATCAATCTCTTCAACAACCTCACCGTCTATTTCGTGGGCGGCATTTTGCTCTATGCCTACATCACCTCGTCGGGTCTCATCCTGGGCGGCCTGCTGGGCATCAATAGCCAGCTGGCCTCGGTGTTGTTCGTGCTGGTGTTCTCCTGGTTCGTCTGGCATTCGACCCGGGCGGTGGACAGGATTTCGGTCGTCCTGATCGTTTTTATGGTGCTGAGCTTCGTGTTCGGGGTCTCCGGGCTTGCCAGCAAGGTCGACACCGCCAAACTGTTCAACTCCTTTGCCGAGGAGCTGGGCCGCGCCCCTTACGCCCTGGCCATGTTGCCGGTGGCGCTCACCTCGTTTGGCTACCACCACTCGGTGGCATCGATGCGCGCCTATTACGGCGAGGAGCAGAAAGCCAGGCAGGCGATCCTGGGGGGGACCCTGATCGCCCTGGCGCTCTATCTGCTGTGGCTGCTCAGCATCTTCGGCAACCTGCCTCGTCCCGCCTTCGGCCCCGTCATCGCCAAGGGGGGTGACGTGGATGTGCTGCTGGGGGCGCTGGCCTCGGTGATCGAGTCCAGGCAGGTCTCCCAGGCCATCAACCTCTTCTCCATGGCGGCCATCCTCTCCTCCTTCATCGGGGTGGGGCTCGGGGTGTTCGACTATCTGGCGGATCTGTTCCGGTTCGACAACAGTCGCCGGGGGCGGGCCAAATCCTGGGCGGTGACCTTCCTGCCCCCCCTGGCGCTCTCCCTGATGTTCCCGTTCGGCTTCGTGGTGGCCATCGGCTATGCCGGGGCCGCGGCGACCGTCTGGGCCTGCATCATCCCGGCCCTGCTGGCGAAGAAGTCCCGGGAGCTGGCCCCGGACGAGGCGGGGTTCAAGGCCCCCGGTGGCCAGCCCATGGTGGTGGCCGTCATCGTCTTCGGGGTGCTTACCGCCATCTTCCACCTGATGGCCATGGCGGGTCTGCTGCCCGTCTACACCGGCTGATCCTGGTGTGCTGAACCTGGCCCCATCCCGAACATATTCCACGGATGGGGCGCAGGATCCGGCCCGTTTCCCCCCATTTCCCCTCCGGATTTGATACCCGAAGGCATGCAGGGTAAAGTCCCCCGGCGCCAGCAGTGGCGAACGCAGGAGAAGCACGGCGGTGTGCCGTGACCAGTCGACAATCCGTTTGGGGGAGTAATGGAACAGAAACCATCGTTGGTGGGCGGGGCATGCATCATTGCCGGCGTCTGTGTGGGGGCCGGCATGCTGGGGCTGCCGAGTGCGGGGGCGGGCGCCTGGACCCTCTGGTCCATGCTCGCGGTGGCACTGACCATGGTGGTGATGACGGTCTCCGGCTGGATGCTGCTGGAGTCCTATCGGGGCTATCCCCTGCGCGTCTCCTTCGATACCGTGACCCGGGATCTGCTGGGGGAGAAGGTCAACGCCCTCAACAATCTCAGCGTTTATTTCGTCGGCGGCATCCTGCTCTATGCCTACATCACCTCGGCCGGTCTCATCATCAACGGCATGACGGGGATGGGCAGCCAGTGGGCGTCCGTGCTCTTTACCCTGGCCTTCTCCCTGCTGGTGTGGCACTCCACCCGGGCGGTGGACCGCATCTCGGTGTTGCTGGTGATCCTGATGGGGCTGAGCTTTGCCTTCGGCATCTCGGGCCTGTCGATGAACGTGCGCCTCGATCTGCTGCTCGACCGGGTGGGCAGCGAAGTGAGCTACGCCCCCTATGCCCTGGTGATGCTGCCGGTGGCGCTCACCTCGTTCGGCTACCACCATTCGGTCTCCTCCATGCGCGCCTACTACGGTGAAGAGCGCCGTGCCAGCCGCGCCATTCTGGGGGGCACCCTGATCGCGCTCGCGTTTTACCTCATCTGGCTGGTGAGCGTCTTTGGCAACCTGCCCCGCAGCGAGTTCGGCCCGGTGATCGCAGAGGGGGGCAACGTGGATGCCCTGCTCAAGGCTCTCGGTTCGGTGATCGAGTCCAAGGCGGTGGCCAGCGCCCTCAACGCCTTCTCCATGGCGGCCATCCTCTCCTCCTTCATCGGGGTGGGGCTCGGGGTGTTCGACTACCTGGCGGATCTGTTCAAGTTCGACAACAGCCGGGGTGGCCGCGCCAAGTCCTGGGCGGTGACCTTCCTGCCGCCCCTGGTGCTCTCCTTGCTGTTCCCGTTCGGCTTCCTGGTGGCCATCGGCTATGCGGGCGCCGTGGCGACCCTGTGGACCTGCATCATCCCGCCCCTGCTGGCCTGGAAGGTGCGGGCGGCCCGGCGCGAAGAAGGTGGCGAGGGTTTCCGCGCCCCCGGCGGCCTCTTCATGATCGTCCTGGTGATCCTGTTCGGCGTGCTGACCGCCGCCTTCCACCTGCTCAACATGGTGGACCTGCTGCCCGCCTACAAGGGCTGAGCCGTTACCCGGGTCGCAGTGCCAGCACACAATGACAAAGAAGGAGCCTCATGGGCTCCTTCTTGCTTGTCACACAGGCAATATTGGCGTCGGTTACTGAATGCCGACCGACAGGGAGTGGGGGACCTTGGCGCCTTTACGGGCGGTGGCGCGCATCTGGTAGACCTGGATCAGGTACTTGCCCGACTTGGGCAGGGTGCCTTGCCATTTTGTGTCCACGTTGCCGCCGCCCAGTGCCTCGGCCTGACCCGGGATGGCGCCCGGCGCGAAGACGTTGAAGTTGGCATTGGTGCTGCCGGTGATGGCGACCGTCATGGTCTGGCCTTCTTTGGCGCCCAGGGTGTAGTTGATGGTGTCATAACCGGAGAAGGTGCCGTCAACCTTGGCGCTGTGCGCGCCTTTGGCGAAGTGCACCGGCACCGTGGTCACCTTGTCTGCCGCCTGAACCGAGGCCGCCATCATCATGGCCAGCAAGGCGGCCGTTACTGCTTTTTTCATTATCTATTGCTCCTGTGATCGGGCCCTGGCACGGGCCTCGAGGGGAAGATATGCCGGAACGATGACGCGACTCCATCGAAATGATGGGGCGGTCGGAGTGGGGGATGTTGCAAGATTTGGGGTATGCACAGACGGACATGGTGCCTTTTGGCCGCAAGCCAGATGAACACAAGGTCGATGGGGTTTTATATGGCGAGTTCCCTGATACAGGGGGCGTTTTTGTCAACGTGGTGTTGACGAACAGGGTGCCCGCTGCGGCCATGACTCTGCGACAGAATTGATCGCCCCGGGTCTCCTGCATGGTCAGGGCGCGGGAGGGCTTGCGGAAAAAGAGGACGTCATGGCTGGCTGGTGCCCTCAGCCGCCATGGCCTGCTGCTCATAGCGCGCTACCGTGCCGTCCTGCTTCATTTGCCGGATCACGCCGGCAAGGGGGGCCAGCAGATCCTGATGCCGTTCGTGCAGATAGACGTAAGAATCGGCCAGCTCCATCACCCCGGCGGAGTAGATGCCGGCATAGCCCGGGTCCTGGCGCGTCAGGGCGGCCAGGGTCTGGCTGGCAATCAGGGTCTGCTCCACATAGAGGTCACTGCGCCCCTTGAGCAGCTTGCCCATCCCCTGCTCGGCGGTGGCGATGGCAAAGAGCCGGTCCGGTGCCACCACCTTGCCCAGCATCATCTCCGGCAGCTTGGCGCCACGGCGAAACTCGACCCGATAACCGGTGCCCTGCAGGCTGTGCCACCCCTGCAGCTGGATCCCGGGCTGGTGGGCATAGGCCTGATAGGAGACGGCGAAATGGGGCTCGGGCACGCGCTGGAGGGTGCGGGTCTGCTGCTGGTAGCTGGCGGCGCGGTGGATCTCGCCATCGACCTGTCCCTGCTCTGCCAGCAGGGGGGCCCGTCCCCCGGGGTAGCCCTGGTACTGGAATGCATAGCCCAGGCGGGCGAACGCATCCCGATAGATGAGATCGAGCCAGCGACCATAGGGGGACTCCCTGGTTTCAAGGGAGCTCACCAGTGTGATGTTGCCCCTGCCTTGCGCCCCCCATACCTGGAAGGCCAGCAGCAAGAGCAGTGAAAGAGCGAAGAAGCGGTATCCTGAAACCTGCGCCATGGTGTCCCTGTCAGAGCGGTGGTTGCAAAGGGTGACAGTCCTATCCTAGCCCAGGGGGTTGCCCGGTCCAGCGCTTTCTGCCGCCCGCCCGTGGATACCCTCCGGGCCGCCTCCCGTCCCGCCTTGCCCGAATGAACGCCAACCAAGGGAGATAGCCAGCGTCGCTCACAGGCTGGCGAAATCCACTTCGGGCAGGGTTTCGAAGCCGGGGCGGGCAAACAGATAGCCCTGCATCAGGCTGACGCCCATCTCCCGCAGGCAGGCCATCTCGTCGCGGGTCTCGACCCCTTCCGCCAGCGGGGTGATCTGCAACTCCGTGAACAGCGCCAGACAGTGGCGAACGATGGCCTGACGGATCGGGTCCTGATCGATGCCGCGCAGCAGGTGCATATCGAGTTTGATGATGTCGGGGCGAAAATCGGCCAGCAGGCTCAGGCCCGAGTAACCGGCGCCAAAGTCGTCGATCGCCGTCTTGAAGCCAAGGGCCTGATAGTGATCCACGATGCCGCGAATATGGCGGTTGTCCTGCACCTGCTCCACCTCGGTGAACTCGAACATGATCTGTTCGATGGGAAAGAGATGCTCGCGCGCCGCCTGCAATGTGGTGCGGATGCAGCGCTCCGGGCGATAGACCGCATTGGGCAGGAAGTTGATGCTCAGCATGCCCCGCATATCGAGGCGGGCGGCCAGCGCGATGGCCTTGATCCGGCACAGCTGATCGAAGCGGTAGCGGTTGTCGTCGTTGACCCGATCAATCACGCTCTGCGCTGGCTCGTTGTTGAGCCCCCGCACCAGCGCCTCGTAGCCGAAGAGGGTGCGCTGGCTGCAATCGACGATGGGCTGGAAGGCCATGGTGAAATCGAAGTCGAGATCCACCTGCTCATGACACTGCTGGCAGAGGGGGGAGGACGGGGCGGCAGGTATGTCCATGACGTTCCTTTCAAGGCGTGGGGTCGCGAGAGATTGCCTCAAAGGATAACAGCTCATATCTCGCCGGCAGAGGTTATTCATTGGAGCTGGCGGGTATCGGGTAGAGGATTGTGTGGCAAAGTCGGGGCCATGATGGATTCGACAATGACCGATCAATACCAAGCAGCATACCCCGTAGGCCTCCGTCGCCCCGTAGGTTCGATTAGCGCAGCGTCATCGGACGAACGAGAGGTGTTGATAGTGGTTGTTGCCGTGCAACAGGAGCGGTCAGCCGGAGGGAGAAATGCGGCTGGTCGTTATGGCTGGATAATTAATTTATGCAAACATCCAATTACGTCTACCGGCTAATAAATAATTACGGATTAACAGGATCCAGATTTTGGAAGAAGTTGAATAGCCTTTCAATTGAATCAAGAATTTGGGTCTCCTGATTAACTTTATCTTCCCATGACTCACCAAAACTTGCGTAAAGGTGAATGTTATTTCTTTTTACTAGGAGACGGTCTAAATCTGCCACTACACCAGAAATTTCATTTGAGAAAACACCATGGTTTTTCCACGAGTGAACAACTTTGCCGAAGGTTCTATGTTTGGGGTCTTTTTTCATTAAAGACCTGATTTTTCTATTCTCAGCATGCGATCTCATTGCGCATTCAATAATTGATGAACCAACCGAAATACAACTGGAAATGGCTCCTGCTCGTGCAGACAATACTAGTTTAGATGGGGTGAACCAAGTTTCTCTTTGGGCTAATGGGTGTGACCAACTTTGAACTCTTCCAACGATCATATCATTTAGAAAATCATAGTATTGATGTGCTTCTGCAACGGCATTTATTGCATCTTGGTTAGGAAGTTTTTGCCAGATTTCTCTTAACTCCCCCAAACTGTAAAATTCATATTCATCACTTGATAAAGTCAAAATATCTTGCCATGAAAATAACCCTCGCTAGTTAATTTTTAATTTCACTTAAGCAGCATGTATTTTTAGTCGCTAGAAAAACATTTTACTGCTGGCTTTGTAAAAAGGAAGGCTAATATAGCTTTAATGTGTTCTTGATCAAGAATTTACTTTTTCATGATTACGACAACGCAAACGTCATATTACGCTCGGCTACTAATTTAACCTACGAGTTAGTGTGGGTCAGTTCAATGTTTTTTAATCATATAATTGATCTTTTTGTCTTTCCGTGTTTAATAGCAATAGATGATACCTCATCTGCAGCTATTAGAGTTAACCATTTTAGAAGGAGCTATGTAATGGTTCGGTTTTCAGTGCTTTTAATGACCGCAAGTTTGATTATTTCCCCTGCATATGCAGTTCCTAATATATGGAAAGGCGAATTTGGACAGGGCTTTTTAGCGCTTAACATTAATAATGAATCAGGGGATGAGTTCACCATTATGTGTGATCTTGGTTATACAGAAACAGGTGAAAAAACATCGGCTAGCTTTAGACTAGGAAATGGAAATGATTTATCTCCATCATCTAACAATAAAGTGGAAATTGTTGTTGATGGGAATTCATACCTTATCCCAGAAGGCGTTGGGTTCAGAAGTGGAGACATTGCATGGGAGCAATTTATCCATGTCATTAACACTGCAAGTAACTTCGATATATATGTAAATGACAAAATGATGGCCAGTTTTAATCCAACGCCACAAAGTACGAAGAAAGAACTTGCTGATCTCAGTCAATGTACTTATCGACCAATAGATAGCTAGTATTATAAAGTTTGATTGATATTATTAACTTCATATGGGGTAGATGGAGTTAAAATGTTTTTTGTTCATCTCCGTTTGTTTTATAAAAACGGCGCCTTTCGGCGCCGTTTTTTGATCTAGCCAACAAACCTCAATCACTGCAGCAGGGAGATATCCGCGACTTGCAGGAACAGGTTGCGCAGGTTGTTCAGCAGTGCCAGACGGTTGGCCTTGAGGGCTTCGTCGTCGGCCATCACCATCACCTCGTTGAAGAAGGTGTCGACCGGCTCGCGCAGGGCGGCCAGACGGGTGAGGGCAGCCTGATAGTCACCGGCAGCGAACAGCGGGGCCAGTTCGGCTTGCAGTCCGGCAACCTGGGTGGCCAGTGCCTTCTCGGCGGCATCGACCAGCAGTTCCGGTTTGACGGTTGTGGGCAGTGGAACCTCGACCTTGGCCAGAATGTTGCTCACGCGCTTGTTGGCGGCAGCCAGTGCCAGTGCGGCATCCAGCGTGCGGAAGTGGCTGACGGCTTTGATTCGACGGTCTACATCTAACAGGTTGGTATAGATAACGATATGTGCGTCATCAACCCCTCTGCCAGCCAGAACAGCTTGAATTACATCAGGGCTGAACCCCTGTCCTTGGTACCAAGGGCGCAAGCGTTCAAGAATAAAGGTCTGAATTTGGTCTGCACACTGCTCAACTTTTCCGTCATAAAGTGATAGCGCTTTAGAGATCACTTCATGCAGGTCTAGTTTGAGCTCTTTCTCCACAATAATGCGGATAATGCCGAGAGCGGCGCGACGCAGGGCGAACGGGTCCTTGTCACCCTTGGGCAGCATGCCGATGCCGAAGATACCGGCCAGGGTGTCGAACTTGTCGGCCAGCGCGACGGCGCAGGCAACCAGACCGGACGGCAGGGCATCGCCGGCAAAGCGCGGCATGTACTGCTCGTTGAGGGCCACTGCAACCGCTTCGTCTTCGCCATCGTGACGGGCGTAGTGCATCCCCATGACACCCTGGGTGTCGGTGAACTCGCCGACCATGTTGGTCATCAGATCACACTTGGAGAGCAGACCGGCACGCTTGGCCTGAGCCACATCGGCGCCGATACGCTCGGCGATAAAGCCGGCGACGGTCTCGATGCGCTCGACCTTGGCCTTGACGGTGCCCAGCTGTTGCTGGAACAGCACGGTTTCAAGGCGCGGCAGGCGGGAGGCCAGGGTCTGCTTGAGGTCGGTCTTGAAGAAGAACTCGGCGTCAGAGAGACGGGGGCGAACCACCTTCTCGTTGCCGCTGATGATCTGGCTCGGGTCTTTGGACTCGATGTTGGTGACGAAGATGAACTTCGGCAGCAGCTTGCCGTTCTTGTCGTAGACCGGGAAGTACTTCTGGTCACCCTTCATGGTGTGAACCAGCGCTTCAGCCGGAACGGCCAGGAACTTCTCTTCGAAGTTGGCGGTCAGCACCACCGGCCACTCGACCAGTGCGGTGACTTCTTCCAGCAGGGCGTCATCCAGATCGGCTACGCCACCGAAGGCGGCAGCGGCCGCTTCGGCGTCAGCCTTGATCTTGGCCTTGCGCGCCATAAAGTCGGCAATCACCATGCCGCGCTCCTGCAGGATCTGCGGGTACTGGCTGGCGTTGTCGATGGTGAACTCGCTCTCGCCCATAAAGCGGTGGCCGCGGATGGTGCGGGCAGAGTCGATACCCAGAATGTGAGCGGGAACCAGATCCCCATCCAGCAGCAGGGTCACGGTGAAGACCGGACGCACGAACTGGATGGTCTTGTCGCCCCAGCGCATCATCTTCGGGATCGGCAGTTTGGCCAGTGCCTGGCTAACCAGTTCGCCCAGCAGATCGACGGCCGGACGGCCTTCGACCTTGGCGGTGTGAACCAGCCACTCGCCCTTGTCGGTGACCAGACGCTCGGCCTGCTCAACGGTGATGCCGTTGCCACGGGCCCAGCCTTCGGCAGCCTTGGTCGGCTTGCCTTCGGCATCGAACGCCTGGGAGACGGCCGGGCCGCGCTTCTCGACGCTCTTGCTCGGCTGTTCGCCAGCCAGCTCGCTTACCTTCAGCGCCAGACGGCGCGGTGAAGCAAACCACTCGACGTCGCCGAAGGCCAGATCGGCCTTGGTCAGTTCGGCTTTGAAGTTGTCGGCAAAGGCTTCGGCCAGGGAGCGCAGGGCTTTGGGCGGCAGCTCAGCAGTACCGATCTCTACCAGAAATGTATGTTGTGCCATGTCCGTTCCTTAACCTTGCTTGTTCTCTGTGCGCTGACACATGGGGAAACCCAGCGCTTCGCGGGAGGCGTAGTATGCCTCTGCCACGGCCTTGGTCAGGGTGCGAATGCGCAGGATGTAGCGCTGACGCTCGGTGACCGAGATGGCCTTGCGGGCATCCAGCAGGTTGAAGGAGTGAGCGGCCTTGAGGATGCGCTCGTAGGCAGGCAGCGGCAGCGGTTTTTCCAGTGCCAGCAGATTCTGGGCTTCCTTCTCGTACTGCTCGAAGCAGTGGAACAGGAACTCCACGTCGGCGTGTTCGAAGTTGTAGGTGGATTGCTCCACTTCGTTCTGGTGGAACACGTCGCCGTAGGTGGTCTTGCCCAGCGGGCCGTCAGACCAGACCAGGTCGTAGACGCTGTCCACACCCTGGATGTACATGGCCAGACGCTCGAGACCGTAGGTGATCTCGCCGGTGACCGGCTTGCACTCGAGGCCGCCAACCTGCTGGAAGTAGGTGAACTGGGTCACTTCCATGCCGTTCAGCCACACTTCCCAACCCAGGCCCCAGGCACCCAGCGTCGGGTTTTCCCAGTTGTCTTCCACGAAGCGGATGTCGTGGATCTCGGGATCCATGCCCAGCTCTTTCAGGGAGCCCAGATAGAGTTCCTGAATGTTGTCTGGGGAGGGCTTGATGATCACCTGGAACTGGTAGTAGTGCTGCAGGCGGTTCGGGTTCTCACCGTAGCGGCCGTCAGTCGGACGGCGGGACGGTTGTACGTAGGCGCAGGCGATGGGCTCCGGGCCCAGGGCGCGCAGGCAGGTCATGGGGTGGGAGGTACCGGCACCCACTTCCATATCCAGCGGCTGAATGATGGTACAGCCCTGGCGGGACCAATAGTCCTGCAACTGCAGGATCAGGCCCTGAAAGGTTTTGACATCGAATTTTTGCATAGTGTTTTTCGCGCGAAATGAAATCAGAGCAAGATTTGCTGAATGTGAACCGAGGGAGTATACCGTCTGGCATGGTCGGATAATAGGCGAAATTACAGGGGATTAGTGGGGCTATGTTGTCGCTTGCTCTATGATGTCGCCGACGCAAGCGGCCTGCCGATGGCCGATGAAAAACAGGGGAGAGGAAATGGAACTGCGCTGCGCCTGGGTGACCAGAGACCCGGAATACATCGAATACCATGACAAGCAGTGGGGCAGGCCGGTGTATGACGCCCGCGAGTTGTTTGCCAAGCTCTGCCTCGATGGTCAACAGGCGGGGCTGTCGTGGATCACCATCCTCAAGCGCACCGAGAGCTACCATCGCGCCTATGCGGATTTTGATCCGGTGCGCATCGTGCAGTTCGACGACCAGGACGTGGCGCGGCTGATGCAGGATACCGGCATCATCCGCAACCGGCTCAAGGTGCAATCGATCATCAAAAATGCCCGCGCCTATCTGGCGCTGGAGGCGGAAGGCATCGACTTCGTGGATTATCTGTGGAGCTTTGTCGGCGGCGCCCCCATCGTCAACCAGCGTCAGGGCAACGGCGACATTCCGGCGACCTCACCGGAGTCGGATGCCATGTCCAAGGCCCTCAAGAAGCGCGGCTTCACCTTCGTCGGCAGCACCATCTGCTACGCCTTCATGCAGGCGGTGGGGATGGTGAACGATCATCTGGTGACCTGCCCCTGCCACGCCGAGTGCCAGCAAGCAGCGGCGACGTGAAGGGAAATGAACGAAGAAGGGAGGCTCAAGCCTCCCTTCTTTTTTTGCTCTGAATCAGCAGGGCTCAAGGGGGCGGCCGAGCGCCTCGCACACCTCGTCGCTGCTCATCAGCCGCACGAAGGGGCCGGCCAGGGTGGCGTTGTGATGGGCGATGATCTGGGGGGCGGTCAGTTGCGGCGTGTCCATGCAGGTGTGGGCATCGCTCACCAGCACTACGGTGTAGCCGAGATCTGCCGCCGCCCGGCAGGTGGTGTCGATGCAGTACTGGGTCTTCATGCCGGTGACGATCAGGGTCTGCACGCCGTCCTCTTTCAGCCAGCCATCGAGACCGGTGCCATGGAAGGCGCTGGGGCGCTGCTTGTCGAACACCCGATCGGCCTCGCCGACGACCAGCTCAGGCGCAAGCTGCCAGAACGGACTGCCGGCGGCGATGGGGCTGCCGGCCGGGCCCGTGTGGCGCACCGCCAGTACAGGGAGAGCGGCACTGCGGGCCGCCTGGCTCAGGCGATTGATGTTGGCCAGGGTCTCGGCCCCGGCATGGGGGGCTTCCGGGCCGTGAAGGAGGCCCACCTGGATGTCGATGATGAGCAGCGCGGGGCGGGAAAGGGACGACATGGTCATGGCTCCGTGAGAAATGTCACCCACTCTGGGGCCATGGGCTCTTATGAGACAACCCGCATCTGGGGGGCAACCACTCCAGACCCCGGGAGCATGTTCCGTTGCGCCGGGCCGGGAGCCTTTTCGCCCCTTGGTACAGCCGGGATACAGTCACACGGGTTCACCATCGGGAGCGCCATCACGATGGAGCCCCGTGTCACTGAGCGCCGTTCGCCCTCTCTCCCCCGGTCTGATCGGCTGCCCCCTGGGGATGACGTTGCTCGTCAGGGCAAACACGAGGGGAAGCTGGCCCTGTGCAAGAAGGTCCGAGGCTGCACAGACGACGCCCCCGAGGGCCGAGTTGGCGCTACCGGGATCTTGCCCCTCCCCTATCATTGAAAGACGCCGGACCGGTTCAGGTTGTCTGGCGAAGGAGCCATCATGAAGAAGTCCGTATTGGCGCTGCTTGCCGCCACCGCCTTGCTGGCCGCCCTGCCTGCACAGGCCACCAAGCAGGCCCAGGAGCGCCGTGACGCCCGCGATGTGCGTCAGGATACCCGTCAGGAGTCCCGTGACGCGAAACAGGCGTGTCGTGAGGGGGTGGTGGGCAATGCCGACTGCCGCCAGGAGCATCGTGAAAACAAGCAGGAGGGGCGAGACAAGGCCCGGGATATCAAATATTGATGCGGGCCCGTCCGAAGATGGCCTGCACCGGGTAAGTCGCAAGGGGCAGGGGGCGTTTTGCCCCCTGCCCATCTTCGCAATGCGCGCGTCACACTCTGGCGCCTCTCTGGGTTAGAATGCGCGGCTATCGGCTAGAGTCGTTCTTTTTCAGAGGTTTTTTCATGCATTTCAAGAAACTGGTTCCTGCACTTGCCCTGACCGTCGCCATCACTGGCTGTACCACCAACCCCTATACCGGTGAATCCCAGACCTCCAAGGGCGCCTGGGGCGCGTTGGCGGGTGCGGCGACCGGCGCAGCCGTGGGGGCGCTCTCCTCCAGCAAGGGCGACCGCAAAAAGGGCATCCTGACTGGCGTCGCCGCCGGTGCGGCCCTGGGTGGTGGTATCGGTTACTACATGGATGTGCAGGAAGCCAAGCTGCGCGAGAAGCTGCAAGGCACCGGCGTCAGCGTGACCCGCAACGGTGATCAGCTGATCCTCAACATGCCGAACAACGTCACCTTCGACAGCTCCAGCGCCCAGCTGAAAGCCGCCGGTGCCAACACCCTGTCCGGCGTGGCCCTGGTGGTTGCCGAGTTCGACAAGACCCGTCTGAACGTGGTCGGTCACACCGACAGCACCGGCTCCCGCGAGCTGAACATGAAGCTCTCCCGGGATCGCGCAGATGCCGTTGCCGCCCAGCTGATCGGCCAGGGCGTGTCCGGCAGCCGTATCGCCATCAGCGGTGTGGGCCCGGATCAGCCGGTGGCCAGCAACAGCACCGCCGAAGGCAAGGCCCAGAACCGTCGGGTGACCATCACCCTGACCCCGACCGCCTAAGCGGCCCGGTTCGATGCCAAAAAAAGGCCCCGCCAGCGATGGCGGGGCCTTTCTATTGGCGCCGGTGCGTGTCCTTTGCTCCTTGCCCCCTTCTCCTCTTGCGGGAGAAGGGTCGGGGATGAGGGGATAACCGCCTCTTAGACAGCCGCAGTCAGCTGCACTTCTACCCTGTAGCCTTCGTGGGCGAGACGGGCCTGCACGCAGGCACGGACGGGGGCGGTGCCTGCCGGGATCCAGGCATCCCACTGCGCGTTGAAGGCGGCGATGTCTTCAATGTCCTTGAGATAGATGTTGGCCATCAGGATCCTGTCGACGCCGGAGCCGTTGGCTTCCAGCAGACGCTGCAGGCTTTCCAGCACTTCACGGGTCTGCTGGTGGATGTCGGCGGTCTCGGTGGCGGGCACTTCCACCACGTAGAGGGTGCCGTTGTGGATGACCACATCAGACCAGCGCTGGGTGGTCCCGATACGGGTAATGGATGTCATGTTTGCTCCGGTACGGGGTTATTGACCCTTGCGGATCAGGTAGCGGTAAGGGGCCTGCTCAGTCTCGCTGGCGACCAGGGTGTGATCCATAAAGCGGCAGAAGCTGGGAATGTCGCGGGTGGTGGAGGGGTCGTCGGCGCTGACCAGCAGGGTCTCCCCATCCGCCATCAGCCGCACTTTCTTGCGAACCATCATCACGGGTTCGGGGCAACGAAGCCCGATTGCGTCCAGCTCGTGGGTCGCATTGCAGAATTCAGTACTCATGAATAATCAACCTTCAGCCGCACCTTCTTGCGCGCCATCGTCACGGGTTCGGGGCAACGA
>NZ_JBFODC010000010.1:0-24863 GCF_040908105.1 Aeromonas sp. R7-2 | reverse complement strand
AAGGATGATGCGGCGGGTCTGCAGATCTCCAACCGTCTGACCTCCCAGGTAAACGGCCTGGACCAGGGCAACCGCAACGCCAACGATGGCATCTCGCTGGCGCAGACCGCTGAAGGGGCCATGGACGAAGTGACAGGTATGCTGCAACGCATGCGTACCTTGGCGCAACAATCTGCCAACGGCTCCAACTCCGCCAAAGATCGTGAAGCTCTGCAGAAGGAAGTGGATCAGCTGGGGGCGGAGATCAACCGTATCTCCAAAGACACCACCTTTGCCGGTACCAAATTGCTGGATGGCAACTACAGTGGCAGCTTCCAGGTTGGTGCGGATGCCAACCAAACCATCGGTTTCAGCCTCTCCCAGGCTGACGGTTTCAGCATCTCCGGCATTGCGGCTGCAGCCAACACGACGGTGGATGTAGGTACTGTCATTGGTACAGCCATCAACGTTACCGCCATCTTTGCTGCCGGTAGCTCTATCAGCATTAGCACTCAGAATGGTGCTCAACAGGTTCTGGCTGCTGCTGATGCCATGTTGGGAGTAGTGGACAGCAAGCGTGCAGAGCTGGGTGCGGTGCAGAACCGTCTGGACTCCACCATTCGTAACCAGGCCAATATCTCGGAAAACGTGAGCGCAGCACGTTCCCGTATCCGCGATGCAGACTTTGCGACAGAAACCGCCAACATGACCAAGCAGAACATTCTGCAACAGGCGGCTTCCAGCATCCTGGCCCAGGCCAACCAGCGTCCGCAGTCTGCACTGCAACTGCTGGGTTAAGCGGGCCGTAACGTCAACACCATTGATATGAGGAGCAGCAGATGGGCAATGAATCGATAGCCATGCCTTCTGTTTCTTCGACGCTAACTCAACATGGCGGCCCTCAGGCCGCCATGCCTGCTTCTTCATCCGTTGCGGGTGGACATGATGTGGCCGAACAGAAAGGCGTCGAGTCGGCAGCCAAGGCATCGCAGGAGCCACCGACACACATCAAGGCAGTCAAGCCGAGCATTGACAAGGCCTATATAGAAAAACAGGCCCAAGAATTGCAAGAACGCTTGGACAACTTGAGCAAGATGAAGGGATGGACAATCAACTTCAGTCTGGTTCCCGAGCTGGAGCAGCCGGTCATCAAGGTCATTGATGTGGATACCAAACAGGTTATCCGACAGATCCCGAGTGAAGAAATGCTCTTGATGAACAAGAGGTTGCAGGCCATGGAGCAGGCAGGGAACACCCTGCCAAGTCTCTCCGGGCTGTTGTTCGATGGCCAGGTGTGACCTGATATTTTAAGTCGATAGACAGGAGGATGTGATGGCAATTACTTCAGCAGGGGCGGGGTCTGGACTCGATCTTGAAAGTGTGATCTCGGCGAGTGTGGCAGCGAAAAAAGCCCAATTGCAACAGCCGATCATTACCAAGCAAAACAGTACCCAGATCTCCTTGTCCGGTATCGGTCAGCTGAAATCCTCCATCTCTGCCTTTACCGACATTCTTGATAAACTGAGTGCGCCAGGTGCGTTCAACAAACGTGCCATCAACATCACCCAGAGCAAAGATGACCCCATTTTGAAGGTGGAGAGCAAGTCTGGTGCTTCCAACGGTCAATACAACATCATCGTCAATAAGTTGGCGGAAACGAGCCGCCAGGAGGGGATCTTCGACAGTTCGACCACCCCTCTGGCGACTCAGGATGGGCAACTGACCTTCAAGGCGGGTGACAAGACGTTCAAGGTTGATGTGAAGGCTGGGGACACCCTGCAAGATATCCGTAAAAGCATCAACAGCAATGGCGATAATTTCGGTCTGAGTGTCAACATCGTAAACACGGCTGATGGCAAGGCCAAGCTGGTGATCGACTCCGGTATCTCGGGAGACGGCAAGGATTTGACCATCACCGGCGATAACGCCGAGCTAGGGGTTTTCGAAGCCGGTGGCGGTGTGATGAGCCAGACCCGGGCAGCCAGCAGTGCCGAGATTAACGTGGATGGCAACGTCCTCAAGAGTGATACAAACACCTTTGATGATTCCATTCAGGATCTCAAGGTGACGGTACTTCGCGTGTCGGATAAAGACAGTGCGGGGGATCTCAAGGCAAACAAGGTCGATATCACGACCGATAAGACCTCCATTCAGGAGCTTGTCCAGCAGTTCGTGGATGGTTACAACACTCTGCAAGACAAGATGAATTCCCTGGGCAAACGCAACACCTTCGTGGGTGGTGTGAAGCAGGACGATGGCGGTGCTCTGGCCGGGGATTCCACCACCCGAGCGATCGAGTCTTTCATGAGCAACCTGCTGGTCAGCCCTTCTCAGAACAGCGGTACTTATTCCACCGTCTTTGAGATTGGCATCAAGATGGACAACAAGGGAAAACTGTCCCTCGACAAGACGAAGTTCGGGGAAGCTGTCGACAAGAACTTCGATCAGGTGGTGGCCCTGTTTGGGGGAGAGAAGGGGCTGGCATCTACCTTGAATTCCGGCCTGAAAGAATATACCAAGAGCGGCGGCATGCTTGCGCAACGAGAAGATGTCCTGAATTCGGATTTGCGTGCGCTGACCCAAAAAACGTCGACGGCCAATGCCCAGTTGACGAAGTATGAAGCGGCATTGCGCGCCCAGTACGGCAGTCTGGATGCCTTGTTGGTCAAGATGAACAGTTCTGCTTCTGCATTGGCAACATTGCAGACGAGTTATCAGAAGTCTTGATAGATCGAGAGTGTTGAATTATGTACAAGCGCAATATCAAAGCATATACAGCGGGTAATTTGGCGGCCGATCTGGCCACTGCAGACCCTCACCGTGTCATCCAGTTGATGATGCAGGGCTGCCTGGAGCGACTGGCTCAAGCCAAGGGAGCCATTGAGCGCAATGACATGGAGGCCAAAGCCACTGCCGTCTCCAAGGCACAAGGATTGCTTCACGGGTTGCAGGATGCGCTGGACATGAGCCAGGGGCGCATGGCGGAGGATCTGTATGGGCTTTACGCCTATATGGATGAACGGGTATGGGATGCCAGTCTGAACCGGGATACGGCGCCTCTTGATGAAGTGATGACTCTAATGCTGACCATCAAGTCAGGCTGGGATCAACTGCCTGAATCCGAAAAACACCAGGGTTATCAGATGAGACAGCAGTTGGGTGAGCTGTGAGCTCCAGGCTTGCCGTGCTCGAAGAGGCACTGGACGAGAATGCCCGCCTCATGGAGACGCTGTTGCGGCAGCAGCAATATGATGATGCCTTGCAATGCATGGATGACAGGCTTGTCTTGATCGATAAGCTGGTCACGCTGGCCAGCGGCGATGCGGCAGAGCAACAGGCGGTAGCCGCTCTGGCCGTCAGATTGTCCGTTCAGGAAGAGGCCATGAAAAACCTGGCCGCCACTCATCATCATGCCATTTTCGAACAGTTGACCCTGTTCGGAAGAGCCAGCAAGGCCGGTCAGGCCTATCGTGTGAACAGCAAGGAGTTCTGATGTCGCTCAATGTCGATTCCGCCCTGATGCAAGCTGAGCAGGATGCACTGCGACTCCAGCAGCAGGCGGAACAGGAAGCCGCCATGGCAGTGGCGTTGCCGCTGAGATTTGAACAGAATATGGCGGCTTTCCGTCGATATATTCCCCATATCGCCGATACCTATGAGCGCTACCAACCCGCTCGCCCGTTCAGGTTTTTCTGCAACGAGAATGGTCAACCCAATCTTGAGTGGCTAGACGATGGCGTTGCCGTCTACGGCAACGAACCCTACCTCATCTGTGAGACCCTGGTCACCGAGTTCATGGAGAAAGGGGGCCTGTCCAAGTTCTCCTTCAGCCAGGAGGCGAATCCCCTTGGCTTTATGCATGTCGAGTATCTCAACAAGCTGAATGCTTACCTTGACGATATTTCTGAGACGGAGACCCAGCTCGAACATGTACCCAATGAGGTCCCCAGCGCCCTGGTGTTTGGCGTCGGCCTCGGGTACCACCTTGGCTATCTCTATGAAAGGTGCAAGATCGGCACTCTGTTCCTCTTCGAGCCGGATCTGGATCTCTTTTACGCCTCCTTGTACTGCTTCGACTGGGCACCTTTGCTCGATTACCTGCATCAGGAGAACCTGGGGATGCAGATCCTGCTGGGACAGGATGAAGAGAGCATCGTCAAGGATTTCGCCTCTGCCATTCACAGCCGTGGTTCCTTCCTGATTGCCAATGCATTCATCATGTGGGGCTATCAGAATGAAAAGATCAAGAAGCTGATCGAAAAGGTGCAGCAAGAATATTTCTTGCTGGTGATGGGGTGGGGGTTCTTTGACGACAATCTGATCGCCCTGTCTCACACCATCAACAACATCGAGCGCGGAGTCCCGTTCCTGCAAAAAGATCGACGGGTCTCGCCCCAGTATCAACGAACCCCTGTTTTCATCGTCGCCAATGGCCCGTCTCTGGATGATGCCATTGCTGTCATAGAACAGAACAAAGACAAAGCCATCATCATTTCGTGTGGCAGCGCCATTTCTGCCTTGCACAAAGTGGGCATCAAACCGGATATTCACGTCGAGACGGAAAGAACCAAGGTCGTTTATGATTTCCTGGTGAACCTGGATGATCCTGAATATCTGCGCGATGTGCTGTTCCTGAGTACCGATGTCATTCATCCTGACTGCGCGACGCTGTTCAATACCTCGGCACTCGCATTCAAACTCAGTGAACCTGGCGTTGTGCTTTATCGAAATTATTTCCCCGGTTTACAACCTTGTGCGGCCCTGGGGGGGGTGAACCCCCTGGTCGGCAACATCGGTGTCAGTGCTCCCATCCACCTTGGCTTCAAGCATCTTTATCTTTTCGGTCTGGACAATGGGTACAAGCATAAGGGGCATCACCATTCCCGGCTCAGCTCTTACTACAACAATGAAGAGAGTGCCGGAACCCTGGGTGAGATGATGTATGGCGACAGCCAATGGCGGCGAGAAGGGAATTTTGGCGGTATGGTCATCAGCAACGCCATGTTTGATACCTCCCGCCATGTCATGGAGCAAGCACTGGCGGCCAATCCCGATGTACAGTGTTTCAACTGTAGCGATGGCGCCAAAATAACCCATGCCAGAGCCTTGCCCAGCGTTGAAATCAGCTTCTCCCAGCGCGTTGACAAGACGGCGTTGCTGGGAGAGATCGCATCGTTGTGCGCCCCCATTCCGCTGTCCAAAGAAGACTTTTCTTCTCTGCTCGATGTCGAGTTCTTCAATATTTTCATCGACAAGATGATGGAGGAATGGCAGCAGCCGTTCGCGTCGCGCAACGAAGTGAACCAGTTGATGTTGCGCAACTTTGGTTACCTCGCCCAGATTGCAGCCACACGGCAGCAGCATATTACCCAGACCATGGTCGGCTCAATGAACTATGTGTTTACGCTGTTGAGCTCCATTCTCTATTCGTTCGAAGGTGAAGAGAAAACCCTGCAACTGATGAAGCCCGCCATCGCGTTGTGGCTGGAGTTCCTCGGGAAGGTGAAGGCGATGTATCCAAGAGCACTCGACAGTGTGGACATGATAGATAACGAAGTGATGGCATTGTTCAGAAAAAAAGCGGGTAGCAAGGTGTGAATCTCCCCCGGAAGGGGTTATACAAGCCATGAGCCTTGCACGAAGAAAAATACCGACCCAGAGGTCGGTATTTTTTATCTTTTTGGATAGGGGTTCTGCGCTGCGAGCAACCTTGCATCCTTTCGCAAGATTTGCACGGAGATTAAGGCATCCGGTTCCATTTCTGCGCTACCGTCGTGATGCTGTACATGTTCAAACAGACGGTGGTAACCCGGATGCCAACCAAACAGCTCCCCATAGTTCATCTTGTAGCTGAATAAATGGGCATGATGTTGATAGTCGTTGCGATAATGTCCGGCCGGCGGGTTGAAATCCAGTATGGTCATCAGGCCCCGATCGGCCAGTAGCGCATCACTGCCAGCGGCAATCTTGAACAAGTCTTGGGGATCGCACAGATAGAGGCAGAAGCCGAAGATGATGAGATCGACAGGTTCTATATCGGGCAGACTGTCGGCCGTTCCGACTGCAAGGTGCAACCCGGGATAGCGTGTGCTCCCGTCTTCAATGGCGCTGGCCGAAGGGTCCACCCCATAGCATCGGGCACCGTAGTGCTCGGCCAGCTGCGCTAGCCGCCAGCCATTGGCGCACCCTATCTCCAGAATCCTGGCAGGTTTGCAGCCCAGATACGCCAGCGCCTTGAAGATGGGATCATTTGCCAGAGATTTATCGAGGATGGCGGCCTTGTTGCGCTTATACCACTCATTCCCTTCGTGGTCCATGAAGACCTTCTTCTGATGCATATGCCCTTCCATTATTTAAAAACGTCGTTGTTTACCGGCGTGTTTGCCAATATAGGTTGAGTAACAGTTTTTCCTATCACATCAGGAAGATATTTGGGCGCCAATCCAAAGCCAGGACGTACACTGCGCACCGCATCTGCCGTGATGGTTTCTCCCACCTGCAGGTCTTTGACAAAATAGAGAGAGCGCCGAAATTTTACATTTCCCACTTCGCTGGATTTTCGGCTGTAATCCACTTGACCCAGTGCAGACCATGCTGTTCTGGCACTAATACATAGTTGCTTTAATTCTGTCGGCTCCAGCGAAAAACTATCGTCAGGACCACCGCCATTGCGATCCAGAGTAAAATGTTTCTCAATGACCGATGCTCCCAAGGCAACACTGGCAATAGCTGTTGTATTGTCGAGCGTATGATCGGATAACCCAGTCACTAATCCGAAGTGCTGCTGCATATCTAGCAAGGTGCGCAAGTTGTAATCTTCAGCCGGAGCAGGATAACCACTGACACAGTGAAGTATGGCTAATTCTTTGCAGCCACCACTTCTCGCCGCCTCAATCGCATTTTCAATTTCTTCCGCGTTTGCCATGCCCGTCGATATGATCATGGGTTTGCCTGTGCTTGCGACATAGCGGATCAATGGTAGGTCAATTGCTTCAAAAGAAGCAATCTTGTAGGCAGGCGCATTGAGCTCTTCTAGGAGATCTACCGCGGTGGTGTCAAAAGGAGAGCTGAAAATTGTAATACCGATTTTACGGGCATGCTGAAATAAGGGAGCATGCCATTCCCAAGGTAGCTGAGCCTCTTGGTAAAGTTGATAAAGACTCTTACCGCGCCAAAGCCCTTCATGGATTTGAAATTCTGGGGAATTGCTGTTAAGAGTAATGGTGTCTGCTGTATAAGTCTGTAATTTTATAGCGCTAGCACCAGCATGCTTAGCCTCTGTAATTAAGCGGAATGCATTATTTAGATTGCCATTATGGTTAGCAGACATTTCTGCTATCACATATGGAGGAAAATCAACACCAATGCCAACATCATTAATAAATATTCTTGGTTTCATATGCTATCTGCTCCTGAATGCTGTTATTCTTTCTAGTTGAGCAGTTCTATTGGATTCCCATTGGGTTTTTAAAATAGCCAGTCTATGAACGTTGATAAACTCTCCATTAGTAAAGCGCTGATCCTTAAAAACCCCCTCAGTTTCAAAGCCAAACTTGTGGTGTAAAGTAATTACAGGGCGATTAAACTCTAATACCTCACAGTATAGTTTGTGTAAGCCAAGCGTAATGAATGCTAGGTCGAGCATCAGAAACTCCATCTTAGCTCCAGATCCTCTCGGTGCTGAAGGTGCTGTGTAAAATGCCCAGGCTGAATTTTTATTACTCAAGTCTATATTGTTAAATGATGTTATGCCACATGGCTGCCCTTCGTATTCATACATATAATATCTTTGGTCTTGACGGAGTTTAGTTTTCTCCCACCAAGAATAATGCTCTTCACGCGAAATAATATGCTGAGTGTACATATTACTTCTTACTTTTTGCTCGTTACGCCAAGCGAGCATTATATCAAGTTCATTTTCTCTAACATTTCGTAATACACCAAGAGAATCCATGGCAAAATTCCCATTTAAGTAGATATTATTTTGTCTGAAACTAACCAGACTCCTAAACCATCTGTAATACTACTGGCACAACTTGTCATTGCAGTGCTAGTTCCTGGTGCTGTAATAAATTCATTAACCCAATGTGTAATGTTTTTTTCCATATTTCTTTCTTGCATACACACAGCCGCTCCAGCCGACATTAAATTGTGTGCTGCTTCTTGTTGGTTGTCTGCAATTATCATCATCAATGTAGGTAAACCGAGACAGCATCGCTCCCAAGATGTACTACCCGCAGCACCGATCGCCAAGTCACTACTCGCCATAAGTTGCGCCATATTGTTAGCATTAACCAGTACTTCGGTTGGCCAGTGTAGAGTTGCAGCGAGATCTTCAATCTGTGTTAGCCATGGGGCCTTTGGTCCCATTACTACAAGGATCCGACAATCGTCAGGCAAGGGGGCACAGCGTAATGCATTCAACACTTGGCTAGTTACATTAAGCTTGTCGACACCCCCCATAGTGATCAGAACCTGTTTTAACACCGGACGCTGGCGCCGCTTTAGAGAGTATTCTCGTAATTCAGCAAACTCTGGGCGAAGCAATGCATAGCGTGGGCCGATCAGGAGTTGGCAACCGGGTGGGACATGCTTTCGGTAGTCATCGAGCTGGCGGCCCAGATTCTGGTCGAGCAGCAGATCGCAATCGTGAGGACGATCCGCAAGGTCATCGATCACCATGATTCGACCGACATAATTACGGAGCCTGCTTTCCCAGTGGGCGTCGAGAGCGTAGTGGTCGACAATCAACCATGCTGGACACATCTCGGCCAGAATTACATGGGTTTGTGCAGCATCCAGCATCCTGCTGCATCCAAGCCAGCTCGCATGTGCAGGTGAGGATATGTCCACAGAGCCTTGTTCTGGCTCGGCGACTGTGTCAAGCAGATGGCAGTGGTGCCCACGGGTACGGATAAGCTCAGCCAGGTGTCCTGGATGCGCACGGCAGATAAACCAGCACTCAGCCCCTTTCTCACTCAATGCATCGGCTAGGGTCAGACAGCGCATTACATGGCCTGAACCGATCTCCAGCGATGCATCGGTACGAAAAACAATCCGCTGGCCGTCTAGCCTCATGCTATCCGATGCTGTGCGTTGAGTCTGCGGCATATCTGGTTGCACTCAGCGCACCTTGAATACCGGCTGGATAGGCTCGCCATCCAGAGCCTGATGGATGGCCTTGCTCGCGTCCAGACGGATAAGCTCCGGCAGGACTTCTGCATAGACGGCCAGCAGGGTTCGAATGTCCTCTTCACTATGGGCAAGGTTCAGGTTGTGGCTGCCAAGGCTAAGGATGCCACGCTTGCACAGCTCCTGCATTAAATAGCTCTTTAACTGCCAGCTTGTGTGGTTGGTTGAATCACCTGTCAGTAAGAAACACCAACTGGGGTGGCCGGCGCTTTGCAGCCAGCCTGGGGCATCCAGCTTTTGCAACAGGGCGTTGAGCCCATCGAGCAGTTGCTGGCCCCGCTCGGCCAGGCGAGTGGGCACGTCGAGCCGACGCATCTTGCCGATCACGGCGTTGGCCGCCGCCAGGGCGATGGCATCGCCGCCGAAGGTGCCGGAGAAGAAGATGTCCTCCATGCGGCGCATGTACTGGCGGCGGCCCACTACGGCGGAGATGGGGAAGCCGTTGGCCATCCCCTTGCCGAAGGCGGCCAGATCCGGGGTCACCCCGAACAGGGTCTGGGCGCCTCCTAAATGATTTCTAAAACCTGTGATAGTCTCGTCAAAGACCAGCAGGGCGCCGTGCTCGTCGCACAGCTGTCGCAGACCGGGCAGAAAGTCCGGGGCGGGCCAGGCGACGTTCATGGGCTCCAGGATCACGGCGGCAAACTCACCGGGGTGGGCTTCCAGCTGGGCCTTGAGGGAGGCCAGATCGTTGTAGTCGAAGCGATGGGTCAGCTCGCGTACGCACTCGGGCACCCCCAGGTGGCGGGTGGTGGAGCCTATGTACCAGTCCTGCCAGCCGTGGTAGCCGCAGACCGCGACCCGCTCTTGCCCTGTGACGGCGCGAGAGAGGCGGATGCAGGCGGAGGTGGCATCGGTGCCGTTCTTGCCAAAGCGCACCATCTCGGCGCAAGGGATGAGCTCGATCAGCTGTTCGGCGACCTCGGTCTCAAGACGGTGGGGCAGGGAGAAGATGGAGCCCAGGTTGAGCTGCTGCATCACGGCCTGGTTCACCTCCGGATCGCAGTAACCCAGGCTGATGGCGAGCAGGCCGCTGGCAAAGTCGAGATACTCGTTGCCATCCACGTCCCACACTCTGGCACCTTGGCCGCGCTCGATAAAGAGCGGGGCGGCGCCGTAGGGGAAGCAGAGGCGGCTCTTGGAGAAGGTCTGGGACCCTAAGGGAATGCTCTGCTCGGCCCGGGCTGAGAGGGTCAGTGAATGCTGATACCGTGAGGTCATGAGTGGTTCTCCTTGGCCAGCGATCGCGCCAGCCCCTCATTGCGTTGATGTTGAGTGTTCAGGGTTGCCAACTGCGGCTCACGAGCCAGCAGGACGAGAATGTCGTCGGTGGCAAAGGCTGGGTTTGACGGGTAAAGACGCTGATATATCTGCTCGATCAGGGTGAAGTCGGCGGGTTCGTCCACCGTCCAGCGCAGGTGGGCGAGGCTGGGGGTGCGACTCAATGTGCCAATCTTGAACGCATCCGCATGCTGGCGGATGTAGTAGGTCACATGCTCACGCTCGGTCAGGGTGTGCGCACGTTCGGCGAGCAAATCGAGGGTGGCGGCACTCAAGATCTCGGCATCCAGCCCATCCGGGTAGCTGGGCTCCCAACAGTTGCTGCTGTAGTCGTAGCCACCGTCCAGATGAAGCGCGACAAGCTCGTCGATAAGGGCCGGATCCGCGAGGGGGCAATCCCCGGTGAGCCTGACAATCTGGCTGGGCCCAAAGGGCTGGGCCGCGAGATGAAAACGCAGCAGCACATCGTCCAGCGGGCCACGGAAACAGGGCACGTCCAGCTTGGCGCAAAGCGCCGCGATGGCCTCATCCTCGCGCTGATCGCTGGTGGCGACCACCAGTTGATCCAGCCTGGCGGAACGTTTGAGCCGTTCTATCTGGCGGGCGAGCATGGGCTCGCCGAGCAGAGGCTTGAGCACCTTGCCAGGCAGTCGGCTGGAGTTGGCTCTGGCCTGCAGGATCCCGAGGATCATGATGTTCTCCACATGGCAGGGTTGATGAGGGCCGGCTCGTCGCAGGCGAGGGTTGCCAGTTCGGCGTCCTGAGCAGGATGCAGATGGTCATAGGCAGATGCAATCGCTGCCAGCTCGTGTGCGTGGCAGACGCCTACCACGAAGCGGCTCACCTGGGGCAGGGCCGGGATCAGGGCAAGCGCCTTGTGGAGGAGGGAGAGATGGGGCTGCCACCCATCCAGTCGCGAGAGCGGTTCGCTGAAGGCGTCAAAATAAGGGGGACGAAGGGTTGGCTGCATCAATAACAGGCCTTGCAGGAAGAGGGAGCGCACATGGATTTCACACCCCATGGCCTGCAACCGGTCGAACCAGCCTGCGCGCAAAAAACGCTGATCGAGCAGATTGGCGGGGAGCTGTACCAGCTCCAGGGGATAACCCTGCTCGAGCCAACGCGTCAGCTCCTCGGGGGTGTAGACAGAGACGCCCACCTTGCCCACCTTGCCCTGTCGCTGCAGCTCTGCCAGCCGCTCGAACAGGGCCGGACTGGCGTCCTGGCTGCGGTGCAGCAGCAAGCCCTCGACACTGGGGCGAGCCAGTCGTTGCAGGCTGGCCTCCAAAGAGGGGGTCAGATCTGCGGCATCGATATTGGGTGAGAGCTTGGTGATGACCTGAAAGTCGGCGGTGTTGCACATCCCGAGCCTCGCCTCGGCCTTGCCGTAGGCCTGGGCCGTGTCCAGGGTATTCACCCCCAGCTTGCGGGCCAGGGCCAGAATGGCGTCGAGCTCCTGATCCTGCACTTCGCCTGCGCGGTTGCTGATGCCGTAATCGAGCCCGAACTGGACCGTACCCAGTGCTAGGCGCATAGCACCGACTCCAGGGTCTGAACGACCTGATCCTGCTCGGCCAGGGAGAGGCCGGGGAACAGGGGGAGGCTGATGGCTTGTCGATAATAGGTCTGGGCACCGGGATAGTTGGCGGGGTCGTGGCCGAGATCACGGTAATAGGGCTGGGCCGGAATGGGCATGTAGTGCACGTTGACGCCGATACCGGCGTCTCTCAGGCGGGCAAACACCTCATCCCGGTCTTGCACCCGGATCACATAGAGGTGGTAGCCACTGAGTCTGTCATGCCCCTGGTGCAAGGGCTCGACCGGCAGTCGGGTCAGTAGCTCGTCGTAGCGGGCAGCCAACAACCGGCGCCTGTCAATGAACTGCGGCAGGCGGGCGAGCTGGCTGCTTCCCAGCGCCGCCTGGATGTCGGTCAGGCGATAGTTGAAGCCGAGTACCTGCTGCTCGTAGTACCAGCCCCCCGGAGTGTCGACGGTCAACTGCGCCGGATCCCGGGTGATGCCATGGCTGCGATAGAGACGAAGCCTCGCGGCCAGCTCGGCACTGCGAGTCGTGACGGCGCCCCCTTCCCCGGTCGTGATGGGCTTGACCGGATGGAAGCTGAAGACGGTCATGTCGCTGTGGGCACAACTGCCGATGGGCTCTCCCTGATAACAGGCTCCCAGGGCATGGCAGGCATCTTCGATGAGGGACACGCCATATTCTCGGCACAGGGCGCCTATCTCGGCGAGATCGCAGGGCTGGCCCGCGAGATGCACGGCGACCAGGGCTTTCGGCTGACGAGCGCTGCCCTGAACCTGTTGCAGCTTCTCGCGCAGCGCCGTCACGCAGAGGTTGCCGGTTGCGGAGTCCACGTCGACGAAATCCACCTGGGCGCCGCAATAGCGGGCACAGTTGGCGGAGGCGACGAAACTGATGGCGGATACCCAGACCCAATCCTGTTCGCCCAGCGCCAGCGCGGCGCAGGCAAGGTGCAGGGCCGTGGTGCCGTTGCTGCAGGCGATCACGTGGGGAGCCTGGCAGTAGTCGGCCAATCCCTGTTCGAAGGCGGGGACCGCCTCACCCTGGGTGAGGTAGTCCGACTTCAGCACGGCGACGACGGCTTCGATATCTTCATCTGTGATGGATTGGCGTCCATAGGGGATCATTCGGCGAGCACCTGCTGATTCATGACTTTCAATTCCTCTATCGACAGGAAGTGGCGATTATTGAGGGAATTGTATTCAAAGCCGTGCTCGACCCGCACCGCGGTGTCACCCAGGGCATTGACGGCGAAGTCATTGTTTCGGCTGGTGAAGGTGATGCTGGGAGCGATGACGTAATAGTCGTCAAATTCATAGGTGTGGTAGGAGTCGTCAGCCGGACACATCACCTCGTGCAACTTCTCGCCCGGACGGATGCCGATGATCTCCTGGGGCAAGTCCGGCGCCATGGCGCTGGCGAGATCCGTGATGCGTACCGACGGGATCTTCGGAACGAACACTTCCCCCCCTTTCATGCGGGCAAAGTTGGTCAGCACGAACTCGACCCCCTGTTGCAGGGTGAGCCAGAAACGGGTCATCTCGGCATGGGTAATGGGCAAGCTGCTGACCCCTTCCTTGATCAGGCGATCGAAGAAGGGCACCACAGAGCCCCGGGAGCCGACCACGTTGCCATAACGTACCACGGAGAAAATGGTGGGGTGCTTGCCCGCCATATTATTGGCGGCGACGAACAGCTTGTCGGAGCAGAGTTTGGTGGCGCCATACAGGTTGACCGGATTGGCCGCCTTGTCGGTGGAGAGGGCGATCACCTTCTCGACCCCGTTGTTGAGGGCCGCCTTGATGACGTTTTCCGCACCATGGATGTTGGTCTTGATGCACTCCATGGGGTTGTATTCGGCGGCAGGCACCTGCTTGAGGGCGGCGGCATGCACCACGAAGTCCACGCCGTGCATGGCCATGTCCAGGCGCTCGGCATCCCGTACGTCACCGATGAAATAGCGCATGCAGGGGTGATTGAAACGCTGCTGCATCTCGAACTGCTTGAGTTCATCACGGGAGTAGACGATCAATCGGCTCGGCGTGTAGAGGGAGAGGACAGCCTCGATGAACTTCTTGCCAAAGGAGCCGGTTCCCCCGGTGATCAGGATCGTTTTGCCGTTGAACATGTCATGGTCCCGTTATGAAGTGAGTGTCTGTTAGATTCAAAAGCATATTTTATGCCATAACCCACGATATGGGAGACAGCATCGCCGTGATGCAGGCGCCATCAAAGAGTTGGCGTGCTGGCCCCGGCGATCGCCTCGCATATCTGCTCCACCGCGTTGAGGGCGCGGGGGGTGAAGCGGTGCAGTTCATCGGCGTTGATGAGGGCGAGCCGCTGGTGTTTGACGGCGTCCAGCATGGGCCACTGCCGCCAGTGATCCAGCACGGAAGGATCCCGGCCGCCAGCCAGGATAAGCCCGGGATTGGCTTTGATCACCTGCTCCAGCCCGACCTGGGGGTAGGCTGCTCCCGCCGTCGCCATGATGTTGCGTCCGCCGCAGAGGGTGATGGCCTGCCCCGGCCAGGTCGAATTATTGACGCTGGTGAGCGGCGGGTACCAGAGCTGATAGAAGACAGACAGGGGCTTGGGCTCGCCGTAGCGCGCAGCCAGGACGTCGAGCCGGGTCAGATAGGCGCGGGCTTGCTCGTCGGCTCTGGGCGTGAGCCCGAGCAGGTGCCCCAGGCTGCGCATCTCGGTGGCCAGGGAGGCAAAGTCGGTGGGCTCCGAGTAAAAGACGGGGATGCCGAGGCGCTCGACCGGGCCCAGCATGCGGGCCTGGGCGGAGCGCCAGGCCACTACCAGATCCGGCTTCTGGGCCAGCAGCGCCTCGAGGTTGATGCTGCGATAGTTGGCCACCCTGGGGAGGTTGGCCACCTCGGCGGGGTAATCGGAGGCATCGTCGGTGGCGACCACGCGATCCCCGGCGCCGATATCGAACAGCAGTTCCGTCAGATGGGGAGTGAGGCTCACGATGCGCTGCGGCGGGGTGGCCATGGCGCACAGTGAGGTGCCCAGCAGGCAGACAAACAGGCCCAGGGCACGAAGGGAAACGCGATTAGCCATGATTGAGCGCCATCCATGTCAGGAGCAGCGAGAGCCCGAGCCAGCCCCAGCCGGTCAGTTGCAGACGCTGCAGCAGGCGCAGGGGCAGGTTGGCATCGGGTTCGCTCCCTTCATCAAATACCGGAAAGCGCACCAGCTGGCCCTGATAGTAGCGGGGGCCGCCGAGTCGGCGGCCCGTCGCCCGGGCCAGCAGCGCGAGCAGGACCCCCATGGCGGGATGGGGCCAATGCAGCGCAGGTCGCACTCTGTTGCCCAGTCCGCGCACCTGGGTCAGGCACAGGGGGAGCGCCAGCAACAGGATGGCGGGGGCGCAGAAACCCTGATAGAGCGCCGCAGCCGGGTGGCCGAAGTGGACGAACGCGCTTTGCTTGGGGTTCCACGCCAGATGGGTCAACTGGGCGAGCCGCACCAGCAGGGCACCCTGTACCCCGGCCAGGGCGAAGCCCAGCAGGGGGGCGGCCCACTGACCCACGATGCGCAGTACGCAGGTCTCGCTCACCGCCTTGTTCAACCCCATCACCGAGAGCTTGCCGGTTTCCCGCTTGAGCCAGGGGGCGACCTGCAGCCTCGCTACGACCAGCGTCTCCTGGGTCGCCAGGGCGCAGCTCCCCCGGGCGAGTTCCCGCAAGGGGCGGGATTCGAGCATCAGCAGCAGGAACAGTAGGTCGAACAGGGGCTCGGACAGGGAGAGATTGCGCACCGCCCAGAGACCGGCAGCGCAGGGCACCCAGACCACCAGCAGGGCAAGGAGCCCGGCCTGGCTCTGCTGGCGTGTCGTGCCGTCGGGGCGATAGACCTTCTGGCCGAGGCGGGTGAGCAGAGGCACGGCTGCGCCGGGTCGAAAGCGTGCGGGCCAGGGCAGCAGGGCCTCCAGCAGGGCGGCCCCCACCATGATGGCCGCCGTCGTGGAGGCGAGGGCGGTCATCAGGGCATCCCAGGAGGGGGCGTCGATCACAGCTTGCCGAGCAGCGCGATGATCACTTCGGCGGAATGTTGACCCGCCACCTCGATGAAGGCATCGAAGGATTCCACCTGCTCCTTGCCGGCGATGTCCGACATGGCCCGTACCACCAGATAGGGCACCTTGAACATGTGGCACACCTGGCCGATGGCGGCTCCTTCCATCTCCACCGCCAGCATCTGCGGGAAGTCGGCACGGGCTTTCGCGATGGCGTCCGGCTTGCACATGAACTGATCGCCGGTGCAGATGAGCCCGACCTTGGTCTGGTGCTTGCCTTGCTCGGCAATGCAGGCCTGTGCCAGGGCAATGAGTTTTTCGTCGCAGGGGAAGGCGGCGGGCTGCTGGGCCATCTGGCCCATTTCGTAACCGAAGGCGGTCACGTCCACGTCGTGGAAGCGCATCTCGCTCGCGATGACCACGTCACCGATGTGCAGATCCTGGGCGAAGCCGCCGGCGGAACCGGTGTTGATGACGCAATCGGGAGCGAACTTCTCCAGCAGCAGGCTGGTGGCGACGCTGGCGGCGACCTTGCCGATGCCGGAGCGAGTCAGGATCACCTCTTTACCGGCCAGCTTGCCCTGATAGAACTCGCAGCCGCCCAGTTGCAGGGTGGTGGGCTCGCTCAGCTGGCTGCGCAGCAGGGCCACTTCCTGCTCCATGGCGCCGATAATACCTACTTTCATCATCTACCTCGTCTCGATGGCCGCTGGGCCGAAAAAGTTGGCGTGGATGATAGCAAAACTTGGCGGTGGCGCCGAGCATTGCGATGGCGCGGATGGGGGGTCAGGGGTAGCGTCTGGCCAGGGCGGCCAGTTCACCACTGTCTGCGAGCCGTTGCAGGGTGTTGGCGAACAGGGTCAGGCGCTCGGGGGCACTGTGGCGATGGAACAGGATGTAGAAGGGAGTCTCTTCCATCACGGTGGGGAGGATGCGGATCTTGTCGGCCAGCCCCTGTTCGCGCAAGTCGGACTCAAACCCCGGGGAGCGGTAGTAGACGAAACGGCCGCGCTTCATCAACAACTTCTCGTAGTTGGCCTGGTTGCTGATCCCGCCGCTGTCGATGATGAGGCCGCCGATGTCCTGGAGCCGGGCGATGGCGCCGCTGCCATGGTTGATGAGGATGATGCCCCCCTGGCCGAGGGCCCTGACATCCTGCCAGCTGCGTATCTCGACGGGATCGTCACGGCGCACCGCCAGGTGGTAGCGCACCGTGAAGATGGCGGGGGTCAGGACGATGAAGTGATCCCGCCTGGCCGGGCTCTCTCCCACGCCGCAGATGAAGTCCAGCTGGCCGTGCTGCACCTTCTTTTCCAGCCGTCGCAGCGGCAGGAAGCGCTGATCTCCCTCAATGCGAAGGGCAGGCTCCCTTGCTTCCATGAGCCGGAAGAGATCGACGCAGATCCCGCCGACATGCCCGTCGGGGAGCGTCACGTACTTGGGGGACGACGCCTGCTGCGCGGCGGTATGAAAGACCTCGGTGGCGCCAATGGCCCTGGCGGTGAGGACAAGCAGACACAGCAGCAGGATTATCCTGAGGGTCATCCGGGCAGGCTTCCGATGGGATTCAGGCGCCGTACATCAACCAGTCAAAGGGCGCCGGGGGCTCAACATTAGGCGATTTCCCCCTCTTATTTCAAGGGGGGCGCGCTGTCGTCACCGGGAGCACGGGGCTTGAGGGGGGTGATCAGCCGAGCGCGGTGTCGAGGGTCATCATCAGAGCGAAGCCCGCCATCAGGCCCAGGGTGGCGTGGGTCTGGTGGCCGTTGCGATGGTTTTCCGGGATCACCTCGTGGGAGACCACGGGTTGCATGGGGCATCGGCGTCTCACCCCAGGGCTGTATCCAGTGTCATCATCAGGGCGAAGCCCGCCATGAGACCCAGGGTGGCGTGGGTCTGGTGGCCGTTGCGATGGGTTTCCGGGATCACCTCGTGGGAGACAACAAACAGCATGGCACCAGCCGCGAGCCCGAGGCCGATGGGGTAGGCGATGGCCATGCCGCTGGCGAGTCCGACCCCGAGCAGGGCGCCGAGCGGTTCCAGCAGGCCGCTGCCGATGGCAACCAGCACGGCCACCGGCGGGCGAAAACCGGCTGCGCACATGGCCAGCGCTACAGCCAGTCCTTCGGGAATGTCCTGCAGGGCAATGGCGGTCGTGAGGGGCAGTCCCACCGTCATGTCCCCCTGGGAGAAGCTGACCCCGATGGCCATGCCTTCGGGCAGGTTGTGCAGGGCGATGGCGAAGACGAACAGCCAGACCCGTGAGCAGCTCTCATGGCCGGGACCACAGGGGCCGGTCTTGTCGTGTTCGTGAGGGGTGAATTGATCCAGTCCCAGCATCAGCAGCACCCCGAGGGTCATACCGGCCACCACCACGGCGGCGGCGAGGAAGCCGTCACCCGTGATCCCCTCGGCGGCCTCGAGCCCCGGCAGCAGCAGGGAGAAGGCGCTCGCCGCCAGCATCATGCCGGCGGCGAACCCCAGCATGGCATCTTCCACCCGTTGGGGAACGGCGCGCAGGAACAGGGCAGGCAGGGCGCCCAGCGCCGTGGCGGCAAAACCCGCAGCGCCGCCAATGAGGCCATAGCGTACCCCGGCCGTGATCTCTCCTGCTGCCAGCATGACGAGACTCTGCACCAGGAGCAGCAGCACGGCGACCAGGGCGAGCAGCAGCCCCAGGGCGATGAGGGGGCGATCTGCTATCTGCTCGCGCAGTTGGACAGACCAGGAAGGGGAGAGGGTCGATACGTTGTCCATGGGGCCTCTGAAGACAGGAATGGGGAGAGACGAGCGGCCATTACATAACCTGGCCCCTGCTTTGTCCATGACGACGGACCGATTGTGGCAATCGGCTCAAGTTTTGCGTCGAGCTGGTCGCTCCTGTGCTGGCAGCCTCGTGGCGGGCACAAGGCCCGGCGTGGGGCGAGCGGGAAGCAAGGGATCCCCTCTCTTCGCTCCCATCGTCATTTCCCGTCAGGAGTCTCGGGTCACCGCTTACACGGATGTGATCATTGTGTCACTGCACATCTGCAGTCGAGGATCACCAGCCAACATGTCTTACAAGCATCTCTCCATCGGCAAGAAGATTGCCGCCGTCTTTGCGGTCATTGCCGTCATCAACGCCGTCTTCGGCCTGTTTCTCGCCACCGAACTGCGGGACATTCGGGATCGGGTATTGAACTTCACCGACTCCACCCTGCCAAGCGTGCTCTCGGTGGACAACCTGCTCTATGACGTCTCCTATGTGCGCCGTGCCCAGTTTGCCCTGCTGATGGTGGAAGATGCCGTCGACAGGCAGGTTCGCCGCGCCCGCATCCAGGAGAGCCTGGGCAAGGTGCAGCAGGTCATGGATGCCTACGAGGCAACCGTGGGGGCCGAGCATGAACGCCAGGCCTTCAACCGCGTCAAGCAGCAGTGGCTGCAATATCTGGGGGCCGTCAACCAGGTGGATGCCCTGTTGTTCCAGGGCAGCAGGGATGAGGCCAGGGAGGCGCTGTTTCGCTCGAACGGACTCTACACCAAGCTGGAGCTGGCGGTGCGTGCCCTGGTGAAGGTGAATCTTGGCTTTGTGGAAGAGAACCGTGGCAGTCTGCTTGGCAGCGTCACCATGGTGATGACCTTTGCCGTGGTGAGCATCGCGACCCTGCTGATCTTCATGGGGGTCATGACCTGGTTCCTCACCCGCCAGATCTGTCTGCCCCTGCAAGCCGTGGTGGCCCAGGCCAATGCCATCGCCCTGGGGGATCTGACCCATCGGCTGGATCGCCAGCACATCGGGCAGGACGAACTGGGGATGCTGGCCAGCGCCTCCCTCAAGATGCAGGACAACCTGCGTGGGCTCATCGAGGAGGTGGCCGCCGCCGTGACCCAGCTGGGGGCCGCCATCGAGGAGGTGAGCGCGGTCTCCGAGCAATCATCCCAGGGGATCCAGAGCCAGCAGCAGGAGATAGCCCAGGTCGCCACCGCCATGGCCCAGATGAAGGCGACGGTAGCGGATGTGGCGGGCAACACCGAGGTGGCCTCGGAGTCGGCAAGCTCCGCCAATGCCCTGGCTCGTCGCGGCAGTCAGGATGTGCAGGGGGCACTGGATGCCATCACCCGGGTGGCCGGTGAGATGGAGCAGGCGGGCAACCTGGTGAGTGAACTGGAGAAAGAGTCCGCCCAGATCAACCTGGTGGTGGATGTCATTCGCGGCATTGCCGACCAGACCAACCTGCTGGCACTCAATGCCGCCATCGAGGCGGCCCGTGCCGGTGAGCAGGGGCGCGGCTTTGCGGTAGTGGCCGACGAGGTGCGCACCCTGGCGGGGCGTACCCAGGCCTCCACCGGCGAAATCGTCGCCATCATCGAGACCCTGCAGGCCCGTGCCAACCGGGCGAAGTCGGTGACCGGCCAGAGTTGCGAGATGATCCGCCAGTGCGTGAGCCAGAGCGAACGCACCAGCGCGGGCATTCGTCAGATTGAAGAGGCGGTGGCCCAGATAGCCGACATGGCGATCCAGATTGCCAGTGCCTGTGGCGAGCAGGATGCGGTCTCCGATGAGCTGGGCCGCAACGTGGCGCGCATCAACGACTCCTCCAACGAGGTCGCGACCGGCGCGGATCACACCGCCAAAGCCTGTCTGGAGCTTAGCCAGCTGGCGGCGGGTCTGCGCCAGAGCATGGGGCGCTTCCGCCTGGCCTGACGGTGGCCGCAGCCAATGAAAACGGGGCCCTGGGCCCCGTTGTTTTTCTCACCGCCAGGCGGCGTGGGCTCAGGCGCCCAGGCCGGTACCGGCGTCTTTCTTGGCAATCAGCTCAATCTTGTAGCCGTCCGGGTCTTCCACGAAGGCGATGACGGTGGTGCCGCCCTTCACCGGGCCCGGTTCGCGGGTGATCTTGGCGCCGGCGGCGCGCAGCGCCTCGCAGGTGGCATAGATGTCGTCCGCTTCCAGGGCGATGTGACCATAGGCGGAACCGAGCTCGTATTCGCTCACGCCCCAGTTGTAGGTGAGCTCGATGACGGCTTCATCCTTCTCGTCGCCGTAGCCGACGAAGGCCAGGGTGTACTTGTATTCGCTGTTCTCGCTCTTGCGCAGCAGTGTCATGCCCAGCACTCGGGTGTAGAAGTCGATGGAACGTTGCAGATCGCCGACGCGCAACATGGTATGCAGAATTCTCATTGCTCAATTCTCCGGGTTGGTGGATTGGTACTGCCTTGAATCCATGGCCCGAGACCGGATCCGCAGAGGCCTGCAGATCAACTCTCGGGATAGACCTTCTCTTTGTATTCGCACAAATCTTCGATGATGCAGGAGCCGCAGCGGGGCTTGCGGGCGAGACAGGTGTAACGCCCGTGCAGGATGAGCCAGTGATGCACGTCCAGCTTGAACTCGGCGGGGACCACCTTGAGCAGCTTCTCCTCCACCTGATCGACGTTCTTGCCCACTGCAAAGCCGGTGCGGTTGGAGACCCGGAAGATATGGGTGTCGACGGCGATGGTGGGCCAGCCGAAGGCGGTGTTGAGCACCACGTTGGCCGTCTTGCGGCCGACGCCGGGCAGGGCCTCGAGGGCCTCGCGATTCTCCGGCACCTCGCCGCCGTGGCGCTCCAGCAGAATGGCGCAGGTCTTGATGACGTTCTCGGCCTTGGTGTTGAACAGGCCGATGGTCTTGATGTACTCCTTGACCCCGTCCACCCCCAGATCCAGCATGGCCTGGGGGGTGTTGGCCACCGGATAGAGCTTGTCGGTGGCCTTGTTGACGCTCACGTCGGTGGCCTGGGCCGAAAGCAGCACGGCGATGAGCAGCTCGAAGGGCGTGGTGAAGTTGAGCTCTGTGGTGGGATGGGGGTTGTCATCGCGCAACCGCTCCAGGATCAGCCTGCGTTTCTGGTTGTTCATGGCTCTCTCTTGTCTCAGAGCTGGGTAGTGCGGGCGCCCGCCGCCGGCACGGTGCAGTGGGCCTTCTCGGCACTCTGCTTGCGGCCCATCCAGTCGTTGATGGCGTTTTTGCCGGCGATCATCAAACCGAGGCCGATGAAGCCGCCGGGGGGCAGGATCGCCAGCAGCAGGCTGGCGTCGGCGTGGAACAGCTCGACGCGCAATGACTTGGCCCAGTCACCCAGCAGCAGCTCGGCACCGTCAAACAGGGTGCCCATGCCGATGATCTCGCGAAGGCCCCCCAGTACCAGCAGCACCAGGGTAAAGCCCAGCCCCATCATGAAGCCGTCGAGGGCGGCAAGCAGGGGCGGGTTCTTGGAGGCATAGGCTTCGGCACGGCCGATGATGACGCAGTTGGTGACGATGAGGGCGATGAAGATGCCGAGCGCCTGATAGAGGCCGTAGGTGTAGGCGTTCATCAACAGCTGCACGCTGGTCACCAGGGCCGCGATGATCATCACGTAGACCGGGATGCGGATATCCTTGGGCACCCAGTTGCGCACCAGTGAGACGGCGAGGTTGGAGCAGACCAGTACCACCATGGTGGCAAGGCCGAGCCCCAGCGCATTGGTAAAGGTGGAGGAGACCGCCAGGGTGGGGCAGAGCCCCAGCACCTGCACCAGGGAGGGGTTGTTCTTCCACAGTCCCTGCAGCATCAGCTCCTTGAGCTCTTCGCGGCGGCCACTTTCCCCGGCGGGTTGGCTGGCCGTGTCAATCACGTCGACTTGTTCCATAGCGTGTGCTCCGGCGTTAGGGGTTGGTATGGCAGGAGGGGGCATCGTGCAGCAGTTCGGGGTGCTCCTGTTGCAGCCTCAGCAAATTTTTCACCGCCTTGACCACGGCCCGCGGGGTGATGGTGGCTCCGGTGAAGGCGTCGAATTCGCCGCCATCCTTCTTCACCGCCCAGGTGGTGTCGTTGTCGGCCGTGAGGGACTTGCCGATGAAGCTTTCGATCCAGCTGGATTTCTTCAGCTCTATCTTGTCACCAAGCCCCGGGGTTTCCTTGTGGGCCAGCACCCTGACCGCGCTGACGGCCCCCTTGGCATCGGTGCCGACCACCATGCGAATGGCTCCACTGTAACCATCGGGGGCCACGGTTTCCAGCGCGTAGCCGGTATGCACCCCCTTGAGGGTGGCGGTATAGAGGGGCATGGGCTCATCGCTGCCCAGGTATTCCCGGCTGCTGACCAGCTTGCAACTGGCCACCAGATCGTTGTCATAACTCCCCTCGGGCAGCAGGGCCTGCAGGGTGCGCAGCTTCTCCAGCTCTTGCTGGTGGGCGATGCGATCCCGGGTCAGTTCGTTGGTCAGCACCACCATGGCGGTGCAGCCGAGGGCAAAGAGGGCCAGGGTCAGGCCATTCTTGCGCATGCTTTTCAACATGGGAGGCTCCCTGTCTCGCGTCTGCGGCAATTCAGATGGGGGTTCATTTGCGACGGGCTCCATAGACCTTGGGGCGGGTCAGACTGTCAATCAGGGGAACGCACAGGTTGGCCAGCAACACGGCGAAGGCGAAGGCATCCGGATAGCCGCCAAAACGGCGGATGACATAGACCAGCACGCCGATGAGCACACCGTAGACGAGGCGCCCCTTTGCGGTGGTGCTGGCACTCACCGGATCGGTGGCGATGAAGAAGGCCCCGAGCATGGTGGCACCGCTGAACAGGTGCAGCATGGGGGTGGCGGTGGCATCCGGGGTAGCCAGATAGCCCAGGGTGGCAGCGAGCAGCAATGCGCCCAGCACGGCAGTCGGAATGCGCCAGTTGATCACTTTCTGCTGGAGCAGGAAGAGGCCTCCCAGCAGGTAGCCGAGGTTGACCCAGCTCCAGCCGATGCCACCCCAGCCCTCGAAGACCTTGTGGGTCATCACTTCGGTGGCGGTCAGCCCCTGGGTCAGCCCGGTCTTTAAGGTATCCAGCGGCGTGGCCATGGTCAGGCCATCCACCCCCTGCTTGAGCTGCAGCATGCTGTAGCCGTCGAGGCTGAAGCCGGTGAAGATCACCGAGGCCGCATCGGCGAAGCCGATGTCGTAGGCGGCGATGCTGGAGGGGGGCAGCCAGCTGGTCATCTGGACCGGGAAGGAGACCAGCAGCAGCACATAGGCCACCATGGCAGGATTGAACAGGTTCTGACCGAGCCCGCCATAGAGATGCTTGGCGATGATGATGGCGAACGCCGTGCCCAGCACCAGCATCCACCAGGGCAGCAAGGGGGGCAGGGAGAGACCGATGAGCACGGCGGTGAGCGCCGCGCTGCCATCCAGCAGGGCCGGTTTGACGGGGCGGCCGCGCAGGCGAAGGACCAGGGCCTCCGAACCCAGGGCCGTGACCAGCGCCAGCAGGATCTGGATCAGGGTCCCCCAGCCGAAGAACCAGGTCTGCGCCAGGAAGCCGGGCAGGCAGGCCAGGATCACCAGCACCATCAGGGTCTGGGTCTGTTTGCGGTTGTGGGCAAAAGGCGCACTCGCGATATTGAACATGGATCAGTGGCTCTTGTCGGTCGAAGGGGAGGAGGCAGCCTCGGCCGCCAGCTTCTTGGCTTTGGCCCGGGCGATGGCGGCGGCGATGGCCGCCTTCTTGGGGTCCACCTCGGCGGCGGGTCCGGATGCGGCGGCCGGGGCCTCAACGGCGTTATCGCTTGTGTTCACGGATGTCTCACCCGCGACCACCGGCGCCTGGGCGGCCTTCTTGGCCTTGGCCCGGGCGATGGCGGCGGCAATGGCCGCCTTCTTGGGATCCACTTCTGCGGCGGGTTCGGATGCGGCGGCCGAGGCCTCAACGGCGTGTTCGGTTGTGTTCACGGATGTCTCCCCCGCGACCACAGGCCCATCACCTTGCGCCTGAGCAGCCTTCTTGGCCTTGGCCCGGGCGATGGCGGCGGCAATGGCCGCCTTCTTGGGGTCCACCTCTGCGGCGGGTTCGGATG